>CBFGRM010000008.1:0-47916 GCA_965651205.1 uncultured bacterium
GGCAAGACCACCGTGGCCCGCGCGATTGTCGAGTCGGCTGGCGTGCCCGCCGCCTTCATCGACCAGGATGCCTACTACGCCGACCTCTCGCACCTGACGCTCGACCAGCGCCGCGCCGTCAACTTCGACCATCCCGACGCGCTCGACAACGACCTGCTGGCCAGTCACCTCGAGACACTGGCCAGCGGCCTGCCGATCGACAAGCCGACCTATGATTTCGCCGCCCACACCAGGGCGGCCGCCAAGGTGCGCATCGATCCCGCGCCGATCGTCATTGTCGATGGCATCCTGCTGTTCAACGAGCCGCGACTGCGGGAGCTGTTCGACATCAAGGTGTTCGTCGACGTTGCCGACGACATCCGCTTCATCCGGCGGATGCTGCGCGATGTCGCAGAGCGCGGCCGGACCGTGGAGGACGTGGTGAGACAGTATCTGGCCACAGTGAGGCCGATGCACATCGAGTTCGTGGAACCGTCCAAGCGCTGGGCGGACGTGATCATTCCCGAGGGAGGCCACAACCGGATCGCCGTCGAGATGCTGATCGCGCGGGTGCAGGGCGAGATGGCCCGGCGGTCGACGCCTTGATGCTGCGACATTGCCTGGCAATGCTGGCGCTGGCATCACCGATGGCGCTGCCGGCGCAGTTCTTCGACCGTGATGCGGTGGTCGACGGTGCCATCGACGTGGCCGGCGAGCTGGTGGCGTACACGATGCGCGAGGCGGATGTGGCGGGCGACCGTTTCGTGATGCGGGTCCACACCGTTGCCGCACGGGGAGGCACGCCTGCCGTGGTGGGGTCGGGATTCGCCCCGGCGTTCGCGCCAGTTGGTGCTGCACTGGCGAGATTGGCCGACTCCGGCGGACGCACCCGGCTGCTGGTGCGCGACGGGGCAAGCAGCGTCGATCGCGAGCTCGGCGGCGACCACACCGACATTACCGCGTTCCGCTGGTCGCCGGATGGCCGACGAATCGCGTTTGCGGCGACACCGGTCGTGTCGCTGGGCCGTGCAGAACTTTCCCCCGGCCTGCCTGGTGAGCGGCAGTCGTTGTATGTCGTCGACATCACCGATGGCACGCCAGCCCGACTGACTGGCGACGACTTCGCGCTGGGGCCTGCGGAACCGGAACTGGACGGCCTGATCGAGTTCGACTGGCTCGACAACCATCGCATCGTGGCTTCCGGCAGGCAGGACGGCTCGGCGGAGCATCCCGGCGGCGCGTCGCTGTTCATCATCGATGCGGATGACGGCAACCGTCGCTACCTGGCGGGAGCCGGTGGCCGCTGGCACCTGCCCAGGGTGTCGCCCGATGGCGACTGGATAGCGTTCACAGGTCAGGCGCTGGGGTCGGCGGGCTGGATGGCGTCTGAACTGATCGTGCTCAGGCCCGACGGCACCGGGCTGAAGCGGCTCACGGTGGGACTGGACCACGACGCGCTCGACGTTGCGTGGGGCAATGATTCACGCACCGTCTGGTTTGCAACCGAGGATCGCGGCTCGCGCAACATTCAACGGGTCGACAGCCGCAACGGCCGTCCGGGTGTGGGCACTTCAGGCACCCACACACTGTCGCTGGAGGCGGTTGCCGCTCGCGGCAACTGGGCTCTCGCAGTGCGTCGCACTGCGCACTCTCCCGGTACACTGGTGCGCTTCCCGCTCGACAAGCCGCACGAGCTGCTGGTGATGATCGAGGCGCAGATGGCGGGTTTCGAGGGCGAGATCGAGGAACTCGACATCCCGGTTGCCGGCAACACGTTGCACGGCTGGCTGATCCGGCCACCAGGGTTCAGCACCGAACGACGCTGGCCGCTGGTGGTGTCGCTCCACGGTGGTCCGCACGCGATGGCGGGTGCGGGATATGCGCCGAACGCGCTCGCCCTGGCAAACTCCGGTGCGCTGGTGTTGCGGCTCAATCCGCGCGGCTCCACCGGTTTCGGCTATGACATCGCCAACGGCCTGGCAGGTCGCTGGCCGGACAGCGACATCGCCGATGCTCGTGCCGCGATCGATATGCTGGTCGAGCGGGCACTGGCCGACAGCACCCGGGTGAGCGTGATCGGCTTCGGTGCCGGTGCGGTTAGTGCAGCGGCCCTCAGGCAAGCGGACGATCGGATCGACAGTGCGGTGCTGTACTGCGCCGGTGGTGACTGGCTGGCCGGCAGCAGCAAGCCCGATCTGCCGATGTGGAGCGAGTGGTACGCAGCCCGGCCCTGGCTGGTCGAACCGTCGCGCTGGTGGGAACGAGCCGGTCTCGCGCTGCGCGGTGATTCGGATGCGCCAGTGATGGTGGTGGCTTCGAACCAGCCTGGCCTGGTCGACTTCGGGTTGCTGCACGCGAGCGAGCTGGCGCGACCAGGCGTCTCACGGGCGACCATCGTCACCGATGGCGTCTGCAGCGACCTCGGACCGGGGACTCAGGCAAGAATTCTCGGGCAGGTCTCCGATTGGCTGCTGCAGGGTGCCGGTACCGGAGCCTCCGGACCGCCGGCTGGCTCGAACTGAACCGGATCCGGACGGCGCCGGGTCACACCTACTTTCCCCCAGGATATGACCCGACTTCCCGGAGACCTCCTGAGTTCATCGATCGGTTCCACCGCCGCGACCCGATGGTCGGGTTGGCGGGATTCCCTGCTGGGGCCGGTAGTGACCCGCTTCGCACCGTCACCCACTGGTGCATTGCACCGGGGTCACCTGCTCCACATCGCCTGGATTCGCGATCTGGCCCGACTCACCGGAGCGAGGGTGGTGGTGCGGATGGAGGATCACGACGCCGGTCGTTGTCGCCCCGAGTTCGAGCGCACCATCCTGGATCAACTGGAGCGCTCCGGCCTCGAAGTCGACCCCGATTCGCTCCGATCGCTGCGAGGACCGGCTCCGTCGCCGTATCGGCAGAGCGACAATCCCGAGCGCTACCGGGCCGCGTTCGATCGCCTGGCAGGGATGGGCCTGCTCTACGGTTGCACCTGCACCCGCGGTGACCTGGGACCGCCCGACCAATCCGGCGAGCGGCGCTATCCCGGCACCTGCCGCGGCAAGCCGATCGAGCGCGAGGGGAGGCACGTGGTGCGGGTGATGCTGCCCGACGAACCGACCGCATCTGCCGACCTGATCCACGACGTGATCAGGCAGCACCCGGCCCGCGAGCACGGCGACCCGGTGATTCGCGACGCAGTCGGCCAGTGGACCTATCAACTGTGCGTGGTGGTCGACGACATCGAACACGGTGTCAACCTGATAATCAGGGGCGATGACCTGCTCACCTCCACCGGGCGGCAATTGCTGCTCGCGCGCCTGCTCGGAAGAGACACTCCGCTCGTCACCGCCCATCATCCGTTGTTGCTGGATCAGCAAGGGAGGAAGGTTTCGAAGCGAGACGTGAGACGTGAGACGTGAGACGTGAGACGGCTCACGTCTATCGTCCGTGGACCAGCCGATACATCTCGCGGTTGACCACGATGTTTCGCACGTACCCCCGGGTTTCCAGGTACGGAATCCGCTCCACGAACAGTTCCGGGTCGAACCCGGCGCGGTCGCTGAGCAGCGTGGCACTCCAGCGGGTGACCCGCGAACCGCCTGCGTTGTACGCGGCCAGCGCCCGCTCCAGGTCGGGATAGCGGCGCAGCGCCTCGGCGAAGTGTCTGGTACCCATCGCGAGGTTCACGTCGGGTTGCCAGAGCAGCGCGTGGTCGTAGTCGGACAAGCCGATCTGGCGAGCGAGTGAGGGTCCGTTGGCCGGCATCATCTGCATCAGCCCGCGGGCTCCCACTGGTGAGGTGGCGCTGGGTTCGAATGCCGATTCCTGCCGGATCAGTGCCGCAACCAGCCACGGATCGAGGTTGCTGGTTCTGCTCGCCGTGATCAGCGCCGACTCGAATGGGAGCGGATACACCAGCCGCCAGGTGTCGGCGTTGCGCGCCGCTCCTGCCGCAATCGCGCGCTGACCGATCCGACTGGCACGGGCCGGGTGGCCCGCGGCGAGCAATGCCCTCCCCGCCGCGATCATCTGCTCAGGCGTGGCGGCCGCATCGACATAGGCGTCGAGTTCGTGCCGTGCCTCCACCTCGAGTCCCAGGTCCTGCAGCACGGCAGCACGCGCGATCGGATCGGGAACCCTTGACGCCGCAACTGTTGCGGCAGGTTCCATACGCCAGGGCGTGACATCGAGCCGCGCCGCGGAACGGATGGCGTAATAGTTCTCGGGACCACGCTTGATCAGTTCGCGGTAGTGCGCGGCTGCCAGCTCGCGATCATCGAGTGCATCCAGGCTTCTTGCCAGCCAGTAGCGACCCGCGTCGGCGGCGAAGCCTGCAAGCACGCCGCTGGCGATCGCATCCTGCAGTTCGTCACGCGCAATCGCATAGCTGCCCCGGCCATAGGCGATCAGTGGTGCCACCAGCGCCGCACGCTCGGCATACTCGGAGGTGGGATAGTCCCGAACGATGTGCCGGAACAGTGCTCGTGCTGAATCGGCCCTGTCGGCATCCAGTGCCAGGTCGCCCAGCAGATACAGCGCGGTGCCAGTTGCAAAGGTGTCGTCGGGGAAGCGCGCGGGAATCCGATTCAACTGCGCGATTGCCGCACCGGTCTTGCCGGCGCGAAGATCGGCTCGGGCAGCCAGATACGCGGCGCGACCGGCCTCGCTGCCACTGGTGACCTTTCGATAGGTGATCGATGCCGCGCCCCAGCGACCCAGCGCCGATTCGGCGGCGCCCCACGCCATCCTGTCGGTGGTTCCGATGGGGCCGCTGCGTGACAGTGCGCCGTACCACTGGTTGGCGGTGCTGGCGCTGCCGAGTTCGCTGGCCTGACGTGCCACCAGCAGCGATTCGCTCCGCGTCACCGGCACGCTGTATCCGGCGATTATCTCGATCGCCTGTCGTGCCTCGGTCCTCGGCGCACCGCGACGCACCAGTTCCAGCAGTTCCTCGGTGATCCGGGCCCGACCGGCAGCGCTCCGATCCACCTCGTAGCGCAGTCGCAGTGACGTCGCGGTGGCACCGAGGCGGGCATACAGCGTGGCTGCACTGCTGCGGTCGTCGAACCGGGCCAGGGTGGCAGCTTCGGTCCAGTCGATTCGGGCACGTGCGGCCGGAATGTCGATTCCCGCATACAATCGCTTGCGCGCAGCGGCGTCGCGCGTGGTCGATGCGGCGCGCAATGCCAGCCAGCCACCGATGTCGGGCGACAGTGCCGCTGCGCGGGTGTAGGCCGCTGCGGCGCTGTCCCAGGTGGTGGCGCGCTCGTGTGCGCGCGCCAGCAACACCCAGCGGCGGGCCGCCTCGGCGTCGCTGCGCGGCAGCAATGTCTTCGTGAGTGATGCGCGTGCGTGACGCAGTGCGTCGGCGGTGCGATTCTCGGCCAGCGCCGCTTCGGCCAGCAACCGGTGGCCGAGCCGGTCGAACCGGCCTTCGAGCCAGGGCGCATCGTCGAGCAGCCGCACCACGGTGCTCCAGCCCAGCCAGCCGGCGGCTGCGCGCGCTGCGGCGATCCGTGCTTCGGGCGAACCGCCGTCGCTTGCCAGATGTGGGGCGGCGAGCTTGCTGGCGTGCCAGTAAGCGCCGGCATCGATGACGCGTTCGATCGAATCGAGTGAGACCCGCTGTGCTGCGAGCAGCGACGAGTGGAGGACCACGAACAGCAGTGCGGCAATGCAGGTGCGGAGGTGTCTCATCCGGAGTGGGACGACTCGTCGCTCAATCCGTGGACACCCCGCCCCGGAACCTGCCGGCATCACGCACTCGCAGTGCCGGCCTTGGTCGCCACCGCGTCGAGCAGTGCGTGCCAGCTTGCGCTGAACTTGTCGACGCCGTCGCGTTCGAGAAATGCGGTGCGCTCCGCCAGCGACGGCAGCCCGAGTGCGTGATACCTTGCCAGCGCATCCCGGGCCGCCGCCTCGGCGTCGGGCGTGATGCGCACGTGGGGTTCGCCGTGATCGGCGTAGGCGGCGAAGGTGTCGGGCGGAATGGTGTTGACGGTGTCAGGCGCGATCAGTGCCTCGACGTAGTAGGTGTCGGGCAGGCTCGGATCCTTGGTGGAGGTCGACGCCCAGAGCGGTCGCTGCGGTGAAGCGCCGTGGCTGGCGAGTGCCTGCCAGCGCGGTGTCAGCAACGATGCACTGAACGCCTCGTATGCCCCGATCGCATTGGCGATCGCGATCCGGTTGAGCAGCGATGCAGCCGGTTGGCCGGCGGACCTGATTGCCGGATCGGTCTGGCCATCCAGGCGCGACACGAAGAAACTGGCCACGCTGTGCAGTTCGGCGATGCCCTTGCCGGCAGCCAGGCGCTGCTCCAGTCCCCGGAAGAACGCATCCATCACCTGGTGGTAGCGCTCGACGCTGAACAGCAGGGTGACGTTGACGTTGACGCCCTGTGCCAGCAGGTGGGTGATGGCGGGGAGCCCCTCCAGCGTGCCGGGGACCTTGATCATCGCATTGGCCCGGTCGACCTGCGCCCACAAGCGCTCCGCGGCGGCGATGGTGCCGTCGGTGTCGTGGGCCAGGGTGGGCGGCACTTCCAGCGACACGGTGCCGTCGCCGTTGCGGCGATCCTCGTACACTGGCAGGAAGATGTCGCAGGCGGCCTGCACGTCACTCACCATCAACGACTCGACGATCGCCTCTGGAGCGGCTCCGTCCGCTGCGAGGGAGGTGATGTCGGCGTCGTAGTCGGTCGAACCGGTGATCGCCTTCTCGAAAATCGTCGGGTTGGAAGTCATCCCGCGCAGGCCCTGCTCGTCGATCAGTCGCGCCAGGTTGCCCGACGCGATCAGCTCGCGGGTGATGAAGTCATACCACGGGCTCTGGCCCAGGTTGCCGAGGCGGATCAGTGGGTGCGGCACGGGATCTCCCGGTCAGGCAAGTTCGCGGACTGCGGCGACCACGCGCTCCGCAGTGAATCCGAATTCGGTGAACAGTCGGTCGCCGGGCGCCGAGGCGCCGAAGTGGTCGATGCCGATGCTGCGACCGCGACAACCGACGAAGCGTTCCCAACCAAAGGTAGCGGCGGCTTCGATCGACACTCGCACGGTGATGCCGGCCGGCAGCACCCGTTCCTGCCAGGCCGGGTCCTGGGCCAGGAACAGTTCCCACGATGGCAGCGACACCACCCGGGTCGGAACGCCGTCGGCGTCGAGTTGCTCCGCGGCTGCCAGTGCGATCGACACTTCAGAGCCGGTGGCGATCACGATCGCCCGCGGAGTCGCGGCTGGCTCGTGCAGGATGTAGCCACCACGCATCGCGGCATCGGCAGCGTCGGCGTTGCGCGGCAGTGCCGGCAGCTTCTGGCGGGTGAGGATCAGCGTGGTGGGACCGTTGTCGCGTTCCATCGCCGCCTGCCAGGCGGCAGCAGTTTCGAGGGCGTCGGCCGGCCGAATGGTCACCATTCCCGGGATCGCGCGCAGCATCGCGAGATGCTCGATCGGCTGGTGAGTGGGGCCGTCCTCACCGACACCGATCGAGTCGTGCGTGAAGATCGCCAGGGTCGGCAGGCCCATCAGCGCCGCGAGCCGGAGCGACGGCTTGCAATAGTCGAGGAACACCAGGAAGGTGGCGCCGTAGGGCCGGAACCCGCCGTGTGCTGCGAGGCCGTTGACCGCTGCCATCATCCCGTGCTCGCGCACACCCCAGTGAAAGCGGCGCCCGCTGCTGTCCGCGCTGAACACGCCGCCTGCGGTGATTGCGGTGCCGTTGCTGCCGGTGAGATCGGCGCTGCCGCCCACCAGTTCGGGAATCACCTCGGCGAGGGCGCCGAGCACCTGCTGCGACGACTGGCGAGAAGCAACCGACTTGTCGGTCAGGTCGGGAATTGCCTGCTGCCAGCCATCGGGCAGCACGCCGGCGAGTCGCTTCCTGAACGCCGCACCGGCGGGATCGGCGTCGACTCTGGCATTCCACTCGGCGACCGCGTCGTTGCCCGCTGCTGTCAGTGCCCGGCCGGCCTGGTACGCCTCGGCCGGAACGAAGAAGGGCTCCTCCGGCCAGTCGAGGATCTTCCGCGTCGCGGCGATCTCCTCGTGGCCGAGCGGGGCGCCGTGCGCGCCGGCTGTGTCGCGCTTGGTGGGTGCCGGATCGGCGATCACCGTCTTGAGCGCGATCAGGGTGGGCCGTTCGTCCTGGTTGCCTGCGTCTGCCAGTGCGGCGTCGATCGCTTCGAGGTCGTTGCCGTCGTGGACCCGGAGAGTGCGCCAACCATAGGCCTCGAATCGTGCGACGACGTCCTCGCTGAAGGCCAGATCGGTGCGGCCATCGATGGTGATCGAGTTGTCGTCCCAGATCACCGTCAGCTTGCCGAGGCGGAGATGGCCTGCCAGTGCGGCGGCCTCGTGCGACACGCCTTCCATCAGGTCGCCGTCGGATGCCAGCACCCAGGTGCGGTGATCGACCAGCTTCTCGCCGTACTCCTCACGCAGGATCCGTTCGGCGATTGCCATCCCGACCGCATTGCCGATTCCCTGGCCCAGCGGACCGGTGGTGGTCTCGACGCCCGCGGTGTGGCCGCGCTCGGGGTGGCCGGGTGTCTTCGACTGCCACTGCCGGAACTGCTTGATCTCCTCCAACGGCAGGTCGTAGCCGGTGAGGTGGAGCAGCGAGTACAGCAGCATCGACGCGTGGCCACAGGAAAGCACGAAGCGGTCTCGGTCGGCCCACTCGGGCGCCTGAGGGGCGTGCTTGAGGTGGCGGGTCCAGAGCAGCCAGGCCACCGGGGCCAGCGCCATCGGGGTGCCGGGATGGCCGGAATTGGCGGCCTGGACGGCGTCCATCGACAGGACCCGGATGGCGTTGATGGCGGTCCTGGTGGCGGTGATGTCGAGCGCTGGGCGGGTGGTGGTCTGGGTCACGGCGGTCCGGGCGGTCTGAAAATGACGAGTGGCGTCCAGCAGGGCGGGGGCAAGATAAACCGACCGCACCGCCCTGGGGTTGCCAGTCAGGGCCCCTGTCTGCCGAGACCCCGCGGGGTGGCCGGCAGGGTGCCGCTGGCCGACTTGGCGGCGCAGTCGGCGCAGATGCTGTGGGTTACGGTGGCCTCGCTGTGCGAGGCGATGTAATCGCCGACCCGGTTCCAGTAGCCGTCGTCGTCGCGGATGCGCGAGCACCACGCGCAGATCGGCAGCAGGCCGGACAGGGTGCGCACATCCTGCATCGCCTTCTCGAGCGCGTCGTTGCGGGTCAGCAGTGCCGCTGACAGCAGGGATCCGTACAGTGCGACCACGAAGAACGACACTTCGAGGTCGCCGACGATCTGCAGCACGCCGGCGGCGTCGGTCATCCCGCGCACCTCGAACCAGATCGCCAGCGAAGCGCGCATCGCGTGGAAGATGCCGTGGATGAGAAACACCGTGGCGGGTGCTATCAGCGAGTTCCAGTAGGCCGGGCTGCCGCGACGGAGATTGTGCCACGATGCCACCGACAAGGAGCCCCACAGGATTCCGTTGGCGGCAGTGCGGAGGTGCGAATGCGGATGGTCGGTCACGATGAACGCCACCAGCAGTACACAGTGTGCCAGCACCAGCAGTGGTACCAGGCGATATCGCGGAGTCGCACCGCCGGTGCGCTTGGTGGCGCACAGCAGCACCGCGAGCCCGGCGGTGACCAGCAGGGTGGGCAGGGTGCGCGCCAGCCAGTGCGGCATTTCCGGACGCAGCAGAAACAGCACGTCGGCCAGCACCAGCACCCAGGCCGACCAGACCCAGTCGCGCACCACCGGTTGCCGCTCGCGATGCAGCCAGTAGTGGGTCATCACCGTGGCCAGCACCACAGTCACCAGGATGTTGGCGAGGTAGAATGCAGTTTCGGCTTGCATCGTGGTCCGGGGGCGAAAGTGGCGGCCTGGGGTCAAATCTAGGTGGTCGCCGGCGGTTGCAGCAGGACGTGGGTGGCGCTCCCCCTCGGACGTCCCCCGGGAGTAGCTTCACAACGTCGTGGAGCAACTCACCTGCCTCGAACCCCGCTGGAGGACCCAATGTACCGCATTGCACCCCGTATGGTCGTTGCCGCGCTGGCGCTGACTGCCGCGCCGCTGCTGGCGCAGGATGAAGTACGTACCGCCGCCGACGGCGGTGTTCACGCCCCGGGCTGGCAGGGGCAGGTCGACGCCAGCGAGGCGAGCCGCGGACTGGATATATCCGATGCCCGCTTCGCCGTCGAGGGCGGTGGCTACAAGGTCACCACCGGTCCGGCGTCGGTCTACTGGAATCCGGCCAATCGTGCCAGCGGTGACTACACCGTCAAGGCGACGTTCACCGAGCCCGAGTATATGAACGTCAACAATCACCCGCACCCCTACGGCATCGTGATCGGTGGCAGCGGTCTCGGCACCGATTCGGCGCGGTATCTCTACTGCGCTGCGTATGGCAACGGCACCTTCATCGTGCGCGGCTTCGGTCCGGAACCGTTCCAGGTGAACGGCCGTCGCGGCGAGGCCAACGACGCCATCAACAAGGCGGCCGGCAAGAACCAGCCGGTTACCCAGGACATCGCCGTTACCGTTCGCGGTGATCAGGTGAGTTGCAGCATCAACGGCACCGAGGTGGGCAGTTGGCCCAAGTCGGCGGTGGTGGGCGAGGGCAAGCTCGCTTCGACCGATGGCATTTACGGAATCCGTTTCGCGCACAACACCGACGGCGTGGTGACCGGGCTCTCACTCATCAAGCACTGAGACAGGGTCGTCACGCGGGCAGCGCCACCGTGGCAGTGCGGCACGGTGGCAGCTCGCGGCCCAGGACCCGGGCCAGGGTGTCGACTATCTCCTCCGACATAGCCCGATATGTGGTCAGCTTGCCGCCCGCAACCGTGAGCACCCGACCTTCGCGCAGTATCAGGTGTTCCCGGCTGCGACTGCTGGCTGCGCCGCGCTGTTGCAGCAACGGCCGCACGCCGGCGTAGCGATCCTGGATGTCGCGCCTGGTCAGCGCGCGCCCGGGAAACAGGTGCGCGAGGGCGCGCAGCAGATATTCGATATCGTCGTCGCCGACAGTGAGTCGTTCGGGCGGCTCGTCGGTCACCGTGTCGGTTGTGCCGACAAGCACTCGTCGCTGCTCCGGTTCGGGAATGCAGAACATCACCCGGCGATCGTCGGGATGCCGCAGCGTGATCGCGTGTTGCAGCGGGAAGCGATCTGCTGCAAAGGTTAGGTGAACTCCCTTGGTGCCGCCGACCAGGTCCAGGTCGGGCAGCCCTGCTGCGGCGCGTCCCTCGTCGGTCCACGGCCCCAGCGCCAGCACCAGCGTTCGAGCGGTTATCCGCCTGCCCGATGGCAGGATTGCGGTGACTCGATCTTCGTCGACGCGGATGTCTGCGTCGCAGTGTTCGAGCAGGCGGGCGCCAGCCGCCTCTGCTGCGGCGATGTTGGCCCACACCAGGCCGATGTCGTCGCCGCGTGCGTCCTGATAGAGCGCACCACCCTGGAGTGGTGCTGAACCCAGTTCGGGTTCCCGTGCCACCAGTTGTCGTCTGGTGAGCGGATGGTGTGGGCCGAGTGAGTGTTTGCCGGCGAGCAACCGGTAGAGCATCACGCCTACACCCACCCGGAACCACTGCCAGTATTCGCCCTCGTCCATCACGAACAGGAACGGTGCCTGCCTGACCAGCCTCGGTGCGATCCGGAGCAGTGTGGCTCGCTCGTGCAGTGCCTCGCGCACCAGCCCGAAATCTCCCAGTTCGAGATAGCGGATTCCGCCGTGAATCATCCGCGACGAGCGCGATGAAGTGCCCCAGCCGAAGGTGCGCTTTTCGAGCAGGGTGACCGACAGGCCGCGCATCGCCGCGTCGCGGGCCACGCCTGCCCCCACGATGCCGCCGCCAAGAATCAGCACATCATCCATCCGGCAAAGGTACATTTTGAGCGTGACCCTCGCCCGCCTGCAGCTAGCGGTAGGTAATTCGGCACTCATTCACCAGGAGCTGCCGCCCGACGGCCCGCGCCGGATATTCGCCGCGCGGGCTCCGGGAGAGGCCGCCGATGCGGTGGTTTCCCGGCTGGTGATCTGGCATCCCGCCCCGCCGGACGGGCCCCTGGCCGGCGCATTGCTGGACCGGATGGCATCGATCCGGGCCCTGTCTCACGCCGCAGTGGTGGCCCCGCTGGCCACCGGCACCATCGACGATTCGTCGTGGGTGGTCGAGCCTGCCCCCACCGGTATAACCCTGGCCAGTCGCCTGGCCAGCCACGGTTCGCTGCCGCACAGCGAAGTCGTCCGCCTGCTCCGTGACACGGCGCGGGCGCTCGCGGCGATGCATCGCCGCGGGATCTGTCACGGTGCACTCAGCGTCGACGCGATCGTTATGCGAGGCGACGGCGTGCAACTGCACCACCTGGGTCGGCGGCTCCCGGGCAGCGTCGCCGGGGATCTGGCTGCGCTGGGCACCATAGGTCGGGCGGCGGTGGCGCGCCAAGCGGGCAGCGGCGGACCCCAGCGAGTGGTTCCGGCGGAATTGCTGGCGATACTCGACCGGCTCGATGCCGCTGATCCCGCTGCCCGACCGGCCACCGCCGACCAGGTGCTGACGGCTCTGGATCAATTTCCCGGCGGCGACACATCCCGGGCACATCTGCTGTTTGACAGTCGGGGAAGGGCGGCGCGCGATCCCGGGCAGCGACGTACCGCGATGCTGTTGGCCGGAGTGGCGGTGCTGCTGCTGGTGATATGGCTGTTGATCCGGATCCTTTGATGCCTGACTTCTCCCCGGGCACGCCGCTCGCGCAGACGCTGGAGCCTCGGGGCCTCGTCCATCGTCACCAGCGGCAGGCGATCAAGGGTGTGGTCAGCCTCGGCCTGGCGGCCGGGATCCGGGTGCTGGCACCCGTCGGCACGGTTCTGGCTGGGTGTACAGGCGGTGGGGGCTGCCGGAACTGGTGCCGACCCGCTAACGTTACAGGGTTGTAGAAACCGTTTTTCCAAGAAGGAAGTACGTGGCACGATCAAGAAGACGCGGCGGCACGAACGTCGCACCACCGGCCGAAGAGCCGGTCAGCAGCAACGGCAGCTCCCGCCTTCGCAGGTCCCCAGGACGCTCCTACGGCTCCCACAGAGAGTGGCTACTCGCCCGGCACGGTTCGGTATGTGCCTATTGCGGCACCCGGGTCCCCGAGGAAACCATCACGCTGGACCACGTCAGGCCGCGTCGCGGCCAGTCGGCCTATGACCGGCCCGACAACCTGGTCCTGGCCTGTCGCCCCTGCAACGCCGCCAAGGCGGACACTCCGCTGCTGGCGTTCCTGATGGCCCGGCGCTCCCGTGGGGTGTTCCTGCTTCACTACGGTGAGCACTTGTCGGAGCCGTTGCGCGAATTGGCCCGCAACGCCAGCGAACGGCCGATCCTGCCGGCCTAGAGAAGGGAGAAGGGAGAAGGGAGAAGGGAGAAGGGAGAAGGGAGAGGTGCCCTTGCAAGGAAACCTCTCCCTTCTCCCTTCTCCCTTCTCCCTTTATCAGACCTTGGCCTTGCTGCCCGCCTGATTTCCGCCCATCGCCTCGCTGACGATCCTGGCCTGCTCCAGCGCGTGCGCTGCCGGATAGCCCTCTGCCGGTGAGGCCCGTTCGGGACGGCCGGCATATCGCAGGGCGACTCCCTCCGGCAGCAGGTCGCGCAGGCGCGGTTCCATATAGCTCCAAGCCCCCATATTGCGGGGCTCCTCCTGGGCCCACACCACCTCGGTGAGCGAAGGGTAGCGCGAGAACACGGCGCGCAGTTCGTCGACTGGCAGCGGGTAGAGCTGCTCGACGCGCACCACCGGTGGTCGCACCGAACGCTCCGCCGCTTCGGCCATCAGGTCGTAGAACAGCTTGCCGGAGGTGAGTACCAGCGAGTGCGCCGCAGCGCCATCGGTGTATGAGTTGTCGTCGATCACCGGCTGGAAGCGGCCCTCGACCAGCTCGCTGAACGACGAGCCCGCCTCGGGCTTGCGGAGCAGCGACTTGGGCGTGAACACCACCAGCGGACGACGCACGTCCCACTTGGCCTGACGCCTGAGCAGGTGGAAGTACTGGGCCGGCGTGGTGCAGTTGGCGACCCGGATGTTCCCCTCCGCAGCGAGCTGCAGGAAGCGCTCCATCCGGCCGCTGGAATGCTCCGGCCCCTGGCCCTCGTAGCCGTGCGGAAGCAGGAAGGTGAGTCGCGACGTGACGCCCCACTTGGCCAGGCTCGATGACACGAACTGATCGAGCATCACCTGGGCGCCGTTGACGAAATCACCGAACTGGGCCTCCCAGATCACCAGTACCTCGGGTGCAGCGGTGGCGTAGCCGTACTCGAAGCCGATCGCCGCCAGTTCCGACAGCGGCGAGTTGCTGAGTTCCATCGGTGCCTGCGCGCCGGGCAGCGACTGGATCGGTGCCATTGCCGCACCGGTATTGGTGTCGTGCAGCACCAGGTTGCGCTGCGAGAAGGTGCCGCGTTCGACATCCTGTCCGGTGAGCCGAAGCGGGATTCCCTCCAGCAACAGCGATCCGAACGCCAATGCCTCGGCGTGCGCCCACTCGATCGCACCCGGCTCGGTGAGTGCGGTGCGTCGGCGCTCCAGTTGCCGCTTGAGCTTGGGGAGCACGGCGAAGTCTGCCGGCCAGGTGACCAGTTGCTCGTTGATCGCGGCCAGGGTCTCGGCGGGGACGGAAGTGTCGATGTTGTTGCTGACCGGACCGTCGGCGCGGGTCGGTTCGGGCGACGCGGCCTGCCGGCTCATTCCCGCCTTGAACGCGGTGTGCACCTCGACGAAGCGGTCATAGACGGAGTTCCAGACCTGGTCGGCGTGCCCGGCGCTGGTGACACCGGCCTCGACCAGCGAGGTCGCGAACAGTTCGCGCACCGTCGGATGATCCTTGATCCGCTGGTACATCAGCGGCTGGGTGTAGGCCGGTTCGTCGGACTCGTTGTGACCATTGCGACGGTAACCCACGAGATCGATCAGCACGTCGGCCTTGAAGCGGATCCGGTATGCCATTGCCAGGCGGACAGCGGCCAGGCACGCCTCCGGGTCGTCAGCATTGACGTGGATGATCGGAATGTCGAAACCCTTGGCGAGGTCCGATGCGTAGCGGGTGGAGCGGCCGTCAGTGGGATCGGTGGTGAAGCCGACCTGGTTGTTGGAGATGATGTGCAGCGTGCCGCCGGTGGCATAGGCACGCAGCCCGCCGAGATTGAGCGTCTCTGCCACGACGCCCTGACCGGGAAACGCGGCGTCGCCGTGAATCACGATCGGTAGCGCGGCAGAGGGATCGAGGTGCGCGGTGGCACCCTTGCGCGAAGTCTGCTTGGCGCGGGCCCTGCCGTCGACCACCGCGCCGATGAATTCGAGGTGACTCGGGTTGGACGCCAGCGACACGTTGATCGTCTTGCCGTCCGGGGTGCGGAACGCGCCCTCGGCGCCGTGGTGATACTTGACGTCGCCGGTGCCGCCATCGGGAGTCATCACTCCCTCGAGATGCTTGCCACCCTCGAACTCGGTGAAGATCGCCTCGTACGACCTGCCGACCACGTGCGCCAACACGTTGAGTCGACCGCGATGCGCCATTCCCAGCACCGCGTCGCGCACGCCGCTCTGGGCCGCCAGCTCGAGCGTGAGGTCGAGCATCGGCACCATCATATCGAGGCCCTCGATGCCGAACCGCTTGGCGCCGAGATAGGCCTTGCCGAGGAAGCGTTCCAGCCCCTCGACCTGGGTGAGCCGCTCGAGCAGCGCCTTGGCGCGCTCGGCGTCGAGCGGAGTGCGATGCGAGCCCGACTCGATCTGCTGACGGAGCCACACGCGGCGTTCGTGCGACGCGATGTGCTCGACCTCGTACGCTATGGTGCTGCAGTAGGTCGCCTTGAGGTGCGGCCACGCTTCTGCCAGTGTCGCTCCCGGAACTGCCGTGCGCAGCACGTCGGTCGGAATCGATGCCATCACCTCGGGGGTGAGTCCGAGGCCGGCAGGGTCGAGCGCGGGATCGCCGGACGGCGGAGTGCCGAGCGGATCGAGTTGAGCCGCAAGATGACCGTGAGTGCGGATCGCCTTGATGAGCGACATCGCAGCGGTGACGTGATGCAGCAGTCCCGGCGACACCGACGCTGGCGCCGACGACGCTGCCTTCGCCGGTGCGGCAATGCTGACCGTGGGCGGTGCGATCGGTGCCGGCGCAGGAACCTGCATTGCAGCGAAGACTTCCTCGTAGAAGCCGTGATCGCCCTGCAGCATCTGGTCCACTGCGCGCAGATATGACCCCGACTCGGCGCCCTGGATCACCCGGTGATCGTAGGTGCTGCTCATCATCATCACCTTGGCCACGCCGAGGGCGGTGACCTGCTCCTTCGACAGCTCCCGGAACTCGGGCGGATACGCGATCGAGCCGGTGGCGATGATGGTGCCCTGGCCCGGCATCAGTCGCGGCATCGAGGCCACCGTGCCGAGGCCACCGGGGTTGGTGAGCGTCATCGTGGCGCCGGCAAAGTCGTCGGGCATCAGCTTGTTGGTGCGCGCCTTCTGGACCACTCCCTCGTAGGCATCAAGGAACTCGGCGAAACCGAGGGTTTCGGCCTTCTTGAGCACCGGCACCACCAGGCCGCGCGAGCCGTCCTTGCGCTCGACATCTACGGCCAGGCCCAGGTTGACGTGCTCGGGCACCAGCTTGTAACTGCCGTCCTCGCGCTTGAGCACGCCGGTCCCCATCACGGGGAACTCGCCGCAGGCCTTGACGAGTGCCCACGCGATCAGGTGCGTGAACGAGAGTTTCTGGTCGCGTCCCGCGGCCTTGAGGGCACCGTTGATCTCGGCGCGGCGCCGCTCGAGGATGCGCACCGGGATCTCGCGATAGGTGGTCGCGGTGGGGATCTCCAGCGACGCATCCATATTCCGGGCCAGCGCACCGGCTGGCCCCTTGAGCAGCACCGCGTTGGCGGGCGGCGGCGGCAACTCGGCCGCCGGCCCGGCTGCCGCCGTGGGTGCAGGGGCACTGCCATTGCCGGCGGGCGGTCGCTCGAACGGCACCGGTGACTGGGATTCGAGCAGCGCCGCGTAGACCGCTTCGGCGGGCAGGGCGATCTCGGGAATGTCGTCGGACTGGGCCACGAAATGCTCCGGATACTGGACAGACTGCAAAATAGCGGGGTGGGTTTGGGATGTCGGAGTCGTGGGGCTTCAGGAGTGAGAAAAGCAGATCCCTCCACTTCGCAACCGCTTCGCGGTCGCTCCGGTCGGGATGACACGAGACGAGCCCTCCCGACCCCGACTGCCTTAGTTTCAGGTATGTCTCTCGCCCCTCCCGGCCGGCGCGCGGTGGTTGTGGCAGGTTGCCGGACACCGTTTGCCAAGGCCGGCACCGTCTTCCGCGACGTGACCGCCAGCGAGCTGGCCCGCCACTGCACCCGCGAACTCCTCTACCGGACCGAGATCCGGGGCGACGAGGTGGACGAGGTGATCTACGGGCAGGTGGTTCCCTCCCCGCTGGTGCCCAACGTGGGGCGCGAGGTGTCGCTGCTGCCGCAGTTTCCCCGGACCATCCCGGCCTATACCATCAACCGCGCCTGCGCCTCGGGTGCCCAGGCCATTGCCAACGCCGCCGACCAGATTCACGCCGGCCACGCCCAGGTGGTGATCGCCGGCGGGGTCGAGGTGCTGTCCGACGTTCCGATCCTGCACACCCGCAAGTTCGCCCAGGTGCTGCAGGGCCTGGCCAAGGCCCGCTCCCTGGGCGAGCGACTCGCTTTGCTGTCGCAGGTGCGGCCGCGCGACCTCAAGCCGGTGGCACCCGCCATCGCCGAGCCCAGCACTGGTGAGTCGATGGGACAGTCGGCGGAGAAGATGGCCAAGGAAAACGGCATCACGCGCGAGGCACAGGACGAGTATGCGCTGATGAGTCATCGCCGCGCGGCTGCCGCCACCGCCGACGGCCGACTCGCCGCCGAGATCGTGCCCTGGTTCGGTGGCCGGGGGATGGACGAGGTGGCCGCCACCGACAACACGGTGCGGGCCGACACCTCGATGGAGGCGCTCGCCAGGCTCAAGCCGGTTTTCGATCGCCGCTATGGAAGTGTTACCGCCGGCAACTCCTCGCCGCTCACCGACGGCGCCGCGTCGGTGCTGTTGATGCAGGAGGATCACTCCCGTGCGCTGGGCTATCGGCCGCTGGTGTCGATCCGCAGCTATGCGGTCGCCGCTGTCGATCCCGGCTGGCAATTGCTGATGGGTCCGGCCTACGCCGTGCCGCTGGCGCTGCAACGCGCGGGGATCACCTGGCAGCACCTGGGGCTGGTCGAGATTCACGAGGCGTTCGCGTCGCAGGTTCTGAGCAATGTGCAGGCCTGGGGCTCTGCTGCCTGGGCCGAGCGCCTCGGGCTAGCTCAGTCGGTGGGTGAAGTCGACTGGGAACGCACCAATGTCTCGGGTGGATCAATCGCACTGGGACATCCGTTCGCCGCGACCGGCGCGAGAATGGTCACCACGCTTGCAAACGAGATGGTGCGTCGCGACGTGGAGTTCGGCTTGATTTCGATCTGTGCCCAGGGCGGGATGGGGTTCGCGATGGTGTTGGAGCGTGTGCCGTGAGCGCGTTCACCACCGAGATGCGCGGCGGTGTGGCGATCGTCACCTTCGATCTGCCCGGCCAGCCGGTCAACAAGATCACCACCGATGTCGGCTGGCAACTGGAGGAACTGCTGGAACGGTTGCTGCGCGACGAGGTGGTCAAGGCGATCGTGATCCGCTCCGGCAAGCCCGACACCTTCATTGCCGGCGCAGACATCGAGGAGTTCGTGCGGTTGCGCACTCCCGACGATGCCACTCGACTGTCGCGTGACGGTCAGTTGCTGATGCAGAAACTGGCCGACAGCACCAAGCCGATCGTCGCCGCGATCCACGGCGCCTGCCTGGGCGGCGGACTCGAGTTGGCCCTGGCCACCGACTACCGGGTCGCATCGGATCATCCGAAGACTCAGCTCGGCCTGCCCGAGGTGCAGCTCGGCCTGATTCCCGGTGCCGGCGGCTCCAATCGGCTGCCCCGGCTGATCGGTGTGCGAGCAGCCTTCGAACTGATCCTCACCGGCAAGAACGAGCGACCGGCGAAGGCGCTCCGGATCGGGTTGATCGACGAGCTGGTGCCCGAGTCGATCCTGCTGGATACCGCCATTGCAGCGGCCGAACGCCTGGCCCGTGGCCGCCGGCGACCGAGGCGGAGTCGCAAGCTGATGGACTTCCTGCTCGACGGCACGCCGCTGGGCCGGATGATCGTGTACAAGAAGGCGCTGGCCCAGGTGCGCGAGAAGTCCGGTGAGAACTATCCCGCCCCTATCCGTGCGATCGATGTGGTGCGGACCGGAATGGAGGACGGCTTGGCGCGCGGGCTGGCCGCCGAGGCCGATGCATTTGGTGAACTGGCGATGACCGACGTGTCGCGTCGCCTGATCGAGATCTTCTTCGCCACCACCGCACTCAAGAAGGACGATGGAGTTCCGGCGGGAACTGCCGAGCCGCAGCCGGTGCACCGCATCGGTGTGGTGGGGTCGGGCTTTATGGGGTCCGGTATCGCGGGGACCGCCGCGCTCAACGCCGGTGTACAGGTACGGATGCGCGATTCCGAGCTGCCTCGAGTCGGCAAGGGTGTCAAGGCGGCGGTGCGGATCCTGGAGGAGCGGGTCAAGCGTCGTCGGCTGACGAGGCACGAGTTCGAACGGCAGAGTGCGCTCATCTCGGGTAGCGGCGACTGGAGTGGTTTTGCAGGTGCCGAACTGGTGGTCGAGGCGGTGTTCGAGGACCTTGCCGTCAAGCGCCAGGTGATGGCAGAGATCACGCACGCGGTGGCACCCGATGCGGTGATCGCCACCAACACGTCGACATTGTCGGTGGCAGAGATTGCCCAGGGCGTGCCGAACCCGGAACGGGTGCTGGGAATGCACTTCTTCTCACCGGTCGAGAAGATGCCGCTTCTGGAGGTGATTCCGCACGAGACCACATCTGCGACTTCGGTGGTGACTGCGGTGCGCTTTGGTCGCCGGATGGGCAAGACGGTGATCGTGGTGGCAGACTCGCCCGGCTTCTGGGTCAACCGGATCCTGCTGCCGTACCTCAACGAGGCCGGCTTCCTGTTGGAGGAAGGCGTACCGATCGAGATGATCGATCGCGCGATGACCTCCTGGGGATTTCCGGTCGGGCCGGTGTCGCTGCTGGATGAAGTCGGCCTGGATGTGGGCGAGAAGGCCGGCAAGGTGATGCAGCAGGCCTTCGGCGACCGGATGACGCCCAGCAGGGTGCTGGCGGTGATGCGTGCCGACAACCGGATGGGGCGCAAGAACGGTCGTGGCTTCTACTTCTACAAGGATGGCCACAAGGCCAGTCCCGATCAGAGCGTGTACCGTCTGCTCGGCGTCAAGCCTCGGGCCGACGTCGATGTCGAAGCGGTCCGCGACCGCCTGGTGTTTGCGATGCTCAACGAGGCGGCCGCGGCGATGAGCGAAGGTGTGGTGCGCACACCGCGCGACGCCGACATCGGAGCGGTGTTCGGGATTGGCTACCCGCCTTTCCGGGGCGGGCCGCTCCGCACAATTGATGCGATAGGCCCCGACCAGGTGCTGGCGACCCTGGAGCGACTGGTGCAGTCGCACGGGCCGAGGTTCGAGCCGGCACCGGTGCTGCAGGAGATGGCTCGGGTGGGTGGCCGCTGGTATCCGTCCGGGGGCGCTCGCTGACGGCACCGCGACGCCGGGCGATCGCGGCGTTCCTGGTCGTCGCGGCGCTGGCGTGGTGGTACGCCTGGCGCGGCGGCAGCTTCTATGTCAGCGGCCTCGAACCGCCCCTTTCCAACCTGCTCGGTCCGCTGTTGCCCGCTGTCGCGGCCGGGCTGATCGCGGGACTTTCCTTCTCGATTGTCGATGCTGCCGCAGGTGGCTGGGCCGCCGCACTTGCGGCGCTGGTTGTGGTGGTGTTGCCGGGCTTCGGGCCGCTGCACGCATCGTCGCTCACCGGTCCGCCGCTCACCGCGATAACGCTGCTGATGATCGCGGTGATGGTGTATGCGCCGAGGTTCTCGCTTGGATACGGCCTGCTGGCTGCAACCGGAGCGGTGTTCGTGTCACCTGCGGGACTCGGTTTGCCGCTGGCGGCGGTGGCCTGGGCGGCGCGGTCGGGGCGATCGAGCGCCAGTGGCGGCCGGCGCAGGGTGCTTTTCGCGCTGCTGCCGCTGCTGGCGGCGGTGCTGCTGGCACACTTCGTCGGTGACGGTTGGCCCGACGACACCGGGTTGGGTTGGCGCGGACATCTCGATGATGGCCTGCGGGCAGCCGGTACGATCATCGGTGACCAGCTCGCGCCGACGCTCGACACCCCGGCGATCCGCTGGTTTGCAATCGCCGACATCACGCTGCTGCTAGGGGCGCTGATCGTGGTGGCCTGGCGCAGGATTCGCAGACTGAGTGCGTTCGAGGCAGTGTCAGCTCGCTTTCATCCGGTGCTGGCTATCGTCGGGGTCTCGCTGGTGCTCGGCCTGGCCCTGAGATGGCTGCTGGTGCCAGCGTCCCCTGCGCCCGACCTCGCGGCAGTGTTCCCGTTGGTGGTGCTGGTGGCACTGGCATCGGTGGGCAGTGCGGCGCAGCTCTGGCACAACTGGCCACGCTGGGGCAAGGTGGTGGCACTGGTGCTGTTCGTGGGCTGGCTGCAGGCGGCGCTGCGGGGATAGGCGGTGCGGTGGCGGCGGGTTGCGTTGACTCGCGGCTTTACCCGCGAGCCGGACGGACGGAGTCGGCGAGGGTTCACCCTCCGCTCTGCCGAGCCGCGGGTTCACCCGCGAGCAAACCGGACGGAGTCAGCGAGGGTTCACCCGCGAACTGCAGTCCCCGAGCCCACCAGCCGCCAGTCACGTGGTACCTTTCGAAATGCCCACTCATATCCGACCCGCCACGGTTGCCGATGTCCCGCTCATCCTCGACCTGATCCGCGCCCTCGCGGAGTATGAACAGCTCGCCGAGGCGTGCGAGGCGAACGAGGAGCGGCTGCAGCGATCACTGTTTGCACCGACTCCCCACGCCGAGGTCCTGATCGCCGAACTCGACGGCAAGCCCGCCGGTTTCGCCCTGTTCTGCCACAATTACTCGACATTCCTGGCCCAGCGTGGCCTGTGGCTGGAAGACCTGTTCGTGAGCGAGGAGTACCGCGGTCAGGGCGTCGGACGCGCACTGCTGGAGCGGCTGGCACAGATCGCGATCGAGCGCGAATGCGGTCGAGTCGACTGGATGGTGCTGGACTGGAACGAGACCGCGATCGGATTCTATCAATCGCTCGGCGCGATACCGCTGGGTGACTGGACAACGTTCCGTATCACCGGCGACGCGCTGCAGCGACTCTCCGGCAATGCCGGCTGAAGTCGCGATGCGTGCTGTATCGTCGCTCGCCTTCCTGATGTCGCTCGCGACCACCGTCGGTGCGCAGCAACCGATCAGCGATCATTGCCGCAATGACAGCAGCGCGAGTCAATCCAGCGACATCTACTGCCTGGAACTGGTACCCGCACCATTGGCGCCACCGTCGGTGAGTGGCCACCTGATCCTCGACCTGGCGCCCGGCCCGTTCACGCTGCCGGCCACCCGCGACGGGGTGATCCGCTACCGGCCCCGCGCGGTGCTGGCTGGGCTTCCGGATCCGGCTCGAGTCCAATCCGACGCCATCGCCTTCGTCGCCTGGGCCACCACCCCGCTGTTTGATCGCTGGCAGCGACTCGGCGTGGTGCAGAACGGCGTCACCCCGCTCGAGGTGGTGGCGTGGGACCAGTTCATCGTGATCATCAGCGCCGAGGCCGACACCAACGCGGCGGAACGAAGCGGCGCGATGGTGTTGCGCGGCGGCAGTCCCAGCACCCGGATGCAGCCGCCCGACTTCCTGGAGTTTGCCACCGGCGTGATCGGCTTGAGTGCCGACGAGATCGATATGCTCGACCAGGGTCACGCGGCGCACCACATTCCCGACGATGGCTGGGGAATGGTGCCGATGCCGGCGGGGTTCGCGATGCCACCGGCAGAGATGCTGCTTCGACCAACTGTGGCGCCGCAGCGGATCTCCCACCAGGGCACGCCGCCACTGTCGTCGGGCAGCAGCGTTGCCAGGCTGGCCGACGGCGATTCGCTGACGCTGGTGGCCGGCATCGTCCGCAAGAACCTGCACGGCCGCGAACAAGTGATGTACGCCTTCAACGGCCAGATTCCGGGGCCGCTGCTCTGGGTGGAACGAGGCACCACCATCACGGTGCGCTTCGTCAACCGGCTCGACCAGCCATCGACGATCCACTGGCACGGACTCCGGCACGACTACCGGATGGACGGCGTGCCGGGACTCAGTCAGGAGCCGGTGCAACCCGGTGAGACATTCGACTACACTGTGCGCTTTCCCGATGCAGGGCTGTACTGGTATCACCCGCACGTGCGCGAGGAGATGCAGCAGGACCTGGGGCTGTCGGGCAACATCGTGGTGCGCGGGATGGAGGGACTGCCGCCGGTCGATCGTGAGGAGATCGTGCTGCTCGACGACATCCTGGTGAGCGACACGGCGATCGTCCCCTACGGCAGCACCGCCACCACTCACGCGCTGATGGGGCGCTTCGGCAACCTGTTCCTGGTAGGCGGGGAGCCGAGGTGGGAGGGCAGCGCACGCCCCGGTGAGACGGTGCGCTTCTGGTTCACCAATGCCGCCAACACCCGCACCTTCAATCTGTCGTTCGCCAATGCGACGATGACGCTGGTCGCTGCCGATATGGGGCCCTACAGCGAACCGGTGCCGGTGGACAACGTGGTGATCGCACCGGCGGAGCGATACGCGGTCGACGTGACGTTCAAGGGCGATGGCCCCTGGCTGCTGGTCAACCGGGTGCGGGCGATCGACCATTTCTTCGGGCGGTTCGTGCAGCAGGAGGATACGCTGGGGGTAGTGAGCGAGAAGGCGAGAGAGCGAGAGAGCGAGAAGGCGAGAGAGCGAGAAGGCGAGAAGGCGAGGGAGCGAGAAAGCGAGAAGGCGAGGGAGCGAGAAAGCGAGAAGGCGGTGGGGCTGGAGAGCGGAACGTCGGGCTCGCCCTCTCGCTTTCTCGCTCCCTCGCCTTCTCGCCTTCTCGCCCCTTCTCCAGCCCTCACGCTGGAGTTCGGTCTCCGCACCCGCGACCTGCCGTTTGTCACCAATCGGATGATGCTGCTCGACTCGGCCTACTTCCATCCGGTGGAATGGAGCGGCACGATGCCGATGATGAACTGGGTGACCAGCGGTGAACAGGCGGAGTGGTTCGTGCGCGACGCAGCGACCGGGCTCGAGAACGAGGCTGCTACATTCCGGGTGCGCGTGGGCGAGCAGCGAGTGATTAGGCTGGTCAACCTCCGCAACAGCATCCACGCGATGCAGCATCCGATTCACATCCACGGCCAGCGATTCCGGATACTGGCTGTCAACGGCGTCGCCCCACCGGTGTGGGCGTGGAAGGACACCGTGCTGCTGCCGGCCGGCGCTACCGTCGATGTTCTGGTGGAGTTCACCAACCCGGGCCACTGGATGCTGCACTGCCACATCGCCGAGCATATGGAGGCGGGGATGATGACGCACTTCATAGTGGAGTAGCGCTGCCGGTTCCGCCGGTCGCCGATCCGGCGTAGCTTTGTTCATTCCCACCTGGTCACCCGCCAAGGAGTTCCGATGACCGTTCGTGCCCGCTGGCTTGCCGCCCTGGCGCTGGCCGCAACCCTGCCGCTTTCCGCCCAGAGTGCCGACCAGCTCAGCAGTTTCACCAAGCGCTTCGTGTCGGTGCCCGAGCCGGTTGTGGCGCTCCGGAACGTGACGATCATCGACGGCACCGGCGCCGCACCCAGAAGCGGCCAGACGATCGTGATCGCCGATGGCCGCATCGCTGCAGTCGGCGCCGATGGCAGCGTGCGGATCCCGGCCGGTGCCCGCGAGATGGACCTGGCGGGGCACACCGTGATCCCGGGCATTGTCGGGATGCACGATCACCTGTTCTACACCGCACCCGGTGGTCGGCGCGTGGCAGCCACCACCTCGTCGACCCGCCTGTATCTCGCCAGCGGTGTGACCACCATCCGCACCACCGGATCGTCGGCTCCGTATCAGGACATCAACGTGCGGGCCCAGATCGAGGCGGGTCGCGCGCCGGGTCCGAAGATCCATATCACCGCACCGTACGTGACCGGTGATGGCGGTGGCTATATGGCCGAAGTCCATTCTCCCGAGCAGGCGCGCCGATTCGTGGCGTACTGGGGTGAGGAGGGTGCCACCTGGATCAAGGCCTACACCACCATCAAGAGCGACGACCTCAAGGCGGCGATCGAGGAGGCACACAAGCGCGGGATGAAGGTGACCGGACACATCTGCTCGGTGTCGTTCCAGGAAGCAGTCGACCTCGGCATCGACAACCTGGAGCACGGCCTGTTCACCGCCTCCGACTTCCAGCCAGGCCGCACTCCCGACGTGTGTTCGGGATCATTGCTGGCGGTGAGCACCCGCAGCGACAACGCCAATCCGCAACTCGATGTGTGGAATGCAACCATCAGGAAGATGATCGACAACGACGTGCCGATGACCAGCACACTGGCGATCTACGAGATCGTCTTCCCTGGACGGGGGATGGACGAGCCGCGGATGTTCGAGATGATGGCGCCGGAGGTGCGGGAGGCGTACCTGGCACAGCGCAAGGCGATTGACGAGAACCCCAATCCACCGCTCACCGAGGCGATGCTGCACAACGCGATGGCGTTCGAGAAGGCGTTTCACGATGCCGGCGGACTGCTGGCGGCCGGTGTCGATCCGACCGGCATTGGTGGGGCGCTGCCCGGCTTCGGCGACCAGCGCAACTACGAGCTGCTTCTGGAAGCCGGCTTCAAGCCCACCGAAGTGATCAAGGTGATGACGCTCAACGGCGCCACTATACTCGGCCTGGAGAACGAGATCGGTTCGGTCGAGGCCGGCAAGGTGGCCGACCTGGTGGTGCTGGAGGGCGACCTGGTCGCCGACCAGAAGGTCATCCGTGAGACGCGCTACGTGTTCAAGGATGGCGTCGGATACAACCCCGAGCCGCTGATCGAGTCGGTCAAGGGGCGAGTGGGGATCAACTGAGCAACACCCCCGTGTGGGACAACGCCCCGTGGCCCGGCCTGCCGGCGCTCCGGGGCGATGTTGCTTGCGATATCTGTGTCGTCGGGCTTGGCGGGTCCGGACTCGCCGCCGTCGGCGAATTGCTCCGGCTCGGCAAACGGGTCGTGGGCATCGATGCAGGGATGGTGGCCGGCGGAGCCGCCGGTCGCAACGGCGGTTTCCTGCTCGCGGGTCCGGCCGATTTTCATCACGACGCGATCCGGACAATGGGGCGAGAGCGGGCGGTGGAACTGTATCTGCGCACGCTCGCGGAGATGGACCGGATGCAGCAGGAGACCCCCGACGCGATTCGTCGCGACGGATCACTGCGATTGGCCGAGGACGACCGCGAGCTGGAGGATTGCCGCGAACAGCTCGACGCGATGCGGACCGACGGACTGGCTGCGGAATGGTATGAGGGTCCGGAGGGGAAGGGGCTCCGAATCCCGACTGACGGTGTGTTCCAGCCGCTTCGTCGCTGTCGGCAGCTCGCCCAGCGTGCGGCCGAACTGGGCGCGCTACTGCACGAACACACCACTGCACTCGACATCGAAGGCAATCGAGTCGCGACTTCCGGTGGTGTGATCAGTTGCGATGCGGTGATCGTGGCTGTCGATGGTCGGCTTGAACAGGTGATTCCCGAATTGCGTGGTCGAGTGCGCACGGCTCGGCTGCAGATGATCGCCACCGCACCTACCGATGAGTATCGCACGCCGTACGCGGTGTATGCTCGTGACGGCTATGAGTATTGGCAGCAATTGCCGGATGGCGGCATCGTGCTGGGCGGAATGCGTGATCGCGGCGGCGAGGGCGAGTGGACTGATGTCGCCGAGCCTGCGGAGCCGGTGCAGTCGCTGCTGGAAACGCATCTGCGCGAGCGGCTGGGCGTGCGGGCACCGATCACCCATCGCTGGGCCGGTGTGGTGGGTTACACCGATGACTGGTTGCCGGTGTTCGAGGAAGTGCGCCCCGGCGTGATCGTGATCGGTGGTTACAGCGGCACTGGCAATGTGATAGGTGCAATGTATGGGAGGGAGGCGGCGCGGAGGGTGTAACCCCGCCCCTCCGGCGCAGCCGGAGCGGCGGGGTCTCCTCGATCTCCAAACGCCTGAAGCCTGATCATAGCTGTCAGGCGCACCCAGTCGAGGAGGCCCCGCCGCCGCTTCGCGGGGCGGGGTCTGGTCCGGGTATTTTTCGCCAATGCCACGCAACACCCGCCCCGTCTATTCCACCGATTCCGGCCGGATCTGCCCTCGGTGTGGGCTGCCGATCGCCGGTTGTCGTTGCCGACAGTCCGCGGCCGAGGTCCCGCTGGGTGACGGCAACGTCCGGGTCGGTCGCGAGACCGCGGGTAGGAAGGGTGCTGGTGTGACCGTGATCACCGGGTTGCCGGTGACGCCGACCGAGCTCGACAAGTTGGGCCGCGAGCTCAAGAAGCTCTGCGGCTCGGGCGGCACCGTCCGTGATGGCCGGATCGAGATCCAGGGCGACCACCGCGACCGGCTGGTGGCCGAGCTGATCCGCCGGGGATACCGGGCCAAGCGCTCTGGGGGGTAACTTGTGGCCGGTATGCCAAGCTTTCTCCAACCAGGACAGGACCTATGCGCAGCCCCACGATCATCGCCACGCTCGCCCTCCTGATTGCCGCCCCGCTGGCGGCCCAGGACCACGCGGAACACGAGATGAAGCACACCGATCCCGTCACTGCGGTCCAGCCGATCCAGAACTCGTTTATGGGTTGGACCCTCCAGGCGGCCGAGGAACTGACCGCGGCAGAGTACGACTACCGTCCGGTCGAGACCGTGCGGACCATCGGTCAGCTCTTCGGTCACATTGCCAACGCCAACTATATGATCTGTGCCGTGATCGCGGGCGAGGACAATCCCAACTCGACCGACTTCGAGAAGGCGTCGCGCGCCGACGTGATCGCCGGCCTCAAGGGGGCATCGGAGTACTGCGGCAAGGTCGCCGAGTCATCGGCCAAGCGGCATCACGATCCGGTCTCGCTGTTCGGGATGAATGGTGACGTGAACTGGGCCACGTCGTTCAATGCCGCGCACAACGCGGAGCACTACGGCAACATCGTCACGTATATGCGGATGATGGGCAAGGTTCCGCCGTCGAGCCGCTGATGGCCACGACCGGTGCGGCGCCGGAGCGTCCCAGGGGGTTCCGGCTGCCGCATCCGGCAGCGATGCTGTTCGCAGCGGTGGCGATCGCCGCTCTCTGTACCTGGCTGATTCCGGCCGGCGAGTACCAGCGGGTGCTCAACGAGGCCACCGGCCGGAATGTGGTGATACCCGGCACATACGCGGCTGTCGAATCCTCACCGGTGGGGCTGTTCGACCTGTTCGTCGCCATCCCGCGCGGCATCGCAGAGGGTGCCGACGTGATCGCGACCATCCTGTTCGTGGGCGCGGCGTTCGTGTTTGCCGACCGTCTCGGCACCCTCACCAGGTTCCTGGGATCACTGGCCGGCAAGCTGGGCGATCGCGGCCTGCTGGCATTGCCGCTGCTGGCGCTGGTGTTCGGGATCCTGGGCGGGCTGGAGAACTTGCAGGAAGAAGTCGTCGCGATGGTGCCGGTGTTGCTGGTGCTGGGTCGCCGACTCGGTGTCGATGCGCTGTCGATGGTGGCGGTCTCGATCGGTGCAGCCGCTGTTGGTGCCGCGTTCGGGCCACCCAACCCGTACCAGGCTGGTATCGCACTCAAACTGGCCGAGCTGCCGTTGCTGGAGGGTGCGGGCGCCAGGCTGGCGATGTGGGCGATTGCACTGGCGCTGTGGACCGGTTGGGCGATGCGCCACGCCGCCCGCAATCGCACGCCAGCGACAGTGTCGTCGGATACTGCGGACAGCGCCATCACCAGTGCCGATGTGTTCACCGGCATCTTCACTCTCGGCCCCATCCTGCTCTACACCGTCGGCGTGCTGACACTGGATTGGGGCTTCGATGAACTCAGTGCCGCCGCGATACTGGGGATGGTCGGTGTGGGCATCGTGAACCGGTTGGGCACCACCAGGACCGTCGAGGAGATCCTGCACGGAATGCAGGTGATGCTGCCGGCGGCCATTATAGTGGCGCTGGCACGGAGCATCGCGCTGGTGCTGGCCGACGGGCAGGTGATCGACACGATTCTCCACGCCGCGGCGCAGCCGCTCGGTGAACTGGGACCGCTGGCGTCGGCGCTGCTGATGGTGCCGGTTCAGGCGCTGATTCACATCCCGGTGAGCAGTGTCAGCGGCCAGGCCGCTCTCACGATGCCGATATTCGCGCCGCTGGCCGACCTGATCGGCCTGTCCAGGCAGGCGGTGGTGCTCGCCTACCAGACCGGTGCCGGGCTGATGGAATTGCTCACTCCCACCAACGGCGCGCTGATGGCGGTGCTGCTGGCGGCGGGAGTGCCGTTCCAGAAATGGCTGCGGTTCGCGATCACCGGCTGGGCGCTGGCGACGGTGGTGGGGGTGGTGGGGATCATACTGATGGTGTGAGGTCGCGCTCGCTGAAAAGGGAGAAGGGAGAAGGGAGAAGGACCTTCCTCCCCTCTCCCTTCTCCCTTCTCCCTTTTTCAGCTCACCAGATTCCTGCTCAGCATCTCCCGCACCAGTTCGATCGCCTTGCTCTGGGGCAGTTCGGCCGCTGTCTGCCTGAGTTCGTGCGACATCTTGAGCGTTTCCTTGTCGAGCAACAGTTCCTCGCGACGGGTGCTGCTGGCGGCCACGTCGATCGCCGGGAAGATCCGCCGCTCCGCCAGTTCGCGCGACAGCACGATCTCGGCGTTGCCGGTGCCCTTGAACTCCTCGAAGATCACCTCGTCGGCGCGCGAGCCGGTGTCGATCAGCGCGGTGGCAATGATGGTGAGCGATCCCTTGCCCTTGCTGGGGTCGACCATCCGGGCGCTGCCGAAGAACTTCTTGGGACGCTCCATCGCCTCGGCGCCGATACCGCCGGAGAGTGTGCGACCCGAGCCGCGATCGATGTTGTTGTAGGCACGCGCCAGGCGAGTGATCGAGTCGAGAATGATCACCACGTCCTGACCCAACTCGACCCGTCGACGGGCGCGTTCCAGTGTCATCTCCGCGACCGCCACGTGACGCTCCGCACCGTGGTCGAACGACGACGCAATCACCTCGCCGACGTTGGCCATCTCCATCTCGGTGACCTCCTCGGGGCGCTCGTCGGCCAGGAGGATGTATACGGTCACGTCGGGATTGTTCTGGGCGATGCCGCGCGCGATGTTGGTGAGCAGCGTGGTCTTGCCGGCCTTTGCCGGGGCAACCACCAGGGCGCGCTGTCCCTTGCCGAGGGGCACCAGCAGGTCGACCAGTGCGTTGGTGACGTCGGCACCGCGCTTGAGCGGGCCCGGTGGCGACAATCGCAGCGGCTGGTTGGGATGCATCGCGGTGAGTCGGGCGAAGTCGGGTCGGCCGACCGTTTCCTCGGGGGGCAGGCCGCAGATGCTCGACACCATCGCCAGCGCCGGTGCCTTGCCGCCGCGCGGCGGACCGGCCTCACCCTCGACGTCGTCACCGGGACGGAGCTTGTAGCGCTGGATGATCGATTGCGGAACGAAGATGTCTTCCGGGCCGGGGAGGTAACTGGTGCTGCGCTGGCGGAGGAATCCGCCACCCCGTTCTGTCAGTTCGAGAATGCCACTCACTACCGGACCGGAGCCGGGTTCCCAGGGTGTCGGTGGCTCACGCAGCGCCGCGCTGGTGGCGTGCTCGCCGGTGTGGTTGTGTCTCGATCCGTTGCCGCCGTTGCCGTTGCCGCCGTTGCCGTGCGGTCGCCTGCCGCGTCCGCGACCACCGCGCCGCCTGGGAGGACGTCCCTGTCCATCGCTCACGAGGCGCTCCGTCGTGATGCCTTCAATTGTCTGTCCATCGGTTTCCTGTAGTGGGTGCCAAGATTGGAACGGCGACCGTACGTGGTCGCAGCCACGTCATTGCCGACGTGGAGGTGTACTGCTTCACACTTGGGTGCCCTGTGCGTGCCTTGCTGCACAGGCGTCGTCGCTCACTGACCCTGTCGTGGGCTGGGACGAGGCGCGCCGACGGGCGCGGCCGATACATTAACTACGCACACCCGCCCCGATTTCGCCAGTCCCCACCCCGATCGGGGTGCGGCTGGCCTCCAGCACCGCTCGCACCTGTGCCCCCAGCTCCTGGGCGGTGTAGGGCTTCTGGAGCAGCGTGGTCCCGGCCGGCAAGGTGCCCTGTCGAAGCAGCTCGTCGCCAGCAAATCCGGAGACGAACAGGACGGGCAGATCGGGACAACTGCGGCGGAGCGAGTCCGCCAACTGGGGTCCGCTCTCGCCGGGCATTATGACGTCGGTCACCAGCAGGTCCGGGGTGCCGTTGATGGCGATCACCCGCCTCGCCTGTTCCGCGCTCGCCGCCACCTCGACGGCGTAGCCAAGTCGCTCGAGCAGGCGACGAGTGACATCGCGCACGGCATCCTCGTCGTCAACCAGCAGCAGCCGCTCGCGACCGATCGGGCTCTCGTCGTCGGCGTCGGCAATGTCATCGCGCTCATCGCCCTGCTTCGCGATCGCGATCGGGAGCGTGAGCACGACCGTGGTGCCGCGGCCGACGATGCTGTCGAGTCGCAGTCCGCCACCGTGCTTGTCGACGGTGCTCATCACCATCGGCAGCCCCAGGCCGGTGCCGTGACCCGAGGCCTTGGTGGTGTAGAATGGTTCGAGCACGCGACGGAGGTCCTCGGCGACCATCCCGGTGCCGGTGTCGGCGACCTCGAGCAGCAGTTGACGGCCGACCGGCGGTTGCAGCGCCCAGTCGCCCACACCGGCGTTGATCTCCTCGGTGCGAAGCGACACGGTGATGGTCCCACCGTGAGGCATCGCGTCGCGGGCATTGAGCAGCAGGTTGAGCAGTGCCTGCGACACCTGGTTGGGATCGACCCAGGCGTCGGGCAGTGAGGGAGCGGTGTCGCGCCTGACATTGATGTCGGTGGCGGTTCGTCCGAACAATCGCAGCGTCTGGGTGACAACTTCATCAAGATCGACTCGCCGCACCGCAGGCACCTGCTGTCGCGCAAATGCCAGCAGTTGACGCGTGAGCGCCGCCGCCTGTTCACCGGCCCGCCGGATGGTGCGCAGTTCCTCCTGGGGCGCCGTGGCGCGATTCGGCGATTCGAGCAGCAGGTCGGTCTCCGCGAGGATTGTGGTGAGCACGTTGTTGAAGTCGTGGGCAATCCCGCCGGCCAGTCGTCCCACCGCTTCCATCTTCTGGGCCTGGTTGAGCCGGCTCTCCAGTGCGCGCCGCTCGGTGAGGTCCCGCGCCACCAGCACCAGTCCGTTGACCGCAGGCTCGTGCGCGAGATCGGTGATCACCACCTCGCATTCGTGAATGCTGCCGTCGAGATGCTCCAGTCTCAGCGTCACCGTGGCGCGTGCAGTGTCCGGTTTGGTCGCGGCGGCGATTGCGTCGGCCAGCGCGAGTCGATCATCCGGATGCACCAGCGCACCGATCCAGACCCCCACGGCCGAACCGGGATTCCGACCCAGCATCGTCTGCAGGCTGGGGCTCGCGAAGCGGATCCGGGCGTCGGGTTCGGTCACCACGAACAGGTCGGATGCGTGACGAACCAGCGCTGCCACGCGGGCGTCGCTCTGCTGTCGCGCCTGCGCCCGTACCAGTCGGCTGTTCTGTTGCGCGGCCACTGCCAGCCGGGTCACCAGTGCGATGGTGAGTGCCACCAGCCCGAGGATCAGCGGCGACGACTCGGGTCGCCAGGGCAGGAAGGCGGCGGCGGTGAGCATCGCCGCGACACCGCCGGTGACCAGCAGCGGCACCTTCGACTGCCGCACCACTTCGAGCGGGGCCCGACGCGCTCGCCGACCGCGTCGCCGACCGATGACCTGCAACCCCCCGATCACCCAGCACAGAAACCCGGCGGTGTAGCCGAATTCGCTGATCCGCTCGAGCCAGTGGGACGGCGCGGCGGCGCCGTAATAGAGCACCTGATACAGCCCGTCTCCCAGCACGTAGAACAACACTCCCCACGCGATCGTCCGGACACCACGACCCGCCTCCGCCGCCCCGCCGCGCAGCATCAGCGCGTTGAGGGCCAGCAGGAATGCCAGCCCGAGGGCGGGGTAAACCAGCCGGATGAACAGCTCCACAGCGTCGAGTTCGAAGCCGGTGGTGGGTGCGATCACCAGATACCAGGTCGCCAGGCCAGCGCCGATCAGCACCACGGCGGTGTCGAGCGCGAAGTGCCAGGCCCGGTAGGCAGTGTGCTGCCGGGTCGGAAAGCTCAGCAGGCCGGCCAGCAGCGCCAGATAGCCGGGGATGTAGAGCAGGTCGCCGAAGATTGCCGTGCCGAGAGGGGTGCCGGCCAGCCAGTGGCTGGTGGTGTAGGAGATCATCCCCGCGGCAAAGAGTGCCATTGCCAGCGCCAGCCAGCGGAGGGCCCGCCGAGTGGCGGGCATCAGGTCGTCGCCCGTCGCCAGCAGGAACAGCAGGCCGGCCCCAAGCGCCAACGGCACATTCTGGCAGTAGCGCGCCAGAGTGTCGAAAAACGCGACACCAGGCGGGAGCTGGTAGGCCACCAGGAGCAGGGCGCAATACCCCGCCGCAAGCCACCGCACCCGGCGCAGCGTGAGGCGCGACAGGATGAGTGACTGGCGAGGTCGCGGTGGCGACTGGGCGGCGGTCGAATGGGCGGTCACGGGCTGCCTTGGAGCCAGAAGCGTGCCGTGTGGGGCCACTCGCCTTCTTCGTCGGCGGCCGAGTGAGCCGCCGCTGGAGGCGCGCCGTTTCCCCTTCTCCCTTCTCCCTTCTCCCTTCTCCCTACAGCATCGTCATCTCCACCGTGAAGTGCCTTAGCATCGGCGGTTCCGACACGATCCGCATCCCGCGAATCCCGCTTCTCCGCTCGTGCACGTACTCGATCGCCTCGGCCAGATAGTCCACGTGGCTCTGGGTGTACACCCGGCGCGGGAAGGCCAGCCGGACCAGTTCCATCGCGGCCGGCTTCTCGCTGCCGTCGGGCTGCCTGCCGAACATCACCGAGCCGATCTCCGAGGCGCGAATGCCTCCCACCAGATACAGCTCGCAGGAGAGCGCCCAGCCCGGGTACTGCGACACGGGGATGTGCGGCAGCATCGCCCTGGCATCCAGGTACAGCGCGTGCCCACCAGGCGGCTCCACCATCGGCACTCCGGCCTTGCGGAGCCGGTCGGCCAGATACGCAACCGAACGGATCCGGTAGCGGAGGTAGTCAGGGTCGAGCGCCTCGTCGAGCCCGATGGCAATGGCCTCCAGGTCGTAGCCGGCGAGTCCGCCGTAGGTGGGGAATCCCTCGGTGAGAATCAGGTTGTTGCGGCAACGCACGGCGAGGTCATCGTCGTTGAGTGCCAGGAAGCCGCCGATGTTGGCCATCCCGTCCTTCTTGGCGCTCATCGTGGCGCCGTCGACCTCGGCGAACATCGCCTGGGCAACCTGCCTGGGTGAACTGCCCCGCCACCCCTCCTCGCGATCGTGGATGAACCACGCGTTCTCGGCGAAACGGCACGCGTCGAGGAACAGCGGCACGCCGGCGGCGGTGCAGAGCTTGCGCACCGCGCGGAGATTCTCCATTGACACCGGTTGCCCACCACCGGAATTGTTGGTGACCGTCATCATCACCAGGGGCACCCTGTCGCGCGACTCGGCGAGCACCCGTTCCAGGGCTTCGAGGTCCATATTGCCCTTGAACGGATGCACCGTGCCGGGTTGCCGTGCCTCGGCGATCGGGATGTCGAGTGCGACGGCACCGCAGGCCTCGACATTGGCGCGAGTGGTGTCGAAATGGGTGTTGTTGGGAACGATGTCGCCGGGCTTGAGTGCGGTGGTGAACAGGATCCGTTCAGCGGCACGCCCCTGGTGGGTCGGAATCACGTGGCGGAGTCCGGTGATGTCCTGCACGCTGGACTCGAACCGGTAGAACGAGTCGGCGCCGGCGTACGATTCGTCACCGCGCATCATTCCGGCCCACTGCCGGGACGACATTGCGCCGGTGCCGGAATCCGTGAGCAGGTCGATCAGCACGTCGCGCGCGCGCAACTTGAAGATGTTGTAGTGTGCCTCGCTGAGCGCGGCGGCGCGCTCGGCGGGAGTGGTCTGCCGGATCGGCTCGACGCTCTTGATCCGGAACGGTTCGATGATGATGCTGGTCTTGAATGTCATTGCGGGGCAGTGCGACTCCGCCAGTAGAGGAATATGGGAACCCCGGCCGCGAGCAGCAGCGCGCCGCGCAGGGCGTTGCCGGGATTGGAAGTGATCGATCCGAGCATCACGTACACCGCCGCGGCAATGAACAGCAGGGTGCTCCACGGATGGAACGGAGTCCGGAACCCGGTGCCCGCGTCACCGTCGCGCCTGCGCAGCACGAACAGCGTCGCGGCCACCGACCCGAAGAAGATCCAGTCGGCAAACACCACCCAGTCGAGCAGGTCACCGTAGCTGCCGAGATAGAGCAGGACGATGGCCCAGGCACCCTGGACCACGATCGCGGTAACGGGAGTCTGCCAGCGCGGATGCAGTCGGGCGAATGAACGGAAAAACAGCCCGTCGCGGGCCATCGCCTGGTACACTCGCGGCGTCACCAGGATCACCAGGTTGAGGAAGCCGAAGGTGGAGGCGACGATGCCGGCCGCGATCAGGTTGCGACCCTGTGGTCCGGCCACCTTCTCCATCGTGTCGGCTGCGGGGGCGATACTGGCGGCGAGCCCGCCGATCCCCAGCGCCTTGATGTAGGCGACGTTTACCAGCAGATAGCACACGCCCACGCACAACACGCCCATCACCAGTGCGCGGGGCAGGTCACGCTCCGGATTGACCATCTCCTCCGCCACGAAGTTGGTCTGCTGCCAGCCACCGAAGGCGAAGAACACCGGCACCAGAGCGGCGCTGAAGGCCAGCCAGGCAGGTCCGGCCATCTCGCGCGAGGCCTCCGGTGCCGCCACCGCAGCGGCGTCGGCGAGGAACAGCGCCGTGATCACCAGCACCGCGATCGCCGCGAGCTTGAGAATGGTGAACAGGTTCTGCGACCACGCCGCCGGACGCACGCCCACGATGTTGAGCAGGGTGAGCAGCACTATCATCGTGGCCGCCACGGCGCGCTGCAATGTCGCTTCCCATCCCAGCAGGCTGATCAGGTAGCCGGCGGAGGTCATCGCCACTGCGGCTATGGCACCGGTGGCGATGGCCAGCAGCAGGGCCCAGGCGTACAGGAAGCCGGGCAGCGGCCCGAACGCCTCCCGCAGGTAGGCATAGCCGCCTCCCGCCTTCGGACGCCTCCGCCCCAGCTCGGCGAACACGAACGCACCCAGCAGGGCCACCAGTGCGCCCACGGCCCAGGCGCCCAGGGTGAGCCCCACGGTGGGCACCCGCTCCGCCACCACGGCAGGATTGAGGAAGATTCCCGAGCCGATCACCCCACCGATGACCATCATCGTGGCGGAGAACAGACCCAGTCGGCGCGCGTATCCGGGTGTGGTCAGCTTGGCACTCCGGGTGTGGGGATGCGGGAGGCAGCTACTTTTCTGGCGTTGCCCCGGAACTCGGGGCATTTCACCCCGACCCGGTTGCAATCGATGATGCGTTCCGTCCTGCTGTGGCTCTCCGAGCGGCGATCGATATTCAACTTCGTACGCCGGAACCGGCTTGCCAAGTGGGCAGCATCGAGGTTCGTGGCCGGTGAAACGATCGACGAGGGCGTGGCAGCGGTCCGCGATCTCGCTTCGCGCGGCATCACTGCCACGCTCGACCTGCTCGGCGAGAGCGTCACGGTGCAGGCAGACGCCGACCAGGCCGCCGATGCATACATCGAGATCCTCCACGCACTGCACGGCGCCGGTGTCGAGGTCAACGCATCGCTCAAGCTGACGCAGATGGGATTCGATCTCGACGAGGCGGCCTGCGAGGCAAACCTGCGCCGGATCCTCGCCACCGCGCGCGAACTCGACGGATTCGTGCGGATAGATATGGAGAGCAGCGACTACACCCAGCGCACTCTCGATTTCCACCGCCGACTGGCGGCCGACTTCGCGCCGCACGTGGGCGTGGTGATCCAGGCCGCACTCCGCCGCTCGGAGGGCGATGTCGCAGCCCTCAACGAGTCGGCCACCCGGGTGCGACTCTGCAAGGGTGCCTACCTCGAGCCTGACACGGTGGCGTATGCCGACAAGCAGGATGTCGACAACGCATACCTGCGGATGATGAAGGAACTGCTGGAGCACGGCAATTATCCCGGACTCGCCACTCACGACGAGAATATCATCGCCCGGGCCAAGGAGTTTGTCGTCGAGCGCGGGATTCCGCGCGACCGGTTCGAGTTCCAGATGCTGCACGGAATCCGGCGCGACCTGCAGGACGCACTTGCGGCGGAGGGGTGGCGAATTCGCGTGTATGTGCCATTCGGCACCCAGTGGTATCCCTACCTGATGCGCCGCCTGGCGGAACGCCCGGCGAATGTCGCCTTCATCGTCGGCAATATGTTCAAGGAGGGAGTGCGCCGTAAGTGAGTGAAGTCACTCTCGGCGGCTACCAGGCGCGCCACGATCGCGCGCCATCGTTCACCGGTCTCGACGGGCGGGCCTACTCGGTGGCGATGTGGGTCGAGGACGATCCCGATCCGCGCGGGCGTCACTCCGGCGCACTGCTGTTCATCCGATGGTCTCCCGACGGCGCCGCACCGGATGGCCATCTCGAAACCGACTGGCTGGTGCGCGGTTCTTCCCCCGACGATGCGCGGCAACGACTCGGCGCACTGTCGCTGTACGACGTCAAGGCGATGCTCGACGAACTGGTGGCAACGGATCGGCCGGGGGATTTCTGAGCGACGCAAGGGCAGTGGTACTGGCTCGCGACGGCGGCGCGTATCGGGTGCTGCTCGATGACGTCGAGCGGGTTGCCATCCTGCGCGGCAAGGCCCAGCAGGGCGATCGCGCGGTTGCCGGGGATGTGGTGCGGATCGACCCCGCAACCATCGGTGAAGAGACGCTGGCGATCGAAGCGGTGGAACCGCGACGCTCGCTGCTGGAACGGCGCACCCCGGAGGGACGCGGCACCAGGCCGGTTGCGGCCAATATCGACCAGGTGCTGGTGGTCACGGCCGTTGCCGATCCCGCTCCGCTGCTGCAATTGATCGATCGGTTGCTGGTGGTGGCGGAGGCCAACGAGATCGCGGCCGTGGTGGTGGCCAACAAGAGCGACATCGGTGATCCTGCACCGATTTCCGGACACCTGCGCGCCGCCGGCTATCAGGTCCTGGTCACGTCGGCCCGGACGGGCGACGGCATTGACGCGCTGCGAGACCAGCTCCACGACCGCACCAGCGTGCTCACCGGCGCCAGCGGCACCGGCAAGTCGTCGCTGCTCAACGCGGTGGAGCCCGGCCTGTCACTCAGGATCGGCGCGATCTCCGAGAAGGTCCGCCGCGGCACCCACACCACCACCACCGCCGCGATGGTGCCGCTGTCAGGCGGCGGTTTCGTGGTCGACACACCCGGCTTCAGCGAAGTGGGAGTGTGGAACCTGCACCCGGCAGACCTGGCGATGATGTTTCCGGAACTGGTGCCGTACGCCGACGAGTGCCGCTTTGCGGACTGTCATCACCGCAGCGAACCCGGTTGCGCGGTAATTGCCGCCGTGACCGCGGGCGTGATACCCGCCACCAGGCACGAGAACTACCTGGCCATCCTGGCGGAACTCGAGGCGATGCCGGCAGACTGGGAATAGGAAGGGAGAAGTAAGAAGCAGCCGTCCCTCCTGCCTGCTCCCCTGCTACAGGTTCGGCATCAATCCCGCGCCCTGCCGGCACATCGCCTCCCCCTCGCCCACCGTGTTGCACACCGCCTCGCGGGCTTCGAGGTTCGTGGTGTGCAGCACCGTGAGCTGTTCACCCACTGCGCGCCAGCACCGTTCGCGGTCCTGGCCGGCGGGTACTTCCTTGCAGAAGGCGATTCCATCGGCCGGGTCCGCAGTCACGTCGATGAAGTTCTTGACCACTCCCACGTAGCACCACTGTCGCCAGTCGACGTGACCCTTGCTGCAGTACTCGATCGACCTGGCAGTGTTGCGCACCGTGGCGCCGCTGGCGTTGGTACCCAGCGAGGTGTAGCAGAGGTAGCGATACTGCTCGTCGACGCGGTCGCACTCTTCGGCGGCGCGTTCGAAGTCCCAGTCGACGGCGGTGAGCAGGATGTTGCCCTGTCCCAGGTAGCAGGCGGAGAGGTAGCGCTCGTCGAGGGCGGAGCAGGGGTACAGCGCGTCGGTGGAGTCGCGCATCTTGTATGCTATCTCGCCGGTGGGGCCGTGGCTGTGACCGCCTGCGTGATCCTCCTGCTCGGCGGGCGCAGCGCTGTTCTCCAGGGCACGGACCGAAGTGTGATGGCCACCGGGTTGTGACGCCACCGAGTTCTCCATTATCGCGCCGCCGTAGCACGATTCGCGGTCCCACGTGGTGCCCAGCCAGTCGCAGCCGGCCAGTGCCCGCGGCAGGTCCCAGTTCCACGCCATCTCCAGGCCGTGGCCGAGGCCGTGCACGCACTGGAAGCGGAGCCAGTTGTCGGTGCCCATCGGGGCGATCTCGTCGCAGAGACCCACGGTGCGGCTGGAGTCGACTTCGCCGCTGGTGAGGTAGGCCTGGATCACGCCGTGATAGCAGCCCGACTGATACAGCGTCGAGCAGTCGCGGAAGATGTCGGCCACGTCCTCGCCCGGCTGCCAGGCGCGGATACCGATCACGTGAGTGAGCGAGTGGCCGTCACCCTCGACCTCGGGCACTGCACGACCCAGGGTCTCGAGTGCACCCAGTGCGAGAGCCACGCGACCCGAGTCGGCCAGTGCCAGGAAGTAGTCCTCGTAGCAGTTGCGGCGGGCATCGCCGTCCAGCGAGGCGCAGCGCAGTCGCGCCAGTTCGGCGAGTCGGGCCGTGTCGGTCGCAGCCGTGGCGGAATCCACCCGGGCCTGGAAGGTGGCAGCGGGTTCCTGTGCCAGGTTGGAGCCGCAGGCAACCAGCGTGATGGTGGCGAGCAGGGTGAGAAATTGTCTGGTCATCACGGTTCCTGGTCGGGTTTGCGGGTCCACCGGTCGGCGTCCCTGGTTTCGACCTTGGTCATCATCCTGTCGAATGCCGCTTCGAGGTCGATCCCCTCGCGATTGGCGAGGCAGATCACCACGAAAAGTATGTCGGCCATCTCCATCGCGAGGTCGCCCTCGGGTTCCTCCGGCTTGCGGGTCTTGCGGCCGTACTGATGGTTGATCTCGCGTGCGAGTTCACCCACCTCCTCGGCCAGCCGGGCCAGGTTGGTCAGCGGGTCGAAGTAGCCCTCTTCGTATTGCGAGATCCACGCGTCGACGCGGGCCTGGTGCTGGGTTAGCGACATCGGTGGCCGGGACAGAGAAGGGGATCAGGGAGAAGGGGAGCAGCAAAGGGCCTCGCGGAAGATATGTCCACGAGGCCCTTTTCGCCCCGATCGGGGGGGCAGCTACCAGCGGCCGCTCAGTACGAGGGCCAGTTGTCGGTCCAGGCGTTGCCGAGTCGGTTCCAGTCGCCGAACTGCTCGAGGGCATTCTTGATTGCGCAGGAATCGTATTGATATGTCTTGGTGCCGTTGCCGACGTCCTGGATGCCGGGCACCGGGAAGGCGGCCAGCGCCACGTTGGGCGGGTTGTATTCGGGTATGATGGCGTTGAGGCCCACGTAGGTGGCGCCGTACACCGTGTTGTTGCCGTTCGACGTGAAGTGACCGCCCACCAGCACGATTCCTTCCCAGGTGGTGTTGCCGTTCATCGTGAGGTTGCCGGTGACGATGAACAGTCCCTTTCCGTTGCCGGGGAACTTGCCGGTGTAGTCGCCCTCCACGAAGATGATGTTCCACGCGGAGCCGCTGCTGGGTGGTGCTGACGGCTGCCAACTCACGGTGGGCGACACCGTACGCTGGTAGTAGTCCGGTGTGATGCCGGTGCGCTGGGAGATCGCCTTCCAGTCGAAGGAGAGGGCGTCCTTGGCGGTGCCGGTGGGGCCCGGGGTGCCCAGGATCACCGGAGTATTGTCCGGATTGCCGTTGATCGGGTTGGTGTGCCCGCTGTAGTGGGCAGTGGACGGGTCACCCGGCACCGAGGGAACTGCGATGCCGGCGATATCCGGGTTCATGCCGCAGCGATCGACGCCGCTCAGCGAACCCGAGTTGCCGTTCTTGAGGAAGCCGCTGAACGAATAGAAGCCGGCGTCGACATCCAGCAGTCCCGGCGCGAACCGGATCATCTGTGACACCGTGCGGGTGGCACCGGGTGCCGAGGCGTTGTACCTGTTGCCGATCGCCTCGGCCCGCGAGGTGATCAGCATTATCGTGTCGGCCGGTATGGCCGCCGAGCGCCGGAGCCAGCGCAGGGTCACGGTCGCGGTGCCGCCGGGAAGATTGTAGCTGGCTGAGTCCGGAATGGTAGTTGGTACCGAAGTGTTCTCGATCAGGTAGCGATCGATGCCGCTCTGCGCCAGTGCAAAGGCGTCGACCTGGGCGGTGGCGTCGAGCGCCACGCGCCGCTCGGTGGCAACCCGGGTGAATGCGCCGGCTGTTGCCACCATCAGGAGCAGGGTGAACAGCAGCACCAGTATCAGGACCGCGCCACGGCGATCATCGACAATTGCAGGCCTGGTAGTCGACATCAGAAGCTCCGGTTCACGAAGAATACCTGGCTGGTGAGGTCGGCCTGCGCGGGCGAATTGCGTGTCCTGGGGGTGAGATCGCTCTCGCCAGGCAGGAAGATCTCCAGCCCGACAACAGTGGTCAGGTCGGCCGGTGCAGTGTCCACCGGGACCGTGGTGCCGAACTCGAAGAACCTGAACGCGGCGGCGTCGTCGAATGGCGCGGCGAGTTCGACCGCCTCGTCGTCGTCGTCGAGCCAGTCGCGCCACAGGGCGTTGCGACCGCCGAGTCCGGGCAGCGCCGAGGGGGCGTAGAAGTAGCTGGTCCGGCGGTAGAGCATCACGGGGGTGCCAACTGCCACCGGGACCGCACCGGTGGTGGAGATGGCCAATTGCCGGGTCTTCTGGTTGGGCGCCGAACTCGGTGCCGTGATCTCGAAGGCATCGGATGGCGAGCCGGTGCAGGTTGTCGACACTGCCTCCTCGACCACCGAGCCACCAGGAGTCGGGGTGTAGACACCGGTGCCGCCCCGGGTCGCATACCCCGAGTAACCCGGAGTGTGCAGCACCAGGCTGTCGACCGGCAGCAGCAGGATCGTCTGCAAGTCAGCGGTCGACGCGCAGGTGATTCCGAGTGCGTACGGGATCCTGACCGTGATCGAAGTCGGGCTTGCCGCCTCCAGTCCCCACAGCGGATCGACCATCCTGAGATCGGAAATCAGCGCGTTGAGGGCGCTCCGGCTGACGCGGATTCCGGCGCGCTGCGCCTCGGTGCGCTCGGCCAGGCGCCCCTGTCCCATCATCAGCGACAGCAATGCCGCACCCACGATCGACGCCACCACCATCGCGATCAGCAGCTCGACCATCGTCATACCGCGGCGAGAGTGATGCATCACAGGCTGAACGGGTTCGTGTTGCCGCCCTTGCGGGTTATCACCCGGGTGAGCCCGTTGATCGCCTGCGCGCCGGTCGGCGTCACGGTGATGGTGACCGTCTGGGTGCCGCCGGCGGTGACAGCGGTGGAAGTCACCGTGTAGGAGAATGGCTGATCGGCAACCGTCCGGGTGGCGGTGCCATCGGCGAGCTGGCCGGGAGGGATCGCGGTGATCCGCGACACTTCGGCGTTCAGCGCCGCGGCCCGATAGGACAAGTCGCCGGCGCCACGCGACTGGCGACTGGTGATGACCAGCAGCCGGGACAACGGCGCGGCGAGCACCGCGAAAATCACCAGCGCAATCATCACCTCGACAAGGGTGAAGCCGTCGCGATTCCTGATCATTGGATCCTCACCAGGCCGACGGGGGAAAGCGTGATTGTCCGACTGAAGTTGTCGCTTGCCACCTCGACCGTGACAGCCGCGCTGACCAGCCCGTTGGGAAAGATGACAACCGATGCAGGCGAGAACTCGATCTGCCTGACACCGAAGTCGCTGCCGAAGCTGACGGTGCGTTGCAACCTCACGGTGTCTGCCGGCGAACTCGCGCGGTCGCGCACCTGATAAGTGCTGCCCGACCAGCTCAGGGTCACCGGCTTGCGAAGTCGCGCCGCCAGCGCCACCGCGTTCTCGAGATCGCCTGCCAGGACGGTCGCCGTGTCGCGCACCTTGGCACGCGTGGTCAGCCGCGAAATCTGCGGCACCATCACCGAGCCGAGGATTCCCAGCATCACAACCACCATCAACATCTCGATCAGGGTGAACCCCCGTCGGGTGACCGGGGCATCCTGATTTCGTTGACAATCCTGTCGCGACACCCGTGCGTACACTGCACCCTCGCTATGCAACGTTCCCAGGGGGGCACCTTTGACTGCTGTTGCGGCATCACCACATTCCTGCCCGGGGCTGACAACCGGCATCCCTGCCGCAGTCCCACCACGGAACACCTGCGGTGACCTGCAGCTCATTGAGGGCAATATCGGTGCCGCGATACTGCCGGGAGGGATCTCGCCGGAAAGGCAGTGCTGTCACGGGTTGCTGGCACCGTGACCGCGATCGCTTAACTTCGGAGTCGGGCAGTTTGAAGCGCCAGAGACGGCGAGAACCGGCCGCTGTCCAACTTCGAGCCACCGGAACCGACCCTACCCTTATGCGCTCCAGAGAACGAATTCTCAACAATCTCGACCAGATCTATCGCGAATCGTATGAGCAGGCCCGCGAGGCCGACCAACCCACCCGGATGGTCGACCTCGACAACGCCTATATGCGTGACCAGTTGATGCTGGAGATCCTGCTCGACATTCGCGACCTGTTCGCGGTTGCCCCCGCCGCCCCTGCACCTGGCAAGAGCGCACTTGAACGCTTGGAAGCGCTCAGAAAGTTGACCCGTCGATGACCCGTATTCTTGTCACCCTGTCGTCTTCGCTGCTGATTCTCGCCGGTTGTTCCGGTGCCGGAGGCCCTGCTGCCTCGTTGGTGATCTACGGTCCGGTGTGGACCGGTGACGACGCTGCGCCCACGGCGGCGGCGATCGCCATCGCGGCAGACTCGATCGTGGCTGTGGGAGACAGCGCGACGATCGCCGATTGGGTCGGTGCCGACACCGAAGTGATCGACGCTGCTCAGGGGATGATCATCCCCGGACTGGGCGACGGCCACGTCCACCTGCTCGACGGTGGTCAGCAGCTCGCCTCGGTCGACCTGCGCGACGCAGCCACGCCGGCGGAGTTCGTGCGCCGGATTGCCGAATTTGCCCGGAGCCAGCCTGCGGGAGACTGGATTACCGGCGGAGTGTGGGATCACGAGAACTGGGGCGGCGAGCTGCCCACCCGGCAGTGGATCGACTCGGTGACCCCCGACAATCCGGTGATGGTGCAGCGGCTCGACGGCCATATGGGCCTGGCCAATTCGCGGGCACTGGAACTGGCCGGGCTGGACCGCACGATGGCCGATATCGACGGCGGCGAGATCATCCGCGACGATGCCGGCGAACTGACCGGCCTGCTCAAGGACGAGGCGATGAATCCGGTGTTTGCGGTGATTCCGGACATTTCCCCGGCGCAGGCCGATTCGGCGGTTGCCGCGGCGATGCGGCACGCCAACAGTCTCGGCCTCACCTCGATGTCGGCGGTGTCGGCGGGCGCGGAGATCTGGGCCACCGAGCGGTTGCGCGAGGCCGGAATGCAGACGGTGCGGGTGTCGTTCTACCCTGCGCTGTCCCGCTGGCGGATGGTGGCCGACTCGATGGCCTCGCGCGGGCCGGGCGACGAGTGGATCCGGCTGGCCGGCGTCAAGGGTTTTGTGGACGGCTCGCTGGGCTCGACCACCGCGGCGTTCTTCGACACCTACCTCGATGAGCCGTCGAGTCGCGGCCTGATGGTCACCCCCGAGGAGGTGCTCCGCCAACAGATCGGTGCCGCCGACTCGGCCGGCATCCAGGTGGTGGTCCACGCCATCGGCGACCGCGCCAACGCGCTGCTGATGGACATCTTCGATTCGGTGGCCACCGCCCACGGCGATCGCGATCGCCGCTTCCGGATCGAGCACGCCCAGCACCTGCGACCCGAGGAAATCCGCCGAATGGCGGCCGGGGACGTGATCGCGTCGATGCAGCCGTATCACGCCGCTGACGACGGCCGCTGGGCCGCCAAGCGGATCCGCGAGCCGCAGCTCAGGGGCACCTACGCCTTTCGCTCGGTGCTGGAGGCCGGTGGCCGGCTGATGTTCGGCTCCGACTGGTCGGTGGCACCGCTCAGCCCGCTGCAGGGGATCTGGGCAGCGGTCGAGCGGCAGACGGTGGATGGCGCCAACCCCGACGGCTGGTACCCGGAACAGCGGATCACGGTCGATCAGGCGCTGGCCGCCTACACCCGGGCCAACGCCCACGGGACCTTCTCCGAGCAGCATTTCGGGATGCTCAAGCCGGGAATGCTGGCCGATGTGGTGGTGCTGGACCGCGACCTGCGGACGATTCCGCCCGACCAGATCAAGGATGTGGCAGTCCGGCTCACCGTGGTGGGCGGCAAGGTGGTCTACCGGGCGCCCTGATCGGCGGTGGTGGGGGTGGGGCATCACCCTTCCCCCACCCCCCGGGTGGGGCCATCTTTTGCCAATGGCGACTCGTACCTCATCCAGGGCCCGCGCGGCCAATCGGCTCGACAAGAGCGAACTCCTCGACCTGTACCGGTTGATGTATCTGTCCCGGCGGCTCGACGACAAGGAAATCCAGCTCAAGCGGCAGAACAAGATCTTCTTCCAGATTTCCGGGGCGGGCCACGAGGCGGTGCTGGCGGCGACCTCCAAGGTGTTCCGGCCCAGCCACGACTGGTTCTACCTCTACTACCGCGACCGGGCCCTCTGCCTGGGCCTGGGGATGACCGCCACCGAGCAGCTCCTCTCTGCGGTGGCAGCGGCCGACGACCCCAACTCGGGTGGCCGCCAGATGCCGTCGCACTGGGGTCACAAGGACCTCAACATCGTCTCGACCTCATCGCCCACCGGGACCCAGTTCCTGCAGGCGGTGGGTGCTGCGGAGACCTGGCTCAGGGCCAGCAAGGATCCCGCGCTGGCGGAATATTCGCCCGGCGACGAGGTGGTGCTCTGCACCGCGGGTGACGGCACCACCAGCGAGGGCGAGTTCTGGGAGGCGCTCAACAGCGCCTGCAATCTCAAGCTGCCGGTGGTGTTCCTGATCGAGGACAACAAGTATGCCATCTCGGTGCCGGTGGAGGTCAACACCGCCGGCGGTTCGATCAGCAAGCTGGTGAAGTCGATGCCGGGGCTGTTCATCCAGGAAGTCGACGGCACCGACCCGCTGGCCTCGTACGACGCGATGCAGAAGGCGCACGACTGGTGTCGCCAGCGCAAGGGTCCGGCCTTCGTGCACGCACACGTGATCCGGCCCTACTCGCACTCGCTGTCGGACGATGAGGTGCACTACCGCACCGAAGCGGAGCGGGCAGCGGACGCCGAGCTCGACCCGATCACCACTTATCCGCAGTACCTGCTGGACCAGGGCATTGCCACCGAGGCGGAGCTCGAGCTGATTCGTCAGCAGGTCGACGACGAGGTGGGAGTCGCCACCGACATCGCGCTGGCGTCGCCGCAACCCGGCGTCGATACGGTTTACGACTACGTGTATTCGCCCGACGTCGATCCGACTGCGGAACAGTTCGACACCGAGGACGATCCGCAGACCAGCGGCGAGCCGACCACTATGGTCGACCTGCTCAACGCCTGCCTGCGCGACGAGATGCAGCGCGATCCCAGGATCGTGATGTTCGGCGAGGACGTGGCCGACTGCTCGCGCGAGGAGAATCTCGACGCAGTCAAGGGCAAGGGCGGGGTGTTCAAGGTGACCTGGGGGCTGCAGAAGCAGTTCGGCAGCGATCGCGTCTATAACTCGCCGCTCGCCGAAGCCAACATCGTCGGTCGCGCGATCGGCCTCGCGACCCGCGGACTCAAGCCGGTGGTCGAGATCCAGTTCTTCGACTACATCTGGCCGGCCTATATGCAGCTCCGCGACGAGCTGGCGCTGATGCGCTGGCGCAGCAACAATGCCTTCAGTGCTCCGGTGGTGGTGCGCACCACCTACGGTGGCTACCTCAAGGGTGGCGCGGTGTATCACTCGCAGACCGGGGCGGCGATCTTCACCGGCGTGCCGGGGATCCGGGTGGTGTGCCCCAGCACCGCACTCGATGCCAACGGTCTGCTCCGCACCGCGATCCGGTGCGAGGACCCGGTGCTGTTCCTGGAGCACAAGCACCTCTATCGCCAGACCTACAACAAGGGCGCTTATCCGGGTCCCAACTTTATGATCCCGTTCGGCAAGGCCAAGGTGGTGCGCGAGGGAAGCGACGCCACCGTGATCACCTACGGGGCGGTGGTGCAGCGTGCGGTGCAGGCCGCCAAGGACCTGGAAGAGGCCACCGGCAAGCGGGTCGAGGTGATCGACCTGCGTTCCCTCAATCCGGTGGACTGGGAGATGATCGGTGACTCGGTGCGCAAGACCAATCGGGTGATCGTCGCCTACGAGGATTCGCTCTCCTGGGGCTACGGCTCCGAGATCGCGGCGCGAATCGCGGATGATCACTTCCACTGGCTCGACGCACCAGTCAAGCGGGTGGCCAGCACCGACACCTTCGTGGCCTACGCACCGGAGCTGGAGGATGTGATCCTGCCGCAGGTGGGGACGCTCAGGGCGGCGATGGATGAGATTGTGAAGTTCTGAAAGCGAGAAGGCGAGAAGGCGAGAA
>CBFGRM010000009.1:0-45760 GCA_965651205.1 uncultured bacterium
GGGGGGGGGGGGGGGGGGGCGGGGGGGGGGGGGGGGGGGGGGGGGGGGGGGGGGTGTGGGGGGGGGGGGGGGGCCGGGGGGGGTGGTGGAACGACCACTCCGGCACCGCCCGCTTCCTTGCAGCCGCAGAGCGGCACGGTGCAGGCCAGAACGGCCAGGATCAGTCGCCACTGGCTGGTTACTGCCAGTCTGCGGTGGGCTGAATGCAGCATCGTTCCTCCGGGGACAGTGATCAGGGGCTGCGGCGCTTTGCCTGGGCCCACATCTCACTTCTGCGCAGGAACGGTTCAAACGGGGCAATCGACTCATCGATGCACCGAAGCAGGAAGCGCGACCGCGATTATTCGCGGCCGCGCTTCGGGCACTCATTCGGGTGATCGGTCGTCAGTCGACCTCGAACTCGGCGCTCCTGATCACCAGCGGCTCGGTGTCGCCCTCCGCGCCAGCCTGTACGACCAGGCGATAGCGACCCGGCTGCTCCGGGGCCGGGGTGCGGTGCTTGCTGCTGCTGCCAGGGGCGTGGATCTGGGCGAGCATTATGCAGGCACGGAACGCCTCCACCCTGATCCACCTGTCGCCGTCGCGACGCTCGTAGTGGTTGACGCAGTCGAGCGCACCGGTTGTGAGCGTGTCATCGCTGCCGTTGGTGAACGTGAACTCGACTTCACCACCTACTTCGACATCCGACGTGGTGATGGTGAGCGTCACACCCTCTATGCCGCCGTCCACCCGGTTGGCTGGCGGTTGCGGGTTGCTGTCACCCGATGGCTGGCCGGCGCAGCCGAACGCGATCACCGAAAATGCCAGGAACGTCGCAGCGGTGTGGATGGGCCTGGTGAAAACACTCATCTGATCGCTCCGTTGAATGGAAATTGCTGCCCGCAATCGCTGCCCGCATTGGTCAACTCGGGGAATGTCACAGCGTGAAGATCCGGCTGTACACGACCCAGGCGTCGTCCGGTCCGCTGACCGTGAACCTGACGGCTCCCCGGTACTCCGGCCCCGGGTCGGGCATCGACAGTTCGGCCGAAGCCGACTCGCCGGGTGGCACCTGCTGCGGCACCGGATCCTGGGTGCAGGTTTGCTCCCGGATCGGCTGCCACCCCTCGATGGTCAACCCTTCGACCGAGAATGAGCCGCAACTGACGCTGATCGCCTGGTCACCCTGGTTGGAGACCGTCAGCCGGAGCATCTCATCACCGGAGACGAGCACAACCTCCGCTGTCGCCACAACATCGGGCGCGCTGGGACCCGAGGTCGAGGTACAGGCCAGGCAGGTCAACAGCACTGCCACAATGAAGAATCTCGGCATAGTGACTCCCGGTTTGGCTGCCGCTGTCTCTGGCGATATCGTTCCCGGATGCCCGAACTCCGCCTCGACACGCCGGTTCAGTTCCTCAAGGGTATCGGCGAGAAACGAGCCGAGGCACTCGCGCGTCTTGGCATCGTGCGGGTACAGGACCTGCTGCACCACCTGCCGCATCGCTACATCGACGCCTCGTCGGTAACCCCGTTGGCCAAGGCCCGCGTGGGCGACGACGTGGCCTGCATCGGCCAGGTGGTCAGCAAGGGCATCCTGCCCACCCGCAGGGGCCTCCGGATCTTCCACGCCGTCATCCGCGACGACAGTGGGGTGCTCGAATGTGCCTGGCCCGGGCAGGCGTTCCTGGATCGGACCATTCAGGTCGGCCAGTTGCTGCTGGTGGCCGGCCCGATCCGGTTCTATCACGGTCGCCAGATGGCCCCGCGCGAACTGGTCATCCTCGGTGACGCCCAGGATCCTGCTTCCGCCGGCCGGGTGCTGCCGGTCTACCCGGCCACCGAGGGACTCAGTCACAAGCAGATTCGTCACATCATCGACCAGCACCTGGACGCGATGGTGGCGCTGGTTCCCGACCTGTTGCCCGATCAGGTCCGCGACCAGTTCGACTTGCCACCGCTGGCCAGCGCCTACAGGTGGGTGCATCGGCCGACCAACGTCGAGGAGGCCGACCGGGGCCGGCGACGACTGGCGTTCGATGAACTGCTCGACCTGCAGTTGATGCTGGCGCGCGCCCGGCATCTGGCGCGCAGCGGTGCGCGCGGCACCCAGTTCAAGGTTCATCGAACCCTGACATCGCAACTTCGCGAGTCGCTGCCCTGGGATCTCACCGCCGACCAGAAGAAGGCGATCCGCGAGATCTTCGATGATATGACTGCCGCCGAGCGGATGCATCGGTTGCTGATGGGTGATGTCGGCACCGGCAAGACGGTGGTGGCCTTGTTCGCGATGCTGCTCGCCCTTGAGAACGGCTACCAGGCGGCCCTGATGGCACCCACCGAGTTGCTGGTGGAGCAGCACCACGCCACGCTCACCTCATTGATGGCACCGCTGGACCTGGTTCCCGAGCTGCTGGTGGGCCGGATGTCTGCCGCCGAGAAGCGCGCGGTGCGACAGCGCCTTACCAGCGGTGATGCTCGACTGGTGGTCGGCACGCACACCCTGGTGCAGGAGCAGGTGGAGTTCGCTCATCTCGGACTGGTGGTTATCGACGAACAACACCGTTTCGGCGTCGAGCAGCGCGGTGCCCTGATGAGCAAGGGCGAGGCGCCTGATGTGTTGCTGCTTACCGCGACCCCGATTCCCCGTTCACTGGCGCTGACTCGCTATGGCGACCTCGACCTGTCGGTGCTCAAGCAGCGGCCGCCCGGGCGAGGCGAAGTGCGCACTGCGGTTCGCACACCGCGCGGCAGGGAACGGGTGTTCGAGTTCGTGCATCGCACGGTGCAGGGCGGAGAACAGGCGTACGTGGTGCTGCCGGTGATCGAAGAGAGCGAGCGCGCCGACTTGCGGGCCGCGGAAACGATGGCCACCACGCTCCAGGCCAGGTGGGATGACGTGGTTGTGGGACTGGTGCACGGCAGGGTCAAGGGGCCGGAACGCGAGCGGGTGATGCGTTCGTTCCGCGACGGCGAGACCGGCGTGCTGGTGGCGACCACCGTGATCGAGGTGGGCATCGACGTTCCCAATGCAACCGTGATGGTGATCGAACATCCGGAACGGTTCGGCCTGGCGCAATTGCATCAGTTGCGGGGCAGGATCGGCCGGGGCACCGGCGCGGCACACTGCATCCTGCTCACCAGCAGCGAACGGGTTCCCGACCGGCTGCGTGCCTTTGCCCGCACCAACGACGGCTTCGAGATCGCCGAGCTGGACCTCGAGGAGCGTCGCCAGGGCGACCTGCTGGGCGCTCGGCAGTCCGGCGGTGTCGACTTCAAGGTGGCACGATTCCCCGACGACACCGACTTGCTGGCAGAGGCCCGGGCGATGGCTGCCAGGCTGCTCGCTTCGGATCCGGCGTTGGAGCACCGGAATCATCAGGCACTCCGGGAGCGGGTGGTGGCGAGGTATCCGAACGGGGAGATCCTGTTCCGGGTGGGCTGAGCGGGGATCGGGGCAGCAGGATTCTGGTCAGGAACGAGCAGTCGGGTTAGCGTTCTCCGTTCCCTGATCCCGGATCCCTGATCTTTGATCTCCTTGTACTCCACCTGCCAGACTCTCGCGATGACCAACACTTCGATCGACCGCCTCCGGGATCACGCCGGCCAGAAGGTGACCTTGCAGGGCTGGGTCGTCACCACCCGCTCCTCGGGCAAGATTGCCTTCCTGGTGCTGCGCGACGGCACCGGCTATGTGCAGTGCGTGTTCCCCAAGGCCGAGGTGGACGAAGGGGCGTGGGAGCGTTTCGGTACCCTGACGCACGAGGCGACCGTGACCGTCACCGGGACGGTTCGCGAGGACGCCCGTTCGCCGGGCGGTTACGAGCTCACGGCGTCCGACGTGGTGATGACCGCGCCCTCCATCGATTTCCCGATCACTCCCAAGGAGCACGGCACCTCGTTCCTGTTCGAGCATCGCCACCTGTGGCTGCGATCGCGTCGGCAGGTTGCAATCGCACGCGTCAGGCACGAGGTGGAGCAGGCGATCCACGACTTCTTCTACGACCGCGGCTTCATCCGCACCGACGCTCCGATCCTCACCGGTGCGGTGGGGGAGCAGGCCGGCGAGCTGTTTGCCACCGACTACTTCGACCTGGGGCAGGCCTATCTCGCACAGACCGGTCAACTCTACATCGAGGCCACCGCCGCGGCGCACGGCAAGGTGTACTGCTTCGGCCCGACCTTCCGCGCCGAGAAGAGCAAGACTCGACGTCACCTGACCGAGTTCTGGATGGTCGAGCCCGAGATGGCGTTCGTCGACTCCGACGGCAGTATGCAACTCCAGGAGGAGTTCATCTGCCACATCGTGGCACGGGTGCTGGAACGCCGACGCGCCGAACTCGACGAGCTGGAGCGCGATGTCGCTGCCCTGGAGAGGATCGTGGGGCCGTTTCCGCGGATCACCTACACCGACGCGATCGCCCAGCTTCAGTCCGAGGGAAGCGACATCCAGTGGGGCTCGGATCTGGGCGCCGACGACGAGACGGCGCTGGCCCGCAGCCACGACCGGCCGCTCTTCGTGATGAACTACCCGAAGGAGGTCAAGGCGTTCTATATGAAGGAGAACCCTGACGACCCGCGCACGGTGCTCAACAACGATTGCCTGGCCCCCGAGGGCTACGGGGAGATCATCGGCGGTTCCCAGCGCGAGGACAGTCACGACCGGTTGCTCGAGCGGATCGTGGCCCAGGGGCTCGATCCGGCTGCCTACGGCTGGTATCTCGATCTCCGCAAGTACGGATCCTACGTGCACAGCGGCTTCGGATTGGGATTGGAACGCACCGTGGCGTGGATCTGCGGCATCCCCCACATCCGCGAGGCGATCGCATTCCCGAGGCAGATACATCGGTTGTACCCGTAGAAAGCGAGAAAGCGAGAAGGCGAGAAAGCGAGAAGGCGAGAAAGCGAGAAAGCGACAAGGCGAGAAGGCGAGAAAGCGCAAGGGTCAGACTGCTACGACTTCTCGCTTTTCTTCACCTCATCCCACACCGCGTCGAGTTCTTCCAGTGTCGCCTCGCCAAGCACCAGGCCGTGTTCGGCGGCGCGCTGTTCGATCTGTTCGAACCTGCGGCGGAACTTCGCATTGGCCCGATCCAGGGCCAGGCCAGGTTGCACACCCGCCTTGCGTGCAAGGTTGACCACTGCGAACAGCAGGTCGCCGAGTTCTTCCTCCAGCTTTTCCTGTGCGTCGCTGCCGCCGAGCAGTTCACCTTCGACTTCGGCCAGCTCCTCGTGAACCTTGGCCAGCGGTCCATTTGCGTCGGGCCAGTCGAACCCGACACCGGCGGCGCGTTGCTGCAGACGGTAGGCCATCAACAGTTCCGGCAGGGTGGCGGGCAGGCCGCTCAGGGTCCCGCTGCCTTGACGCTCGCGGCGCTTGAGCACTTCCCAGCGCTGGCGTTCCCCCAGGTCGTAGAGGTGGGGATGCCGCCGCTGCATCTTGGCCACCACGATGTCGGCGATCTCCTGGTCGGTGAACTCGCCGGTCTCCCGGCCGAGCACCAGTTGCCAGGCGAGGTGCAGCATCAGGTCGGCGACCTCCTCGCGGATCGAGTCGGGGTCGCCGGCATCGAGGGCCGCAGCAAGCTCGTGGGCCTCCTCGATCAGGTAGGGTCGCAGGGTGCGCCGGGTCTGGACCCGGTCCCATTCGCAGCGCTCGCGCAGGTCGGCCACGATGGCCACGGCCCGGTCGAGGGCGGATTCAGCTTGCATCGGGTCTCGAGGGCCCATAGTCTCCCCGCGTGATTGACAGCCGATCAGAGGATCAAGCCAGGCGCCGCGCGTGGGTCGATGTCGACCTCGACGCACTTGTCGCCAATGCCGGAAGCTACCAGCGCCGCGTCGGAGTTCCGATTCTGCCGATGGTGAAGGCCAACGCCTACGGCCTCGGTGCGGTGCCGGTTGCGCGCGCACTGCTCGGCCCGGACACCTGGGGATTCGGGGTTGCCACGGTCGACGAGGGAATCGAATTGCGTCGCGCCGGAATCGCGATCCCGGTGCTGGTGTTCGTGCCGTTTGATCCCGCCAACCTGGCTGCATATCGCCGCGACGATCTCAGGCCCGTGATCAGTGACGTCGCCGCGCTCCGTGCCTGGACGGCCGCTTCCGACGCGCCATTTCACGTGGAGTTCGACACCGGTATGCACCGCACCGGCTTGCCGGTGTCCGACCGCGCCGCGCTCGCCGAGGCGGCAGGCCTGTTGCGGCACTCGGCGGGTTTCGAGGGTGCACTCGGTCATTTCCATTCGGCTGCCAGTGACCCCGCTGCTACCGAGACTCAGTGGCGCGTCCTCAACGAGGTGCTGAATACCATCGGAGTCCGTCCCAGGCTGGTGCACGCAGCGAACAGTCCCGCTGGCGGCTACGGCGATCGATTCGCCGGCAATCTGGCCAGGCCCGGCATTCACCTCTATGGCGGAGTCGTGCCCGGACTCGAGTCCAGGCCGGTGGCAAGCGTGCACGCGCGAGTCACTGCGGTCCGTCGCGTCACCGCTGGCGAGGGTGTCGGCTACGACCACACCTGGCGGGCGTCCGCTGATACCTCGATCGCCACAGTGGCGATCGGCTATGCCGACGGCGTGCCGCCGCGCCTGGCACAAGGGGGCGAGGTTGAGCTGGCCGGGCAGCGGGTGCCGATCGCGGGACTGATCTCGATGGATCAATTGACGGTTGATGTCGGCCGTCTGCCGGTTGTTCCAGGCGACATCGTCACCTTCTTCGGCGGGATCATCTCGCTCGACGAGCAGGCCGCCCGGGTCGGCGGCATTTCCTATCACCTGATCACGGCGCTTGGGAGCAGGCTGCCCCGTCGTTACCATCGAAGCCTATGAATCCGCACTTCGTATCGCTCGTGATGGGCCTGGCAGCTCAGGCCAACTCGGCCCTCGACGGCCAGCTTCCGCCAGGTGCCGAGGGGACCGGCCTGCCCGAGCCACGCCAGCTCGCGCAGGCACTGATCGACACTCTGGCCGCTCTCGAGGAGAAGACCCGCGGCAATCTCGACGACCAGGAGCGGCAGCTCCTGGATCAGGCGCTCACCGGTCTCAGGATCCGGTTCTCCACCGGCCAGCTCCATTGAGCCGTCGGGCTGCCCTGATCGTCCTCGACGGACTCGGGGTCGGCGGCGCCCACGACGAGGCCACCTGGGGCGATGCCGGCAGTTGCACCCTGGGAAATGTGGTCCGGGCCACTCCGGGGCTGTCGCTGCCCAATCTGACCGCCCTCGGGCTGGGGAACATCAGCGGCACCGGCCTTGAGCGGACCGACACGCCGCTGGCCGCAGTGGGCAGCGCACAGCCGGCATCACCGGGCAAGGATTCCACCACCGGGCACTGGGAGCTCTGTGGCCTGATCCTCGACCGGCCGTTTCCCATCTTTCCCGAGGGCTTCCCGGCGCCCCTGCTGGAGGCCTTCTCCGGCGCCACCGGGCGCGGGGTGCTGGGCAACAAGCCTATGTCGGGTACTGCCATTCTGGATGAACTCGGTGCCCGGCACGTCGAAACGGGCGACTGGATCATCTATACCTCGGCGGACTCGGTGTTCCAGGTCGCGGCCCACGAGGCAGTGGTGCCGGTGGAGGAGCTCTACGCGGCGTGCCGGGTGGCGCGCGGGCTGCTCACCGACGACCTGGCAGTGAGCAGGGTGATCGCCAGGCCCTTCGTGGGACAGCCCGGGGCCTGGAAGCGGACACCGCGCCGCAAGGACTTTTCCCTCCCCCCCACCGGGGAGACCTTGCTGGATCGATGTTTCAGGGCTCACCTGCCGGTGGTGGGTGTGGGCAAGGTGGATGACCTGTTCGCCGGTCGGGGTGTGCGGTCGATTCACACCGCGACCAACGCCGAGGCGTACGACCTGATTCAGGGCGGCCTGACCACCCTGCGCCGCGGACTCCTGTTCGCGAACGTGATCGAGTTCGACCAGACCTGGGGCCATCGCAATGATGTGGCGGGTTTTGCGGCCGGTTTGCGGGACCTGGATCGCTGGATTCCGCGGATGCGGCGAGCGATCCGACCGGACGACCTGATTATCTTGACCGCCGATCACGGCAACGATCCCACGACCGCGTCGACCGACCATTCGAGGGAGCAGGTGCCGGTGGTGGTACTGGGAGGCAGGGTGTGGCCCGCAGACCTGGGGGTGCGGAGCACCTATGCCGACATCGGCCAGACCATTGCGGAGTTTCTTGGCGTGCCGCCACTGGCGGCCGGAACGTCCTTTCTAGCCGAGGTGTGGCGCGAGTGAATGCCCTGCGTGATGCGGCCGAGACGGCTCGGCAACGAGCGTATGCGCCCTATTCCGGCTTCCGGGTCGGTGCTGCCCTGGAAACAGCGGCGGGAACCATCGTGACAGGATGCAATGTGGAGAATGCAGCATTCGGAGCGACCATCTGCGCCGAGCGCACGGCAATCGTGGCGGCGGTGGCGGCGGGATACACCAGTTTCACCCGGCTGGCGCTGGTGAGCGATTCGGCTCGCCCGATCGCGCCTTGCGGCACCTGTCGTCAGGTGTTGCAGGAATTCGGATCCGACATCACGATCGAGAGTTGGGCGGGGGAACAGGTTCAGCGGTGGACCGTCGCCGAACTTCTTCCCAACGCCTTCGGACGCGACCAGTTTTCGTGAAGCGTATCGCCTTCCTGATGCTCGGCACCCTGGCGCTGGCCGGGTGCACCGAGAAGCTGGTGACCCCCGGAACCTGCCCGGCGCTGTGCCCGGGTGGACTGCCGACCGTGCGCGATACCGTGATCGACGCGATCGTGTCTGCTGACTCGTCGTTCACCGGCTACGCCAGCATCAACAGCACAGTGTCGCTGCCGGTGTCAAACGGCGGTCCGCTCGGGAACGTCTACGCACTGATCCGGTTCCTGCCCCGCGGGGATTCGGTATTCGCGGGCGATTCACTCAAGCCCTTCACGATCGACTCCGTGGGGCTGTCCGTGGTGCTACAGTCGCGGGACACCACCGTGACCGGGATGGAACTGGACCTGTTCCGCCTGCCGGCCGACTTCGACACCCTGACCACCTTCGCCGAGATGCAGGCGGCGATGACCGACGAGACCCTGCTGGGCACGATCGAGGTGAGCGATCTCGCTCGGAGCGGCAGGCTGTTTCTCTGGTTCAGGGGTGACGATGCCGACCGGATCTCGTTCGAACCTGCCGATTCCACCCGCCTGGTGATCGGTGTGCGGCTGCGCTCCGACACGCCTGGCGGGCTCTACATCGGTGCCCAGCTCGGCGGCGACGCAACTCCGCTCTACCAGACGTTCACCGATGTGGAGATCGCCGACACCGCGCTGCAGAAGCCATTGCTGCAACGCGCGCCGCAACAGAACTTCTCCCGATACGAGATCGAAACGCCCACGGATTCCGATCTGCTCAACGTGGGCGGCAGCGGGGCCGCCCGGGCATTGATCCGCTTCCCGTTCCCGGCCTATCTGCGCGACTCGGCGACGATCATCCGGGCCACGCTGGAGTTGGTGCCCGATGGAGAGGTGTTCGGCATTCCGGGCGACAGCACGATGATCCAGGCGCGCAATGTGGTGGCCGACTTCGGTGCCAAGTCGGTTGTCAACTCGAGCAACGTGTCGGTCGACTGGCTGCGGACCGGCAGCGACACGACCCGGATCGAAATAGCCAATCTGGTGACGCTGTGGCAGTCGTCGATCGATTCTCCCAACGCAGTGCGGGTGCAACTGGGACAGGAATTCGCCACCTTCCTGGCGCCGCGCTATCGGTCCAGCCGCAGCGCGCAGGGCGGACCGCGGCTGCGGATCACCTATCGACTTCCGTACGGGACGACGGGGTTCTGATGCGGGGCATCCTGATCACCCTGGCCGCACTGGTGGCGGCAGCACCACTCGGGGCGCAGTCGTCACAGTTCGGGGTGCGGGGGCTGGGGCTGCCCGGCCGCGGACTCTCGGTGGGCGCGCTGGGGTCGGCCGGTTCGGGCGCAGAGTTCGACGGGCGCTCCAGCAGGAACCCCGCTGCGCCGGGTCTCCTGTCCGGCACCGCACTGGTGTTCACCTCGACCCAGGCCTGGCGGAACAGCGAGAATCCCGGCGGCACCGGTTCGACCGTCGAGCATCGTTTCCCGCACCTGCTGATCGGTGGGCCAGTGCCCGGTTCGCCGCTGGCACTCACGCTCAGCTATTCCAACTTTGCAGTGCGCGACTTCACGATCGTGCGTGAGGGCGTCGATTCTCCTCGCGGCATCCCCGTGAATGTTTCGGACTCGATCGGATCCACTGGCGGCATCAACGATATGCGCGCGTCGGTGGCGTGGACCCTCTCGCCGCGGTTGATTGTCGGCTTCGGCGCCCACCTGATCACCGGATCCAACCGGATCTTCTCGGTGCGGGCGTGGGAGGACAGCAGTTACCTACCGGTGCGGCAATCCGCCGAGCTGGACTACTCCGGTTTCGGCGCATCGGCCGGAGTGGTGCTGCAGCCGACCCGCGACCTGCACATCGCCGGCACGATTCGCTACGATGGTTCGCTGACCATTCAGCGCGACTCCGCCGAGATCGGCACTATGAAGCTGCCGATATCGCTTTCGGCGGGCGCCCGGTATCGCGTTGGCGAGCGCTTGGCGATTGCGGCCGACTTGAAGACCCGGAACTGGTCGGTGAGCAACACCGACCTGGTGGACTTCGGCGGACTCGCCGCGCGCAACACCATCGAATTTGCCGGCGGCCTGGAGTTGCTGCGCAGCATCCGCCGTCCCGAGCATCTGCCGATCCGGCTCGGGGTGCGCCACGCACAGTTGCCGTTCCTGCTGGTGCAGGGCAGCCAGCCGCGCGAGCTGGTGATCTCCGCCGGCACGGGGTTCCGCTTCGCGCGTGACCTGGGCGGCCTGGACCTGGCGTTGGAGCGGGTCACGCGCAGCCAGGGAAGTGAGTACTCCGAGTCGGCCTGGCAGTTGTCGATCGGGGTCGCGCTCCGGGGAGTCCTGCCGGGCAACTGAGAATCAGGGTATCGTTATCAGAAGTTGACCGGGGCGTGCCAACGGCGCGCCCCGCGCCGTTCAGGGAGGTGGAGTGAGCAAGCGGGTCTGGATCGAGACATACGGCTGCCAGATGAATGTGGCCGATTCCGAGGTGATCCTCGGGTTGCTGGCCCGTGAGGGTTTCGCGGTCGCCAGCGAACCCGACGGTGCCGACGTGATGCTGGTCAACACCTGCGCCGTGCGCGACAACGCCGAGCAGCGGGTGGTGGGGAGGGTGGGTGAGCTGCAGCGCCACAAGCGGCCCGGCACGGTGCTGGGCGTGGTGGGCTGTATGGCACAGCGGCTGGGTCCGATACTGCTGGAGCAAGTTCCCAAGGTGGACCTGGTGGTGGGGCCCGACGGTTACCGCAACCTGCCCGAACTGCTGGCCCACGCCGCCGGTGGGCATCGGGTGAGCGATGTCGAGTTCCGCAGTTGGGAACATTACGAGGATGTGCCGCAGCATCGGGAGCCCGGACCGACTGCATTCGTCACGGTGCAACGAGGTTGTGATTATCGCTGCACGTTCTGTATCGTGCCCACCACGCGGGGCCCCGAGCGCTCGCGACCGATGGCCGACGTGGCGGCCGAAGTGCGGGGCCTGGTCGAGACCGGGGTGAGCGAGGTGACGCTGCTGGGCCAGACGGTGAACTCGTGGCAGCACGACGACCACGACTTTGCCGACCTGCTCCGTGCGGTTGCGGCCGTTGATGGCGTGCGACGGATCAGGTTCACGTCGCCCTACCCGACCGATTTCACCGCCAGGGTGATCGAGGCGATGGCGGAACTGCCGGCAGTGTGCGAGCACGTTCACCTGCCGGTGCAGAGCGGTTCCGATTCGGTGCTCAAGCGGATGCTGCGTCGCTACCGTCGCGCGAAGTACCTGGAGGTGGTGGCCGCACTCCGCGAGGCAATCCCGGAGATCACGATCTCGACCGACATCATCGTGGGATTTCCGGGCGAGACGGACGCCGAGTTCGAGGAGACGCTGTCGCTGGTGGAAGAGGCCGGTCTTGATGATGCGTACACGTTCAAGTACTCGGTGCGCGACGGGACTCCCGCGGTGCGGATCCCCAATCACGTGGCGGACGACGTCGCCTCGGCGCGACTGGAACGCCTGATCACGGTGGTGCGGGACCAGGCCCGGCGCCGCAACATCGGGCGGGTCGGCGAGGTCCACGAGATCCTGGTCGAGCGGCCGGCACGGCGCGGCGACCTGATGCTCGGTCGCACCCGACAGAATTTCCTCGTACTGGTCGACTTGCCGGCGTCCAGCATCGGGGAGTACCACCAGGTCCGACTCACCGGCACAACGGGTTCCACCTTCACGGGCGCGCCGGTGTCGCGCCCGGCCTTGGCGGTCCTATGATCCTGAACGTGATGGAGCACCACGTCATCGAAGCGTACGACCGGCTCAAGAAGACCGTGCCCGACTTCGAGGACTCACCCGGGCATCGCGAGGATGTCATCGTGTACTCGCTAAATCGGTTGCCGCCCAAGTACGTGGTCGGCTACGAGGGCAAGGCGGTCACCGAAGCGCTGCTCGATTCGCCGCAGCAGCGAACCGCAATCGACATCCAGGTGATCGAGGCACTGCGGCAGGTGGCCAAGGTGCCCCGTTCATCGCGGCAACCGCCTGGTCAGCCGGTGTGACCCGGCAGGCAGGGTCACTGCAACTCGCTTTTGCCATCGGGGCCGGTCTAGCGACCGGCCTCGCGCGTTTTCCGGACCCGATTGCCGTAGGCCTGGCCATCCTGGCCGGGGCCTGGATTACCAGACGGAGCAGCCACCTCTTTCTCGCCGCCGCTGCGGTGATCTCGATAACGATCGGAAGCAGGATCGCAAGCGACGCGCGCGACACTTGCGCGGCCAAGTTGCCGGCTGGCGAACTGGAACTGACTGTCAGGCTGGTCGATCCCGGTCACGATACCGGCTGGAGTATCCCCCTGGATGATTGTGCGGGTGCGATCCGGACCCGCTGGCCGGCCACCAGCGATGCATTGGCCGGGCAGGAGGCTCGCGTGGTTGCGCGCTGGCTTCCACGACCCGGTCGGCTAGGCCTCCCCGACGGGATACTGCTGGTGCGTCGGGTCGAGGCCACCAGCGGAGCTCCCGGCCTGATCGCAGCCAGTCGCAACGCCGTGGCCGATCGGATCGGACGGCTGTTCGGCCCGCACGCGGGACTTGTGGAGGCCCTCGTGGTGGGAAGGAGCGGCGGTATCGACCGCGAAGTGCGCGACCGTTACGCCGCCGCCGGACTCATCCACGTGCTGTCGATTTCCGGCTTCCATATGGGTCTGGTCGCGTTCTGGCTGGTGCTGGGATTGCGACTGGCAGGAGTGCAGTCGCGACACGCCGAACTCGTCGCTGCCGGGTGCGTGGTCTGCTACGCCGCCTGGTTGGGATGGCCACCACCAGCGACCCGTGCCGCTGCGCTGTTCGCGGTGGTGGTGTTCTCCAGGCGGCGGCAGCGATCGGTGCGCGCCGACGCACTCCTGGGCGCGAGCGCGGTGATCGTGCTGACAATCGAGCCCGGGTCGGTGGTGGACCTCGGCGCCTGGTTGTCGTTCGCGGCGATGGCAGGTGTGCTCTGGGCCGGGGCGTGGTACCAGAGGGTGGGCAAGTCGAAGCTCGGCGAGGCGGTCGCTGGTTCGGTGGGAGCCACGCTTGCAACCGCGCCGATCGCCGCGCTCACGATCGGCAAGGTGGCAGCAATCGGTCCGGTGGTGAATCTGGTCGGTCTGCCGGTGGCAGCGTTGGCGGTGCCGGCGATCTTCATCGCACTTCTGCTCGCCGGATTGGTGCCGTGGATCGCGACCGGATTCGTGGCCGCCGCAAACCTGCTGCTGGCGATCCTCGATCGGACCGCGGCCATAGGCGCATCACTGCCCGGTGCTGCCGGTGCAATCGACAAGGGATGGTCGGCGGCGCTCCCGTGGCTGGTGCTGCTGGCGATCGCAGTTCTCGCCACGCGCGGCGACACGACCGTGCGCGAAGCGTTGCGACGCACCGGCTGGGGAGCGGCCCTGATGCTGTGGTGGCCACTGGCAGTCACGGCAATTCCAGCGGCCGGGAACGACGGTCCGCTGGTGTTACATTTTCTGGACGTCGGACAGGGAGATGCGGCGGCGATTCGCACCCCTGGCGGCAACTGGGTGGTGATCGACGCAGGACCGGCCGATGATCGCTTCGATGCAGGTGCCCGGGTGGTGGTGCCGTTCCTGGAACGCCAGGGTGCGCGGCGGATCGCGGTGTTCGTCGCGTCGCACGCCCATCGTGACCACATCGGTGGAGCCGCGGCGGTGTCGGGCAGCTTCCCGATCGGTGTGGCGCTGGACCCGGGCGAACCGTTCGATGAACCGGGCTACCTGGCCTGGCTCGATACCCTCGCTGCGCGCGATGTTCCGTGGTTGCGCGCAGAACCGGGTGTCACCTGGACCCTGGACGGGGTCGAGTTCGAGGTGCTGCATCCATCCCGAGACTGGGAGGGACGTGGCCTGGACCTCAACGAGGACTCGGCGGTGCTGCTGGTGAGCTATGGCGAGTTCAGTGCACTCTTCAGCGGTGACACCGGGGAGTTGTCGGAGCCTGAGTGGGCCGCGAAGCTGGCGCCGGTGGACCTGCTCAAGGTGGGACACCACGGCAGCCGGGGTTCCACCGGAAGCTTGTTGCTGTCACGGGCCAGACCTGCCGTGGCCGTGGTGTCACTGGGCCGGAACAACTACGGCCACCCGTCACCGGTGACACTCGGCCGACTCTCAGCGCAGCGGACCGCGGTGCTGCGCACCGACGTTTCCGGAACAGTGTCGGTAGAGACCGACGGGCGCACCTTCACGGTGCAGGATGGTCGCGGTGTTGCGGCCTTCGATGCGGGCAACTTCAACCCGGAGTGAACGTCGTGCTGCATCCAACCCTGGTGACAACGCTCGAACGCTACATCCTCGACCAGGAACGTGAGCATCCCGAGGCCACCGGGGAACTGACCAACGTCCTGTACGACATCGCGCTGGCTGCCAAGTTGATCGCCGCCCAGATCCGGCGTGCCGGTCTGGTCAACATCCTCGGCGCTGCCGGCGCGGACAATGTCCAGGGCGAGGCCCAGCAGAAGCTCGACGTGTGGGCCAACGAGACGATGAAGAACGCGCTCAACCACACCGGTCGGGTCTGCGCTATGGCGTCGGAGGAGGACGAGGAACTGATCCCGATCGCCGACGGAGTGAAGCCCGGCAAGTACGCGGTGCTGTTCGATCCACTCGACGGCTCGAGCAACATCGACGTCAACGCCGCCGTGGGCACCATCTTCTCGATCTATCAACGAGTCTCGACGGAGGGCGACGGCGAACTGGTCGACCTGCTGCAGCCGGGCCATCGGCAGGTCGCGGCCGGCTACGTGATCTACGGCTCGAGCGTGATGATGGTGTACTCCGCCGGTCACGGCGTCCACGGGTTCACGCTTGACCCGACGGTGGGCGAGTTCCTGCTCTCCAATCCGTCGATGTCGATGCCCGAGAAGGGGATGTACTACAGCATCAACGAGTCGAACTATCACCGGTGGTCCAAGGGAATTCAGGCGGTGGTGCGCGGCTTCAAGGGCGAGACCCCGGACCGGATCGAGCGGCGCAACTCGCGCTACATCGGATCGCTGGTGGCCGACTTCCACCGCAACCTGATCAAGGGCGGCGTGTTTCTATACCCGGCCGACAACAAGAACCCCAACGGCAAGCTGCGGCTGCTCTACGAGTGCTCCCCGATGGCGTTCCTGGCGGAGCAGGCCGGTGGGGCGGCGATCGACGGACGCAACCGGATCCTCGACCTGGTCCCCGAGGCGCTCCACCAGAGGGTGCCGCTGATCATCGGCAGCCGTCCCGAGGTCGAGTTCGTGCGACAGATCATCGCCGAAGTCGACGGCTGATCCCGGTTGGCCGGGTCGGTCGCCCGGCTCCCGTGACGCATCCGATCCGGCTAAATTGCAGGGTTGCAGCGGATTACCCGACCGGATGGAGCGATGCCGACTTACGAGTATGTCTGTGCCGAGGGGCACACCTTCGAGGAAGTCCAGAAGATGTCCGACGCGCCGATCGATCGCTGCCCGCAGTGCGGCTCAGCGGCCGAACGGCGGGTGTCTGGCGGCGCCGGGCTGATCTTCAAGGGCAGCGGCTTTTACATCACCGACTACGGCAAGGACGGCAAGGGCCCTCGCAAGGAGCCGGAGGCACCCGCCGCTGCCAAGGCCGAGTCGACGCCGGCCTCTTCCGGGTCGCCTGCCGCGGCGACGCCTGCCGCCACCCCGACAGCAAAGTCCCCGGAGTGAGCGACCAGCTCAGGTCTGCGCTCATCCGCCTGGCCGAGGAGTTCGGGGCGGCCGATATCGAGTTCACGCTGGAGCGGCCGCGTGACCCGTCACACGGCGACCTGTCCACCAACCTCGCGATGCAACTGGCCCGTCGCGAGCGGGGCAATCCGCGCACGATGGCGGAACGGGTGGTGGCCCGGCTTCAATTGCCGGCGGGCCTGGTGCAGGCCACCGAGATCGCCGGGCCGGGCTTCATCAACTTCCGCCTCGCGGGCGACGCACTCGCATCCGCCTGCGCCACCATTCTCGCCGAGGGCGAGCGCTACGGTCGCAACGACAGCGGTGCAGGGCAGCGGATCAACGTGGAGTTCGTCTCGGCGAATCCCACCGGGCCTCTTCACGTGGGGCACGGTCGGGGTGCCGCGCTGGGCGACGCGATCGCATCACTGCTGGAGGCCACCGGCCACTCGGTCGTGCGCGAGTTCTACGTCAACGATGCCGGCGTGCAGATGGACAACGTGGTGGCCTCGCTGTGGGCGCGCATTCTGCAGCATCGTGGCATCGAGGTGGCATTGCCCGAGAAGGGATACCACGGCGAATACCTGCGTGAAACCGCCGCAGCGTGGTGGCAGGAATTCGGTGACGATCGCCCGCTGGGTGCCGACACTCCGCCGCCGCCGGGGCTTCGCGCCTACGTACTGAAGGCGATGCGCGCCGAGCAGGATGAAACATTGGCGCGGTTCGGGGTGCGCTTCGACGTGACCGCATCGGAGCAGCGGCTCTACGATGACGGCAAGGTGGCCGCTGCACTCGAGCGGCTCGACCAGGCAGGCCTCAGCTACGAGCAGGATGGCGCTCTCTGGCTCCGCACCTCCGACTTCGGCGACGAGAAGGATCGCGTGCTCCGCAAGCAGGATGGCAGCTTCACCTACTTCGTGCCCGATATCGCCTATCACCTCGACAAGCATTCGCGCGGGTTCGATTCCGCCATCGATGTGTGGGGTGCCGATCACCACGGCTATATCCCACGCCTGCGCGGCGCCCTGATGGCGCTCGGGTTGCCCGAGTCGTGGTTCACGGTGACGCTGGTGCAGCTGGTCAAGGTGATGCGCGGCGGCACCGAGGCCAAGATGTCCAAGCGGTCGGGGGAATTCGTCACCCTGGCCGACCTGTACGAGGAAACCGGCGTCGATGCTGCACGCTACTGGTTCCTGATGCGGCGGGGCGACAGCCACCTGGTTTTCGACATCGAGCTGGCCAGCGCCCGCACCGACGAGAATCCGGTCTACTACGTCCAGATGGCGCACGCGCGGATGAGCGGCATTTTCCGCAACGCCGGTGTCGAACCCGCCGACGTCAATGGCGAGATCGCGGTGGCGGTGCTGGAAGACGCGGATCTCGCGCTGCTGAAGCTGCTCACCGGCTACCCCGACGTGGTGGCTCGGGCGGCCCGCGACCTGGAGCCGCACCGGATCACCAACTATCTCGAGGATCTGGCACGTCAGGTGCACGGCTGGTACCACGGTTGCCGTGTGCTCGGCGAACCACCGGAAGTCGAGCGTTCCCGGCTGCTGCTCGCGCGTGCCGCGCGGCAGGTGGTGGCCAACGGACTCACCCTGCTCGGGGTCAGTGCCCCGGATCGGATGTGATACGATGAGCCTGCTCGTCGTCGGCAGCGTTGCGCTGGATTCGGTCTTCACCCCCTTCGGCCAGTCGGCTGACGCCCTTGGCGGCTCGGCGGTACACTTTGCCGTCGCTGCATCGCTGCTCCATCCGGTGCAGGTGGTGGGCGTGGTCGGCGACGACTATCCGGTCGCCGAGCTGGAGCGGCTTGCCTCGCGTGGCATCGACTGGAGCGGGGTTGCACGAGTTCCGGGCGAGTCCTTCCGCTGGAAGGGGAAATACTCCTACGACCTGCAGAGCCGTGAGACTCTCGAAACCAGATTGGGGGTGTTTGCCGACTTCACACCCAAGCTCCCCGAGTCGATGTCGGATGCCAAGTTCCTCTTCCTCGGCAACATCGATCCGGAGTTGCAGCTCGATGTTCTCGACCAGGTGCGCAAGCCGATGCTGGTGGCCTGCGACACGATGAACTACTGGATCCAGTCCAAGCGCGAGGCACTGCTGGCGCTGCTCAAGCGGGTCGACCTGCTGATGGTAAACGACGCCGAGGCGCGCGAGTTCTCGGGTGAGTGGAACATCCATCGTGCCGGGCGCTGGCTGCTCTCGCAGGGCCCGCGACGGGTGGTCATCAAGCAGGGTGAATACGGGGCACTGTTGATCGAGCACGACCGCACCTTCGCGGTGCCGGCCTATCCGCTGGAGGAGGTGTTCGATCCGACCGGTGCCGGCGATGCGTTCGCGGGCGGCTTTATGGGCTATCTGGCCGAGGTTGGCGCTGCCGACACCGATCGGATGCGTCGCGCTATGGTGTACGGTGCCACGATGGGTTCCTTTTCGGTGTCGGGCTTCGATGTGCAGGGCTTCAACAGGATCAACCGCGAGGATGTGGAGCGACGGATGCGACGCTTTACCGACCTGACCCAGATCCCGGCCGCCGAGCGGATCGCGTGAGTGACCAGCGGCAGTACGCGGCAGCAGGCGTCGACCTGGCGCAGGCCGAGGACGCCAAGCAGCGGATCGGTCGCCTGGTTGCGGGTACCCGCACCGGATTGTCGGTCGGCTCCATCGGCGCCTTCGGTGGAATGGTGCGGATCCCTGCCGGGATGCGCTCTCCCGTTCTGGTGATGAGCACCGACGGGGTGGGCACCAAGGTGCTGGTGGCGCAGCAGGCGGGCCGCTACGGCACCGTCGGCGAGGATCTCGTCAACCACTCGGTAAACGACATCCTGGTTCACGGTGCGATACCAATCGCCTTCCTCGACTACATCGCCGGGCATCGCCTGCCGGTCGAGATGGTGGCTGGTGTGGTCGAGGGTGTTGCCCGGGGCTGTCGCAATCACGCGATGGCGCTGGCAGGTGGCGAGACGGCACAGATGCCGGGACTGTACGCGGAGTCGACCTTCGACCTGGCCGGCACCATCATCGGCGTCGTCGAGGAGGACGCCGCGCTGCACGGCGAGGCGATCTCGGCGGGTGACGTGCTTGTGGCCTACGCTTCGAGCGGGCTGCACACCAACGGTTACACGCTGGCTCGCCACGTCCTGCAGGAGCGGATGAAACTCCCGCTCGACGCAGCCCTGCCTGGCAGCGACCATTCGGTGGCCGACGCACTTCTGGCCGTTCATCGCAGCTACGAGGCGGCGATCCGGCCTGTGCTGCCGCTCCTGCACGGACTGGCGCACATCACCGGTGGCGGAATCGGCGGCAATCTGGTGCGGGTGCTGCCGGAAAACATCGAGGCCGTGATCGATCCCGCGAGCTGGCAGTGGCCGAACCTCTTCCGCGTCATCGCCGAAGGTGGCGGGGTGTCGCTTGATGAAATGCGCGACGTGTTCAACCTGGGCGTCGGAATGCTGGCTGCAGTGCCGCAGGCCGACGTCGCCCGGGTCCGGGAGGCGGCCCGCGAAGCGGGTGTTGAGACCTGGGTCGCGGGTGAGTGTCGCGCCGGGTCGCAGGGCGTCCGGTTCGCGGACTGAATCGATGACCCGCTCCGAAGGCGAGATCGCGATGACCGAAGCAGAGGCGATGCGTCGGGCGATCAGCCTTGCGGAGCGCGGCTGGGGCCGGGTCCATCCCAACCCGTTGGTGGGCGCCGTGGTGCTTCGCGGCGGCCAAGTGCTGGGCGAAGGCGCGCACGAGGAGTACGGCGGAATCCACGCCGAACGTGCCGCGCTGACCGCCGCCGGCAGTGGCGCCCACGGTGCCACGCTGGTGACCACGCTCGAGCCGTGCAACCATCACGGCAAGCAGCCACCGTGTACCGACCACATCATCGGTTCGGGTGTGGTGCGGGTGGTGGTAGGGTTGCGCGACCCGAATCCGGAAGCCGCTGGCGGACTGGAGCGGCTGCGCCAGGCGGGGCTTCAGGTGGTCGAGGGAATCGAGCAGGACGCGGTACGACGGCAGAACTTCCGCTTCCTGCGCAAGTTCTCCGACGTGCGGCGGCCGTTCGTGGCGATCAAGCTTGCCGTCACGCTCGACGGATTCATTGCCGACCTGACCGGCCGTTCGCAGTGGATTTCGGGTGACGCCGCCCGCGAGTGGGTCCATCGCGAGCGGGCTGGATACGCCGCGATCGCCGTGGGTGGTGAAACGGCGCTGCGCGACGATGCCCGCCTCACGGTGCGCGGCAGTGTGACGCCGAGGCTGCCTCCCACGCGGGTGGTATTCGACCGCACCGGCCGCCTGCCCGAGGGTCACGGGATCCTGCCGGGGCCGCTGGACGTTCCACTGGTCGTGATACACCATCCCGATACGCCGCCGCAGCTCTCGCCACGCAGTGGCCTGCAACTGATACCGGCAGAAGGCCTGGAGGCGGGCCTGGAGGCGCTGGCGGATCTGGGAATCGACGCGCTGCTGGTCGAAGGCGGGGGCCGACTCGCCGGCGAACTTCTCGATCTCGGCCTGGTCGATCGGGTCTACCAGCTTCAGGCACCGGTCTGGCTCGGCAGCGGGCGGCACGCCTGGGCCGGTCTCGGCCCGTTTTCGCTCGACGCCGCGATCCGCTGGCACACCATCGACCGGCAGGCCCTGGGCGATGATACCCTGCTGGTGATGGAGCCGTAGAATGTTCACCGGACTCGTCACTGCAATCGGCACCATCACGCGGATCGACCCGAGCGACGGCGGGCTGGAAATGAGCGTGGCCGTGGAGTGGGGCGACCTCACGCCCGGCGAGAGCATCGCGGTCAACGGTGCCTGTCTCACCGTGGCGTCGGCCACTCCCCAGGCGTTCAGCGTCAAGGTGGTCGCCACCACCCTGCCGCGGACAACCTTCGGAGCCCGTCGAGTGGGTGATCGTGTCAACCTTGAGCGCGCCCTCCGGGTCGGTGACAGGATGGGTGGTCACTGGGTGCAGGGTCACGTCGACGGCGTCGGCACCGTTGAACGGGTCGAGCGTCGCGACGACGTGCTACTCGTCGAAGTGCAACTGCCAGCGGCGGTGTCGGACGTCACCATACCGCTGGGATCTATCACGGTCGACGGCGTGTCGCTCACAGTCAATGCGATGCCATCGCCGACGTCGGCCGAGGTTTCGATCGTGCCGCACACCTTGCAGCATACCACCCTCGGCGACCTGACGGTCGGCAGGGGTGTGCACCTTGAAGGAGATCTGGTGGGCAAGTACCTGAGGGGAATGGCAGCGCCCTGGCACGGAGCGGGGGTGCCGCGATGACGACTGCACCGATCGAGCGTGCGCTCGCGGACCTGCGGGCGGGCAAGCTGATCGTCGTCGTGGATGACGAGGACCGCGAGAACGAGGGGGACCTGATCTGCGCTGCGGACAAGGTCACTCCCGAGCTGATCAACTTTATGGCGCAGCACGGGCGGGGTTGGATCTGTCTTGCGCTCACTCCGGAAGATTGCGACCGACTCGAACTGCCGCAGATGGTGGAGCGGAACACCGAGTCGATGGCCACCGCGTTCACCGTCACGATCGACGCCGCGCACCGCTTCGGTGTCACAACCGGGATCTCCGCCGCCGATCGCGCCACCACCATCCGAGTGGCGATAGCACCCGAGACGGTCCCGTCGGACCTGCGCCGGCCGGGGCACATTTCGCCGCTCCGGGCGCGCCCGGGCGGCGTGCTGCAGCGGGTGGGTCACACCGAGGCAAGTGTGGACCTGGCGCGCCTGGCGGGCTGCTATCCGGCCGGTGTCATCTGCGAGATCCTCTCGCCGGACGGCTCGATGGCCCGGTTGCCGGAACTGCGTGAATTCGCTGCCGAGCACGATCTGACGCTGGTGAGTGTGGCCGACCTGGTGGCCTACCGACTGCAGACGGAGCGGCTGGTGCATCGGGTCGCCGAGGCCCGACTGCCGACCGATTTCGGCGAGTTCAGGGTGATCGGCTATCACAACGACGTCGACCATCGCGAGCACGTTGCGCTGGTGATGGGCGATGTCGCGGGGCAGCCGAATGTCCTGGTGCGAATGCATTCCAAGTGCCTCACCGGTGATGTCTTCCACTCGATGCGTTGTGATTGCGGGGTGCAACTGCACCGCGCGATGGAACTGGTGGCACAGGAGGGCAGCGGAGTGATCGTCTACCTCGACCAGGAGGGCCGCGGCATCGGCCTGCTCAACAAGTTGCGTGCCTACGAGCTGCAGGATGCAGGCGACGACACCGTCGAGGCCAACGAACGGCTCGGCTTCAAGGCGGACTTGCGCGACTTTGGCATCGGCGCACAGATCCTGCGCGATCTCGGTCTCTCCACTCTCCGGGTGATGACCAACAATCCGCGCAAGCTGGTGGGCCTGGAGGGCTACGGGCTCGAGATTGTCGAACGAGTGCCGTTGATCGCCGAGTCGACCCCCGAGAACCGTGCCTATCTTGATGCCAAGCGCGACAAGATGGGTCACCTGTTTGCCGGCTGAGTCAAATGACGATTCTTGAGGGAAGTCTCGAGCCGGTGGGCCCCGTGGCGATCATCGTGGCGCGGTACCACGAACGGCTCACGAGCAAGTTGCACGACGGTGCCCGCGAGGCGTGCCTGACGGCGGGCATCGGTGACGATTCGATCGACACCTGGTGGGTCGATGGTGCGTTCGAACTGGGGGTGGCCGCGGCCGCTGCCGCACGCTCCGGTCGCTATCGTGCCGTGGTTGCCATCGGCGTCGTGATCCGGGGCGAGACGCCGCACTTCGATTTCGTGGCCGGCGAAGCCTCGGCTGCACTGGCCAGGGTGGCCACCGAAACCCTGGTGCCGGTCGGGTTCGGCCTGCTCACCTGTGACACCGTCGAACAGGCCGCGGCGCGGTCGGGCGGTGCGGCGGGCAACAAGGGTCGCGAGGCGGCCGAAGCGGCCATTCGCACGGCGTCACTGCTACAGCGACAGGCTCGCCGATGATCCGCAGGGAAACCCGGCGCCGGGTTCGCGCCCTGCAACTGCTGCACGCCCTCGACGCCGGCCCCGACCTCGGGGCCGACGCCGCCTATCGTGGCCTGGCGCGACTCACGGGCCCCGAACCCGGCATCCTCGACGAAGCGCGGGCGCTGGCCGACGGGGTGCTGGCACAACGCGACCACATCGACCGACTGGCCCAGGCAGCCGCCGACAATTGGCGGCTGGAGCGTCTCGCGACCATCGACCGCAACATTCTCCGGATCGCCATTCACGAACTGCTGGTGGGCGTGACCCCGCCCCGCGTGGCGATCGACGAGGCGATCTGGCTGGCCCAGCGCTTCGCCGGCACTCGTTCGCCGGCGTTCGTCAACGGCGTACTCGATCGGGTCGCGCGCGACCTGGGTGCGCTGTGAACCTGCTCGCAGTGAACTGGCAGGACCTCCGCAACCCGCAAGCCGGTGGCGCGGAGATTCACCTCTTCGAACTGTTGACCAGGCTGGTTGAGCGGGGCCACCGGGTGCGGCTGGTCTGTTCCGGCTTTCCGGGTGGCAAGGCGGTGGAGATGGTCGATGGCGTGGAGGTGCATCGCACCGGTGATCGCCACAGCTTTGCGCTCAAGGGTCGCGGGGCAGTGCGCCGGGCCATTCGCGCCGAGCGTCCCGATGTGCTGATTGATGACATCAACAAGTTGCCGTTGTACGTGGCTGGCCTGACTGATGCACCGGTCTACGCGCTGGTGCCGCACCTGTTCGGCACCACCGCGTTTCAGGAAGTGTCGTGGCCGATGGCATCACTGGTGTGGCTGGCGGAACGGGCCATACCGCGTCGCTACCGCTCGGCGTGGTTCCACGCCATCAGCGAATCGACTCGCGACGACCTCGTGGCGCGCGGAATCCCGCGGGAACGCATCGCGGTGGTGCATCCCGGTGTCGATGCCCGGCACTACACGCCAGATCCCGAGGGACACCGCTCGGAGCCGCCGCGGTTTGTCTACGTGGGCCGCCTCAAGCGCTACAAGGGGGTCGAGTTCCTGCTTCGTGGCCTGGCCCTGGCACGGGAGACTATGCCGGAATTGCAGCTCGATATCGCCGGTTCGGGCGACGATCGCCCCCGTCTTGAGCGGCTTGCCGCCGAACTCGGCCTCGGCGATTCGGTCCGGTTCCGGGGTTTCGTGGATGAACCGACCAAGGTCGCGCTCTTGCGGGGGGCGGTGGCCAATGTATTTCCTTCACCCAAGGAGGGGTGGGGCATCACGGTGATGGAAGCTGCAGCCTGCGGGACGCCATCCCTGGCGTCCGACTCGCCGGGCCTCAGGGATTCCGTCCTCGATGGCAACACCGGACTCCTGGTGCCGCACGGTGATCCGGTCGCCCTCGCTGGCGCGATGGTGCGACTTGCTCAGGACCGTGCCCTGGTCGAGCGACTCGGCGAGGCGGCACGCCAGCACGCGCTGGCGCACTCCTGGCACGACGCGGCCGACCAGGTCGAGGCACACCTGCTGGATCTCGCTCGGGGGAGAATTCCCCCGCCGTCCTTCAAGACCCGTTGAAGGGGTGTCCGATGCAGATCACTGTTTCAGCCCGCCACGAAGCGTCACTCGATCCGGTGCTGCGCGACCGCGCGCACGAACTGGTCCATCGGCTGGTCCGTTTCAGCGACCAGTTTCGCGAGGCAACCATCGTCTTCGACAACTCAACCGCCGCCCCGCGAGTGGAGGCCCGCCTCTTCGGGGTGGTTTCCGGCACGCTGGTGGCCACGGCCGAGGCGGAGGACTTCCGCAGCGCGCTGGATCAGGTGGAGCGCAAGCTCCGTCGCCAGATCGAGCGCAGCCGCCGCCACTTCTCGGTTCGACGCCAGGTGATCGCGTAGCTCATCGTGCGCTACCGTGACCTGATCGCCACCGGGGATCTGCTCCAGCTCGAGCCCCTCACCGGTGAACTGGGCCTGGACGGACTGGTTCCCGATGCCGACATCGGCGCGCCGGGCCTGGCACTGGCCGGTTTCCTCGACCGCTTCATCCCCGATCGCCTCCACGTGCTGGGCGAGACCGAGATCACCTACCTGCGCTCGCTCGACGAGGTGACGCGAAGGCAGCGGCTCGAGGGCGTGTTCCAGCACGACCTGCCGGTGATCTTCGTCACCAAGGGACTGGAACCACCGGAACCGCTGATCGAGCTGGCGAAGAGCCGGCTGGTGCCGGTGCTCCGCACCCGTCTCAAGACCGCCGAGTTCTACAAGCGGATCAAGCCGATAATCGAGGACGCCTTCGCGCCGCGGACGACGTTGCACGGTTCGCTGGCCGATGTGTACGGAGTGGGCCTGCTGTTCGTGGGGCGGTCGGGAATCGGCAAGAGTGAATGCGTGCTCGATCTGGTGGAGCGGGGGCATCGCCTGGTGGCCGACGACCTGATCAAGGTCAGCCGGCGCGGCACCGACGTGCTGATCGGACAGGGACACGAGCTTGCCGCACACCATATGGAGATCCGAGGCGTGGGGCTGATCGACATACCGGCCCTGTTCGGCGTGCGTGCCGTGCGGCAGCAGAAGCGCATCGAAGTGGTGGTGCAACTCGAGGACTGGGAGACCGCGAGGAACGCCGACCGCACCGGCCTGACCCGTGAGACGCAGGCAATCCTCGACGTGCCGATTCCCAAGGTCGTGGTGCCACTCAACCCCGGCAAGAACATCACGGTGGTCTCCGAGGTGGTGGCTATGATGCACCTGCTGCGTTACAGCGGTGTCGATGTGGCGGGCGCATTCAACGAGAAGCTGATCAGGCGGATGAAGGAAAAGCGTGGCGTGCGCGAATACCTGAGGGACGATATCGAATGAGTCAGCTTCGCGGCGTCGTGCTGGGGCACGGTCAACTTGCACAAGCCCTGGTCGACGCACTGGAACGAATCGCCGGTACCGACCAGCGGCTGGTGGCCGTCAGCAACACCGATTGCGATCGGGCCCAACTGGAGTCGCGCCTCGACGAGGCGCTCGGTGACGGCCCTGCGGTGGTGTTCATCGATATGCCGAGCGGGTCGTGCCTGTTCGCGGCGATGCGCAACCTGAACGAGCGCGAGAATGTCGGCATCGTGACGGGTGTCAACCTTGCGATGCTGCTCGAGTTCGTGTTCCACCCCGATGATGACCTGGAAGCCGCGATGGAGCGCGCGGCCGAGGCCGGTCGCCGCGCCATCGAGGTGCGTTGATGACGCTGGCGCTGCTGCGCGTCGACGACAGGCTGGTGCACGGCCAGGTGGTGATCGGCTGGGGACGGCCGCTCAAGGCCAAGGCAATCGTGCTGGTCGACGACACCGTGGCCGCCAGCGAATGGGAACAGGATCTCTACCGGATGGCGGCTCCCGAAGGGGTAGAGCTGATCTTCGCCACCACGGCAGAAGGCGTGAACAGGTTGCCGGCCTGGCACGCCGATCCGCGGTCGATGATCCTGCTCACGGGCGACCTGGAGACGATGGCCACGCTCAACGAGCGGCATCCGGAACTGGTGTCGCGCATCAACCTCGGCGGCATTCACCATCGGCCCGGACGTGAGGAACGGCTGCGCTACCTCTACCTCGACGACGACGAGGTGGCACTGATCGACCAGATGCGCAATCGTGGCGCAGTGCTCACGGCGCAGGACCTGCCCACGTCGGTGGGCATCGACTCGGGATCGCTCGGATGAGTGCGATGCTCATCCTGGCGTTGCTGGCTTGGGGCACCATCGTCGCCGTCGATCTGGTGACGCTGCCGCAGGGAATGCTGTCCCGACCGCTGGTGGCGGCCACCGTGGCCGGTGCACTGGCGGGCGACGCGGCGGCCGGGCTGCTGGCAGGCGTGGCGCTGGAACTGTACGCGCTGGAGGTGATGCCGATCGGCGCGGCGCGTTATCCCGACTGGGGACCGGCCTCCGTGGCTGCTGGCGCCGCGGTCGCCGCGATTCCGGGTGCCGGCATTGGAGTCGCCGGGCTGGTGGGACTGCCATTGGCATTGTTGGGTGGCTGGTCGCTGGTGGCTCACCGCAGGCACACCGCCCGTTCGATCGCGACCCGACTCGACCAGGTGGCGGCCGGTGATGCCCGAGCGATCTGGCAGTTGCAGAGAAACGGCCTGCTGCGCGACGCGTTCCGGGGCCTGGCGCTCGCCACCGCCGGCATCGTGGTGCTGGCAGTGGCTCGACAGATTCCCTGGACCGAGATCGCCAACCTCGAACTGCTCGACGTTGCGGTGCTGGCCGGTGGCCTGGCTGCGGCGATCAGCGGCGCGATCCGCAGCGCCGGGGCGGGGGCCCGACGGCGCTGGCTGGCGGTCGGCGTGGCGGCTGGCCTGGTGGTGGTGCTGTGGGGCTGAGTCCGCGATGGCAGAGCCTGATCCGCTTGCTCGGCGTCCAGGCGTCGTGGAACTACGAGCGGATGTCGGGGATCGGGGTCGGCCACGCGACTGCACCGTTACTCCGTGAGCTGTACCGCAATCACGAGCCGGAACAACGACGACAGGCGGTGGCCCGGTCGGCTGAGTATTTCAATTCGCACCCATACCTTGCCGGTGTGGCGGTGGGGGCGGTGGTGCACGCGGAGCACGCTGGCGTGCCGGGGCCGACCATCTCGCGGCTGCGCACCGCGCTCTCGGGCCCGCTCGGGGCACTCGGTGATCAGCTCATCTGGGCCGGCGAGGTGCCGGCCCTGATGGGGCTGTCGCTGGCGGCGGTGCCGCTGCTCGGCTGGTGGACCGTACCGCTGCTGTTGCTGTGCCACAACGCGTTCAGGTTGCGGCTCACGCTGTGGGGGCTCGACCTCGGACTGCGTGAGGGGCTGCGGGTCGGCAGCGCTCTCGACCGGTCGTGGTTGCCGCGCACAGCCGATGTGCTGCAGCAGGTGGCGGCGTTCGCGGTCGGGTTCGGGGCGGTAGTGTCCACCGGCTGGCTGCTGGGCGGCAACGGAGGCAGCGTCAGCATCGCAGTGGCCGTGTTGTCGCTCCTCGGCACAATGCTGTTGCTGGCCCCGGGTACGCGCACCCGGGTGACCGGGCTCCGGTTCGGCCTGGTACTGATGGGGGTGGCTCTCCTGCTCATCGGAGGTCTGGAGTGATCGAACAACAAGTCACCATCGTGAACGAGCTCGGCTTGCACGCCAGACCGGCTGCACAGTTCGTGAAGCTTGCCAGTCAGTTCACGTCGTCGATCGAGCTGGTCCGCGACGGCAGCGGGGTGAACGGCAAGAGCATTATGGGTGTGATGATGCTTGCAGCGGAGCACGGGGCACTGGTGACAGTGCGCGCAGATGGTGACGACGAGGCGGAGGCCGTGGCCGCACTGGTGGAACTGGTCAAGCGGGGGTTCGGCGAGTGAGCGATTCGCGGGAACTGCGTGGCGTCGGCGTGTCGCCGGGATTGGCTATCGCACCAGCGATGCTGGTGCGCTGGTCGTTCCCGACGGTGCCGGATCGTGCCGTGGCTCCCGATGAAGTCGATCACGAGGTGACCAGGCTGCACGATGCGGTGAGCGAGGTGGTCGAGGATCTGGAGGCGTTGCGCCGTCGCGCGCTGGAGCGCGCCGGTCCGGAAGAGGCCGGGATATTCGACGCGCAGATGCTGATGGCCCGGGACGAGGAGTTTCTCCAGGGCGTCGAATACCTGATCCGGAAGAACAACCTCTCCGCCGAGACCGCGTACGAGTTCAAGGCACTGGAACTGCGCAACGCCTGGCAGCGCTCGGAGGTGTCGATCCTTCGCGACCGGCTCGCCGATGTGAACGCGATCCACCTCCGGATGCTGGCGCAATTGATGGGCAGCACCGACGCGGACGGCTGGCTCGGCGAGATCGAGGACCAGGTGATTCTGGTGGCCCAGGAACTCGCTCCCGGGTTCACGATCCAGCTCGATCGCGACCAGGTGGTCGGCATCGTCAGCGAGGAGGGCACCCGCACGTCGCACGCGGCGATCCTGGCCCATTCGATGGGAATCCCGGCGGTGATGGGAGTGACCGACGCGCTGGAGAAGATCCCCGACGGCGCCACCGTGCTGCTCGATGGCCAGACCGGCCGGGTGATAATCGATCCGTCGCACGATGAACTCGATGAAGCCCGGCTCCAGGCCACCCGCAGGGCCAAGCTGGAGCTGCAGTTGGAGGGGATCGCCAACGAACCGGCCGAGACCCCCGACGGCTACCGGGTCCGGTTGATGGGCAACGTCGACTTGCCCACCGAGGTCGAACCGGCTCGTCACAACGGCGCCGAGGGCGTCGGGTTGTTGCGAACCGAGTTCCTGGTCACCGGCCGCGCCGCGCTGCCCACCGAGGACGAGCAGACCGAGTACTACCGCCGGGTCGGGGCGGCCTTCGCCGGCCATCCGGTGGTGGTGCGCACCTACGACCTCGGTGGCGACAAGTTCCCCGCCGCATTCAACGCACCGCACGAGGCCAATCCGTTCCTGGGTTGGCGCTCGATCAGGGTGTGCCTGGATCAACCGGAGATCTTCAGGCCGCAATTGCGTGCCCTGCTGCGTTCCGCGGCCGACCGGCAGATCGAAGTGATGATCCCGATGGTGATATCGCTCGATGAGCTGCAGGCGGTCAACGAGTTGATTGCCGAAGAAGCCGCCAACCTTGCCGCGCTCGGGATCAGGGCTGCCCGGGAATTGCCGGTGGGGGTGATGATCGAGACTCCGGCGGCAGTGGTAATTGCCGAGGAGTTTGCGGAGTCGGCGGCGTTCCTGAGCGTCGGCAGCAACGATCTCACCCAGTACACGCTCGCGGTCGATCGCGGCAACGCCCGGCTGGCCGGTCGCTACTCGCCGCTGCATCCGGCGGTGGTGCGTCAGCTCGCCGACGTCCAGCTCGCGGCCGCCCGGCACGGAATCAGCGCCGGAGTGTGCGGTGAAATGGCGTCGGACCCGCTGGCTGTCGTGCTGCTGCTCGGCCTCGGCTACGATCGCCTCAGTGTGGCGCCACCTGCGCTGCCACTGGTCAAGTGGGTGGTGCGGCATCTGCCGATGACTGCGGCCTCCGAGGTGGCAGAACGGGTGCTTGTGGCCCGCGACACGGAGACCATCCGCAGGATGCTGAGCGAGACTCTGGGAAGGTTCATCGACCTGCGCCTGGTGGACCCTGCAGGTGCATTGCCGCGCCTTTCCGGCGGCGCTACCTTGCCGGACGCATAGTAGCCCGTCCTTCCCGCCCGGAGGCCAATTGTCGTCGTCGACCCACGTCTTCACTTCCGAGTCAGTAACCGAAGGCCATCCCGACAAGGTGGCCGACCAGATCTCCGATGCGGTCCTCGATGCCATTCTGGCGCGGGACACGGCTGCCCGGGTTGCTTGCGAGACGATGGTGACGACCGGAATGGCTGTGATCGCAGGCGAAATCACCACCTCCGCATACGTGCACATTCCCGACATCGTGCGGCAGACCGTGGAACGGATCGGCTACACCGACTCGCGGATGGGTTTCGATTTCCGCACCTGCGCAGTGCTCAGCTCGATCGATCGGCAGTCACCCGACATCGCCCGAGGGGTCGACGCCAGGAACCCGATGGCCCAGGGGGCGGGCGACCAGGGAATGATGTTCGGCTACGCCACCGACGAGACCGACGAATTGATGCCGTTGCCGGTGATGCTGGCCCACCGGATGTCCGAGCGACTTTCACAAGTCCGTCGTGGTGGACGGGGCATCCCGCATCACCAATGGCTTCGCCCGGACGGCAAGACCCAGGTGTCGGTTGCCTACGAAGGCGACCGGCCCGTGGCAATCCGTACCATCGTGCTGTCGACTCAGCACGATGACCGCTGGGCGGGCCGCAAGCTGTCGAGCCGCACCATCGCCGAAGTGATGCGCGAGGACGTGATCGAGCCGGTGCTGGCCGACTTCGGCCTTGAATCGGACGGCGCGAAGATTCACGTCAACCCGACCGGTCGGTTCGTGATCGGCGGACCGCAGGGCGACGCCGGATTGACCGGACGCAAGATCATCGTCGACACCTACGGCGGGATGGCGCGTCACGGAGGCGGTGCCTTTTCGGGCAAGGATCCCAGCAAGGTCGATCGTTCGGCTGCATACGCGGCGCGCTGGGTGGCCAAGCACGTTGTCAAGGCTGGCCTCGCCCGACGCTGCGAAGTGCAGATCGCCTATGCCATCGGCGTGGCAAGGCCGGTGTCGGTCGCAGTGGACACGTTCGGCACCGGACGTGTTCCGGACAGTCGGCTCGAGCGCGCCGTGCGCGAGGTGTTCGATCTCCGCCCGGCCGCGATCATCGCCGACCTGTCCTTGCGTCAGCCGATCTACTCGCCCACGGCCAGCTATGGTCACTTCGGCCGCGCACCGTACAGGGGCACCTACGAGGATTCCGAGATTGGCGCGATCCGCGCCGACTTCTTCACCTGGGAGCGGACCACCCGGGTCCGCGACCTGCAGACCGCCGTCAAGGCCTGAGGGTCCGATGTCCGCAATTGCTCTCGACGCTCCGCACCACATCCGCGACATCGCGCTGGCCGACGAGGGCCAGCGCCGCACCGAGTGGGCCGAGCGCTCGATGCCGGTGCTGCGGCAGATCCGCGAACGCTTCGGCAACGAACGGCCGCTGGCCGGTCGGCGCATCGCCTGCTGCCTGCACGTCACCACCGAGACCGCCAACCTGATGATCACCCTGCGCGCCGCCGGCGCCGAGGTGGCGCTCTGCGCGTCCAACCCGCTCTCGACGCAGGACGACGTTGCCGCACACCTGGTGCGCGACCACGGCGTCCACGTCTACGCGATCAAGGGCGAGGATCACGAGACCTACTACACTCACATCGCCCAGGCACTGGCGTTCGGTCCCGACCTGACCCAGGACGACGGCGCCGATCTCGTCGGATCGCTGCATATGATCGCACTCGACAGGCTGGACGACCTGTCCGGTCCGGTGCGGGCGATGGCAGAGTCGATGACCGCCGAGGAGCGCACCGCGCTGGTGGGCCGGGTCAAGGGGTCGACCGAGGAGACCACTACCGGCGTGATCCGCCTCAAGGCGATGAGCACCGAGGGCGTGCTGCAGTTCCCGGTGATCGCAGTCAACGATTCGCGCACCAAGCATATGTTCGACAACCGTTACGGTACCGGTCAGTCGACTCTCGACGGCATCATCCGGGCGACCAATATGCTGCTGGCCGGCAGCACGGTCGTGGTGGCCGGCTACGGCTGGTGCGGTCGCGGACTGGCGATGCGCGCCCGTGGCGCCGGCGCGCGCGTGGTGGTGACCGAGGTGGATCCGCTGGCGGCACTGGAGGCCCGAATGGACGGCTTCGACGTTATGCCGATGGCCGACGCGGCTCCCCGTGGCGACCTGTTCTGCACCGTCACCGGCAACATCCACGTGCTGCGGCCCGAACACTTTGCGGCGATGAAGGATGGCGCGATCATCTGCAATTCGGGCCACTTCAACGTCGAACTGGATCTCGATGGCCTGGCCCGGATGGCAGGAGGACGTCGACCGATCCGCGAGTTCGTCGAAGAGTTCACCGTCGACGGCCGACGCATCCTGGTCCTCGCCGAGGGGCGCCTGATCAACCTTGCCTCGGCGGAGGGACACCCGGCCTCGGTGATGGATATGTCGTTCGCCAACCAGGCACTGGCAGCCGAGCACCTGGTGCGCGAGGCGCTGCCGGCAGCGGTGCACAAGCTGCCGCCCGAGGTGGACGGCGAGATCGCCCGCCTCAAGCTGCAGGCGATGGGTGTCGACATCGACGTACTGACCGACGAACAGGTCACCTACCTGGCCAGTTGGGACGCGGGCACCTGATCACGTGTTCGGCGGCCGGGGCCTGAGATGATCGCGGCCCTCCTGTTGCTGCAGCTCCAGGCCACCGGACCGGTGTCCGTGGAGGGTCGGGCAATCCGGGTCGACGGGCAGGACACCCTGCCCGCGGCCGGGGCCACCGTGACATTGCACCGCGTGGGCGCGGCACTCCAGGGTGCAATCGACTCCACGACCAGCGGCAGCGACGGACGTTTCACCTTTCGGGCCACGGCGGACAGTGGCGACGTGCTGCTGGTGAGCGCACGTTGGCACGGCGTCGAGTATTTCGGTGACCCCGTTCTTCCCGGCAATCCGGTTCGAGTGCAGGTGGCCGACACGTCGTCGGCTGTCCGGGTGACGGTCGCGGCGCGACACGTGATCATCGGCGGTCCCGCTGCCGATGGCAGCCGCGACGTGGTCGACCTGATCGTGCTGCGGAACGCCGACGTGCGTACTCGTGCACTGGCCGACACTGCACACGATTCATCGTGGTCGATGATGTTGCCGCCGCTGGTTGCAAACCTGCAGGTTGGTGATGCCGACTTTGCGGTCGAGGCGTTCGACATTCACGGCGACACGCTGATGCTGTTCGCGCCGATACCGCCGGGTGAGCGCCAGTTCTTCCTGCAGTACCAGCTCGCACCTGGCGCACGTTCGCTCACGCTGCCGCTTGCTGCAGGAACCGACACCGTCTCGATACTCGGCGAGGAAGGCAATCTCCGGCTCGGCTCCGGTTTCTCGGTGCAGGGTACCGAAACGGTGGCCGGCAGGACGTTCACGCGCTGGAGTGGTTCCGGCGGCGTCGGTAGCGTGGAGATAGTCTTTCCCGGCGACGGCTCGCTGCCCGGCTGGGTGCTGCCCGCGCTGGTGGTGCTGGTGGGATTGCCCCTGGTATGGGCAACTGCGCGCGCGCTGCGCCGGCCAGCCTGATCGAGGCACCGGGGGCGCTTGCCACCCGGGGGACGCCGCGCTATTGTTGCTTCGTTCGAGTCTGAACAGCGATCAGAGCTACTCGGAAGTCCGGTGAAATTCCGGCGCGGCCCCGCCACTGTAACGGGCAGCAGTCAACCAACGTCGAATCGCCACTGGGAATTGATCCCGGGAAGGCCGACGCTGGGCCCCAAGCCAGGAGACCTCTCTGTTCGCGCCACCAATTGACCCTCGGGGGAGGGTCAGGTGGCGTGTCGTGAGGAACTCCGTCCCGCCTCACTCCGCGCGCCCGATCCTCCTCCGCAACCCGGATCGGCGCCAGCTTGCCTCCAGTCAGATCGCGATTCCGCCGCTCGCTCGCCCTGCTGCTCCTGGGCAGCGTCGCTGCGTGCCTGGTCGGCCTGTTGCTGGGCGCGGTCGGCTATTCACCGGCAGAGGTCTGGGCCGCGCTGGTTGATGGCAATGCACCGCACGCCGACATAATCCGGCAGCTTCGGTTGCCACGAGTCGCGATGGCATTCGCGGTCGGGGGCGCATTGGCAGTGGCCGGTGCGGCGTTGCAAGCCGTCGTGGGCAACCCGCTCGCCGAGCCCTGGCTGCTCGGCTTGTCAGGTGGTGCAGCCCTCGGGGCGGTGATTGCGGTCGTGATCGGGCTGCCAGCGGGGTGGAGCATCGCGGCATTCGCCACCGTCGGTGCCGTTGTTGCAATCGCGTTGGTCTATCGTGTCGCACTGGTGGCCGGACGCAGGCTTGATCCCCGGGTGTTGCTGCTGGCGGGCGTGGTCACCGGCGCTTTCGCGAGCGCGTTCAGTGCGGCCATCCTGGCGATTGCCGACCCGTTCACCTTCCGCGCCGCGACACTGTGGCTGTTCGGCGGCTTCAGCGGGGCAAACTGGCGCGCGCTGTGGCAGTTCGTTGCGGTGGCCATTCCCGCGCTGATGGTGCTGGGGTGGTTGGCGCGCTCCCTGGACCTGATCGCCCTGGGCGACGAAACCGCCACCACACTGGGCGTCGAAGCCACCGCGGTCCGACGGACTGCGATCATCGCGACTGCTGTGCTGACCGCCGCCACCGTGTCGGTGGCCGGTGTGATCGGATTCGTCGGCCTGGTGGTGCCACACGCGCTGCGCTGGCTGGTCGGTCCGCTGCATCGCAGCCTGCTGCCAGCCGCGTTTCTGGCCGGTGGTGCGTTCACCGTTCTGGCAGACACCGCAGCGCGGACCGTGCTTGCTCCGGCCGAGCTGCCGGTCGGTGTCGTGACCGCACTGGTCGGCGTGCCGGTCTTCGCGGTGCTGCTCCGGAGGAACGCCGGATGAGCATCATCGCCACCAATTGCACCGTCCGATATCGCAATGCCGCCGAGGCCGCATTGCAGGACGTCTCGCTTCGACTCGACCCGGGCGAGCTGGTGATCGTTGCAGGGCCCAACGGTGCCGGCAAGAGCACGTTGTTCCGCGCCCTGCTCGGGATTGCCGAGCTGGAAACCGGCAGCGTCACCGTGTCAGCTCGCAACCTCGGCGACTGGCGTCGCGAGGAATTGGCGCGCGTCGTGGGTGCGCTGCCACAGCGTGAAGAGCCGGTGTTTCCCCAGCGGGTGTACGACGCCGTGATGCTGGGTCGATGGGCGCGACTCGGGGCACTGTCACCGATTGGCGATACAGACCGACGCACGGTGGCGGCAGCACTCGAACAGACCAACACCACCGCACTGGCCGATCGTGGCACCGACACCCTGTCGGGAGGCGAGTGGCAGCGGGTCAGGCTGGCCCGCGCGCTCGCTGCGGAGCCGAGCTTCCTGCTGCTCGATGAACCGGGCACTTCGCTGGATCTCGCGCACGAGATGGCGATGCTGGAACTGTTGCGCCGGCTGGTGGAGAGCGGACTTGGCGTGCTGGCGATCACTCACCAGCTCAACACCGCAGTGCAGTACGCCGATCGGGTCGTGCTGCTGGACCGCGGCCGGGTGGAGGGAAGCGGTCCACCTGCCGAACTGCTGACATCCGAAGTGGTGAGCAGGGTTTTCCAGTGGCCGGTTGCAGTGGAACACCTGTCGGGAGGCGCGCCGCATCTGGTGCCGCTTCGAAGCCCACCGGGACGGCCAGGTCCCGCTTGAACTGCGAGTTGTCAAACCCCGAGGGAGGAGCTGCCTTGAAGGCAAGGAATGGTGTGGTAGCGGCACTGGCCGCGCTGGTTATGGCCAGCTCGCTGTCCGCTCAGCGGCCGGCACGGCTGGAGGACATCCAGGCCACCGCGACCCGAGTCGAGACGCCGGTGACCGTTGTGCCGGCTGCGATCGTGGTGATCAGCGGCGAGGAACTGCGTCAGCGGGGAATCGGGTTTCTGCTGGAGGCACTGGGAGAGAGTCCGGCGCTGGCTTCGAGCCAGACCGGCAGCTACGGTGCCGTGGCGGGACTGTTCCAGCGTGGCGGAGAGAGCGACTACACCAAGCTGCTCATCGATGGTGTGCCGATCAACCAGCCCGGTGGTGCGCTCAATCTCGCCAACATCCGGCTCGACAACGTCGATCGGATCGAGATCGTTTCCGGGCCCGCGTCGGTACTGCACGGCGCCGATGCGATGAGCGGCGTGATCCAGGTGTTCACGCGTTCGGGCGAGAGCGGCGATCGGCTCGAACTGGGTATCAGTGGCGGCAGTCTGGGCAATCGCGAATACTCGGGCCGCGTCGGCTTTGCGGGGGCTGGCTGGGATTTCTCCGCCAGCGGATCACGCTTCGTGTCGGACGGGTTGTATGATTTCAACAGCGAGTACCGCAACCACGGCGGTGCGGCTCGACTGGGTTGGCGAGGCGCCAGCAGTCGTGTGACGCTGACCGCACGGCTGCGCGACTCCGATGCCCATTTCCCGACCGACGGTTCCGGCAACGTGGTCGATCGCAATCAGCACACGATGGATCGCAGTACCACGTTCGGCCTGAGCGCGATGACTCGCCTGGGACCGATCGACCTGGTCGCAGAGAGCTGGTACCATCGCGTCGGCACCAAGGCCCGTGATCCACAGGACGCCGCCGACGACACCACCGGCTTTGCGTATGCGTCCACTCGTGACGCGGTGCACGATCGTCGCGGTGGCCAGGTCGGGGTCGATTTCCGACCCGCTGCATCCGCAACGCTCAGCGTGCGCGCCGGAATCGAGCACGAAGCTGAAGACCAGGAGAGCACCACCCTGTCGAATTTCGGGTTCGGCGAGGATCGATCGTTCGGTGATTTCAAGGCGAGTCGCGACAATCGCCAGCTTCACGCCCAGGTGCTGTTCGAGCCGACAACCGACGTTCTGGTGCAGGCCGGAGCCCGGCACGATGACAGTGACGCCTTCGGTGGCATTTCCACCTGGCGTCTCGGCGTGAGCGTGGAGCCGGTCAGTCGCTGGCGCGTGTGGGCGGCGATGGGCACTGCGTTCAAGGCCCCGATCTTCTCGGAACTGTTTGCCAACACGCCGTTCGAGGTTGGCAATCCGGGACTCAAGCCGGAGCGTTCCACCGCGGTCGAGGCCGGGTTCGACTGGACTGGCGATCGCGTCGGGGTTCGCGTTGCCGGCTACCACCAGCGGTTCCGCGACCTGATCCAGTATGTGAACGCGGAGCCGGGCCAGCCCACCTACCTCAACCTCGGCGGCGCGGAGGCCGAAGGGATCGATGCTGTCGTGACCATCAGGCCCACGGCTGGGGTCGGCATTCGGGGCCACTTGAGCTTTCTGGGCACCACCGTCACCGACTCCGGGGCTGCCTCGAGCGCGGTATTCAGCCAGGGCGAGTCGTTGCTGCGGCGACCCGGCAACTCCGGTGGGGTGACCCTGCTGCTCCGGCCCGCTGGAACCAGCGCCACGGTGGGTTACACTTGGGTCGGGGAACGGGTTGATGCCGACTTCCGGGATTTCCCGGCGAGCCGGATCACGTTACCCTCCTATGGAGTCCTGACTGCCTCGTGGTGGGTGCCGATCCGTCGGGCCGCTCCGGGCAGGCCCGGACTCGACCTGATCTTCCGCGGGGAGAATCTCCTCGACACCCAGTGGCTGCAGGCGGTGGGGTATCCGGGACGCGGACGCACCCTCACTGCCGGAGGCAGGGTCACTTACTGAACCGCTGCGATGAGGTGTGCGTGACACCGTTCCGCGCCGTGCTGATGTCGATGGTTGCCGTGTTGGCGGCTTGTGCGCCGACGCGGAGTACCGGGACGTTGCCGGTCGAGGTGCTGGTGGTGATCGATTCCGCCGAGTCGGCACTGGTGATGATTCCGGTCGACTCGACCCACCTCTCGCGGGCGATTTCGACCGCTGATCTGCCCTTTGTGCCAACCCAACTGGCCACCAACGGCCCCTTCGCGCTGGTGGCCGGCGGCCAGCCCTCCAGCGGTGCGGCGCTGTTTGATCTCGAATCCGGCGCTGTGGTCCAGACCTGGGCGCTGCTGAGCGGCAGCGTTGCGGCCGTAGCCCTTCCTGCGGAGGATCACGGCTTCGTCGCGATCACCAGCGCGACGACGGCGGCTCGAGTCGACATCGGTGGCGGCGATCTGCCGACCCTGATTCCCGCACCCGGTGGCCCGCAGGGATTCGCAGTTTCGCGAGGCAAGGTGTTCGCCGTGATCAGCAATCGGATCGGCTGCCTGCCCACCTCGTGCAACCTGGGACCGAGCTGGCTGGTGCAGGTGGAGGCCGGGTTGCCGCGCGACTCGATCCCGTTGTCGGGTCCTGGCAACGCCGGACCGGCGGTGCTGGGCCCGGACGGCAATCTTTACATCATCAGTGCCGGCCCACCGCTGGGCGGCGGCGAGGGTCGCCTCTCGGTGATCGACCCGGTCCGCAACACCGAAGTGGCTTCGTTCACCGGGATAGGCCCGGTCGCGCCGAGCTGGGTGGCCAGCGATGGTGGTGAACGAGTGCTGGTCGTGTCGCCGGCCGGCGGGTTGATGGCGTTCAACACCAGGCTGCGCCGGCTGACGCTGCCGTTCGGCAGCGGCATCCCGCTCGAGTTCCCTTCCGGTCTGGTGACCGATGCGGCTGGTCGCGCCTATGTCCTGCAGCGCGGTGGCTGCAGTGAGTCGTCACCGGGCAGGGTGCGCGTGTTCGGCACCTCGTTGATCGAGCAGCAGCAGATCAACGGGATCGTCTGCCCGATCGAAGGGGCGATGGCAGAACTGGCGGCCGACCGCATCTTCACCGCACTGCCCTGAGCGGTGCCCGGACCGGTGACGCTGACCCCGGCGCTGGTGCTCGGGGTGGTCCGCTACGGTGAGTCGTCGCGCATCGTCCGGCTGGCCACCCTGGATCTGGGTGTGCAAGCCGCGATCGCCCGCGGGGCGCTCCGCCCCAAGTCCCGCTTCGGTACCTCGCTCCACCTGCTGGCCGAAGGCACCGCCCACCTGATCCCGGGTCGTGGCGAGCTCGCCACCCTGGCGGCCTTCGATGTCGCCAATCTTCACCAGGGACTGGGTCGCTCGGTTGTCGGTTTTCAGGCCGCCGCGGCGCTGGCGGAATTGGCTGCGCGCTTCGTGCCGCCGATACCTCAAGCCGAAGTGTACGAACGGCTGCTCCAGGGCATCTCCCTGCTGGAAGCTTCGCCTCCCGAGGCGGTGGAGGAGATCGCGCTGGTGGCGCTGTGGCGGTTCCTGGCCGAACTGGGGTTTGCCCCCGAGATCGGGCGATGCGTGCTGGATGGGGCCGGGTTGGGGGAGGGGGAGATCGCGCTCTCGATCGAGGCTGGCGGGGCGCTCTGCGAGCGCTGCGCGGCGGGACACCCGCCGCTCCGACTGGGCCCCGAAGATCGGGCCGCACTGGAGTTCTTCCTGAGTGGTGTGGGAGAGCCCCCGGAGCTGGATGCCCGGCACGCGGCGGCCCATCGGCGGTTGCTGGCCCGCTGGGTGGCGCGTCACCTCGGGGAGGGTGAGATGCCGGCTCTCCGGCAGTGGCAGTCGGGCCGATGACTCTCCTGAGGGAGATTGCTAAGTTCCGTACTGACGGCGGCTTGCGGGTCGCCGATCCGGAGGCTCGAGGTGCCCGACGCGCCCGAAGCTGACCAGAACCAGGGAGTGGCCTGTGGGGCGGCTGGTCTGGCCGGGGGTGGTTTGGCTCCTAGTCGTTGGCGCAACACCGCTGGCGGCACAACGGACCGCCACGTTGCCGGCCCCGCGACTCGAGGAACCGCGACCAGCACCGGCTTTGCCAGCGGCGCTGGTGCCGTTCACGATTCCGGCTGACTACTGCCGCGGCGGAGTGGAACCACTGGTGTCGCTGCGGGTCTACGACGTGTTGTCCCAGCCGGTGCACGTGCTGCGACTGCGCGGCAGGGACGGTCGACTGCTCGACCGGCTGCCGCTCGATTGCGGGACCCACGTCGGGATCTGGAATGGCACCATCGACGATCCGCCGAGGTTGCCGCTGGCGAACGTCTACTACCTTCAGTTGCAGCTCGAATGGCCGGGGGGCAACCCCCGCCTGGCCACACACAAGGTTGTCGTGCCGCAGTACTGAGCCCGTCCGGAGGAATCACCCAGATGCTTCGTCCCGATCGCCTGACGATCAAGACCCAGGAAGCCGTGCGCACCGCACTGGAGCACGCGCGCAATCGCGGCAATCCGGTCGTCAACGACGCCCACATACTCGCGGCGCTGCTGATGCAGGAGGACGGCATCGTTCAGCCGCTGCTCAAGAAGGCCGGTGGGGTCGTTGCCCGGCTCGCCAACCAGACCGAGGCGGAGATTGCCACCTTCCCCCGACAGGAGGGTGGCGACGCCACGCCCACGCTCGATCGCACCGTGTCGAAGGTGTTTGATCGCGCGGACAAGATTGCCAGGGAAATGGGAGACGAGTACGTCTCCACCGAACACCTGCTGCTGGCGCTGGTCGAAGAGAAGGGCACCACGGCCCGGCGGCTGCTGGAGGCCGAGGATGTCGATGCGGCAGCGATCCGGGCCGCGCTCGAGGAGATCCGTGGTTCGCACCGCGTGACCGACCAGGAGCCCGAGTCCAAGTATCAATCACTGGAGCGCTTCACTCGCAACCTCACCGACCTGGCCCGCGAGGGCAAACTCGATCCCGTGATCGGTCGCGACGAGGAAGTGCGTCGGGTGATGCAGGTGCTGTCGCGCAGGACCAAGAACAATCCGGTCCTGATCGGTGAGCCCGGTGTCGGCAAGACAGCGATCGTGGAAGGGCTGGCTCAGCGGGTGGTGAGCGGCGACGTGCCCGATTCGCTCCGCGGCAGGGAGATCGTCAGTCTGGACATCGGCCTGCTGCTTGCCGGTGCCAAGTATCGCGGCGAGTTCGAGGAGCGGCTCAAGGCGGTGGTGCAGGAACTCACCGACGCCGCTGGCCGCTACGTGGTGTTCATCGACGAACTGCACACCCTGGTGGGTGCCGGCAAGGCGGAGGGCGCGGTCGACGCATCGAACCTGCTCAAGCCGGCCCTGGCGCGGGGCGAGCTGCACGTGGTCGGTGCCACCACACTCGACGAATATCGCCAGCACGTCGAAAAGGATGCCGCGCTGGAGCGTCGCTTCCAGCCGGTGTACGTCGGCGAACCCAACGTCGAGGACACCATCGCGATCCTTCGCGGCCTCAAGGAAAAGTACGAGTTGCACCACGGGGTACGGATCACCGACGACGCCCTGGTGTCGGCTGCCACCCTGTCGGACCGCTACATCGGCGACCGGTTCCTGCCGGACAAGGCAATCGACCTGGTGGACGAGGCGGCCTCGCGGCTCAGGATGGAGATCGATTCGCTGCCGCAGGAGATCGACGAGGTCGAACGGCGGGTCCTCCAGCTCGAGATCGAACGACAGTCACTGCTCAAGGAAAAGAGCAAGGCCGCCGTCGAGCGTCGCAACGCCCTGGAGCAGGAGCTCGCCGACCTGCGCGAGAAGAGCAGCGCGATGAAGGCGCAGTGGCAGGCGGAGAAGTCGGGGCTCGAAAGCGTCCAGCAGTTGCGGAGCGAGGTTGACAGGCTGCGCACCGAGGTCGAGCAGGCCACCCGCAGCGGCGATCTGCAGCGCGCCGGCGAGTTGCGTTACGGCCGGATTCCCGAGCTTGAGAGACAGATCGCCCAGGCGGAGCAGGAGAGCAACGGCCGGGACGCTGCACACCGCTACCTGCGCGAGGAAGTCGGCAGCGAGGACATCGCGGCGGTGGTCGCCAAGTGGACCGGGATTCCGGTGACCAAGATGCTGGAATCCGATCGCGAGCGTTTGGCGCACCTGGAGACGGAGCTGGGCCGCCGGGTGGTCGGCCAACCGGAGGCACTGGCGGCGGTTTCCAACGCGGTGCGCCGAGCCCGCGCCGGACTTCAGGATCGCAACCGGCCCACCGGGTCGTTCATCTTCCTCGGCCCGACCGGTGTCGGCAAGACCGAGACCGCTCGCGCTCTCGCCGAGTTCCTGTTCGATGACGAGCGCGCGATGGTGCGGCTCGATATGTCGGAGTATATGGAGAAGCACTCGGTGGCCCGGATGATCGGTGCACCGCCGGGATATGTCGGCTACGAGGAGGGCGGCCAGCTCACCGAAGCGGTGCGCCGGCGACCGTACTCGGTGATCCTGTTCGACGAAATCGAGAAGGCGCACCCCGACGTGTTCAACCTGCTGCTGCAGGTGCTCGACGACGGCCGACTCACCGACTCCCAGGGCAGGGTGGTCGACTTCCGCAACACGGTGCTGGTGATGACCAGCAACATCGGCTCGCAGCACATCATCCTGTCGGGTGATGTCGATCCCGCGGCCTGGCACGATGTCGAAGTGCGGGTGCGCGATGAATTGCGACAGCATTTCCGGCCCGAGTTCCTCAACCGGGTCGACGACGTGGTGGTGTTCCACCCGCTTTCTCGCGACGACATCGAGACGATCGTGGCGCTGCAGATCGCCAAGCTGCGCCAGTTGGTGGCGGCGCGCGGACTGGTGCTTGACGTCGACGAGGCCGCGATGCGCTGGATCGCCGAGTCCGGCTACGACCCGACATACGGTGCCAGGCCGATCAAGCGGGTGATCCAGCGCGAGTTGCAGAACCCGATTGCCCTGGCCCTGCTAGAAGGCGATTACGACGAGGGCGACACCATCCGGGTTGTCGCCGACAACGGCGGACTCGGCTTCGAAAGGGTCGTCGGCGGGTGAGTGCGGCACCGCCGCCGGGCAATGCCGATCTGGCCGGAATGGAACTGGCTCTGCACCAGGCGACACTGGCGGCGGATGCCGGGGAGGTTCCCGTCGGTGCTGTGATCTGCATCGGTGGCAAAGTGGTGGCAGCGGCACACAACGAATCCGTCCGGCGCAACGACCCCACCGCACACGCCGAACTGCTGGCGATCCGGGAGGCGCTGGCAGCAACCGGTTGCGACCGGCTGCCCGACGCAACGCTGTACGTCACCCTGGAGCCGTGCGCGCAGTGTGCCGGTGCCATCGTGCTGAGCAAGGTCGGCAGGGTGGTGTTCGGGGCGTGGGACGACAAGGCAGGAATGGCCGGGTCGTTGCACGACATCCTGCGCCATCCTCGACTCAATCATCAGCCCGAAGTGCTCGGCGGTGTGCGCGCCGACTCGGCCGCCGGATTGCTGCAGGAATTCTTCCGGGCGCGACGCCCGGCCTGACCCACCCTCGATAACCTCTGCGGAGCACAGATGCGTCCAGTACTGTGGTGCCTTGCCCTGTCGATGTCCAACCTGCCGGCGCTGGCCGCACAGGCCGACCTCCCTGCGGACTTCGATCGTTACGTCGCCGGGGTGATGTCCGATCACGAGGTGCCCGGCCTGGCGGTCGCGGTGGTGAAGGACGGCAGGGTGGTGCTCGCCAAGGGCTACGGCGTTCGCAGGATGGGCGAGCCTGAACCTGTCGATGCCCACACCAGGTTCGGAATCGCATCCAACACCAAGGCGTTCACCGCCACTGCGCTGGCATTGCTGGTCGAGGACGGCAAGCTCGAATGGGATGCGCCAGTCATCAACTACCTGCCGTGGTTCCGGTTGTCGGATGCGTGGGTCACCTCCCAGCTCAGCATTCGCGATCTGCTGGTGCATCGCAGCGGACTGGGCCTCGGCGCAGGCGACCTGCTCTGGTGGCCCGGCACCACCTACAACCGGCGACAGGTGGCAGAACGGCTTCGTTTCCTGCCGCTGGTAACCTCCTTCCGCTCGGCCTACGCCTACGACAACGTCCTCTACACGGTGGCGGGCGAGGTGATCGAGGCGGTGACCGGCCAGACGTGGGAGGAATTCGTGTCGGAGCGGATCATCCGCCCGCTCGGGATGAACGAGACGGTGATCCGGCATCCGGGCATCACTGATGTGGACAACATCTCGTCGACGCACGCACGGGTGGAAGGCGTGGTGCGACCGATAGCACCTTTCGTGAGCGACAACACCAATCCTGCCGGTGGCATAACGACTTCCGCCAACGACATCACCCGCTGGCTGATGGTGCAGCTCGATTCCGGTCGAGTGGCCGGCAAGGACCCGCTGTTCAGCAAGGCGACCACCAGGCAGCTCTGGAACATCGTCACCCCGCTCACTCCAAGGGTGTACACCGACGGGCGCGCACCGCTCTCCGCCAATTTTGCCGGCTATGCACTTGGCTTCAACGTGCTCGACTACCGGCGGCACAAGCTGGTGACACACACGGGCGGGCTCCCCGGTTTCATCTCCCGTGTGGCGCTGCTCCCCGAGCTGAATCTCGGCGTGGCGGTGTTCACCAATCACGAGTCGCCCGCGATGGATCCGATCGTGTGGCGGATACTCGACCACTTCCTCGGCGCGGAGCACGACTGGCGCACCGTCTACCGGGAGCTGGCAGCGCGCAACAGCGCTGATGTGGCCGCCACCGATGCTCGTGCCGCCGCCGCGCGCGACTCGCTGTCGCGCCCGGCACGTCCGCTGGCCGAATACGCCGGTACCTATCGAGACGACTGGTACGGCGATGTGCGGGTTAGCCACGATGACGGCAAGCTGTCGATCAGGTTCGTGCCGACTCCGGCACTGGTGGGTGACCTCATCCACTGGCAGTACGAGACGTTCCTGGTACGCTGGCGGGATCGCGAGTTGCGGGCCGATGCCTTCATCACCTTCCAGCTTGGCCCCGACGGCAAGGTGGCAGAGGCACGGATGGCTCCCGCCTCACCTAGCGTCGACTTCTCGTTCGACTATCAGGACCTCCGCTTGATCCCGGTCGAACCCTGAATGCAACGGACCAACGCAGGCCGCCCGACATCGCAGTCGGGCGGCGCTCCGCGCGTGCTGTTGCTTACCCACGCGGCCCTGCCGGACCTGAGTCCTGACGATGCCCCGCTTAGAGCAGCGTTCGCCGCGGCCGGATGGGAAGTGCGACCGGCCGTATGGTCGGACCCAATTCCTCAGGCCGACCTGGCCATCGTCCGCAGCACCTGGGACTATGCCCTCCGGGTCGGGGAGTTCCTGACCGCGTTGGACGAGGTTGCCACCCGGATGGTGCTCTGGAATCCGGCACCAACGGTCCGCTGGAACTCAGACAAGCGCTACCTGCTCGAGCTGGCTGCGGCCGGCGTGCCACTGCCGGAGGCAACCGTGGTGCGCAAGGGAAGCGGCACCGACCTGGGCTCGGTCCTGTCGGAGCTGGCGGCGGAACAGGTGGTGGTCAAGCCCCTGGTGGGGGCGGGCGGAACCCGCACCTGGCGGACCTCCAGGGGCGACGACGCCGCGTGGGCGGCCGCAGTCGCGGCCGGCGACCTTCTGGTGCAGCGATATCTGCCCGAGGTGGCCACCGCCGGCGAGTGGTCGATGGTGTTCATCGGCGGCTCGTATTCACACTCGGTGCTCAAACATCCCGGTGCAGGCATCGGCCTGTTGACCCTGATGTTCTGGGGCTGGCCGCGCTACGGGCTCT
>CBFGRM010000010.1:0-43676 GCA_965651205.1 uncultured bacterium
ACCCGGCGTGCGCTCGACATTGTCCGGGTCACACGATGAGCAGACCCGGCGTGCGTCGACCTTGCCCGGGCTACGGTGATCGAATGGCGAAGGACCGAGTGCAGGGGGCAATCGAACCTCAGGACCATACTGGCTGGGAATGGTGCATATTTGAGCGATGACGATGAGTGACGTGGTCACCACCGACTTGGCTGTCCGTCGCGCCTTTGCGACAGATGCCTCGGGGATTACCCTGGTCCCCGAGGGTGTGGCCCGCCCCACCAGCCCCGACGAAGTTGTCGAGGTGATGAAGGAGGCCGCCTCGGCGGACACCCGAGTCACTCCGTCGGCTGGTATGAGCAGTATGACGGCCGGCCCGATCTGTGATTCGGGAGTGGTACTCTCGGTTCGGGGCCTCGACCGGATTCTCGACATCGATCTCGACGCGATGACGGTCACGGTGGAGCCCGGGATCGGGGTGGCGGATCTCAAGCGACGACTCGCCGCCCAGGGATTGCTGTTTGCTCCCGACCCCACCAGCGAGGAGGAGGCGGCGCTGGGTGGCGCGATCGCCTGCAACGCCTCGGGTGCCCGGTCGTTCAAGTACGGCGCCACCCGGCGTCACGTCAATGCACTCACGGTGGTGCTCGCCAACGGCGAGCTCACCACCGTGCGCCGCAGCCGGTTGGAGAAGAACACGGTAGGATATGCAGCCGTGCAGGATCCGATCGACTGGTTCATCGGCTCCGAGGGCACGCTGGGCATTGTGGTCGCGGCGGAGCTCTCGTTGTTGCCACTCCCCGAGCGGGTGACGGGACTCGGGATCCCGTTTCCATCGCAGGCTGCTGCGTTGGCGTTCGTGCGCAGTGCGCGGGAGCTGGCGCGCACGGGCAGGATCGACCCGCGCTGCCTGGAGTTCCTTGATTCGCGTTCGCTGGAGATAGTCCGTGGCCAGGAGGGTGGCAGCCAGTGGATCGGCGAGGCGTTCATCTACACCGAACAGGAACACGCCGGCGACGAGGAACTCGACTTCGACAACTGGCTCTCGCTGGCCGAGGAGCTTGGCGCGCTCAGCGACGACCTGCTGGTGTTCGACAACGACGCTGCCATTCGGACCGCGCGCCTGGTGCGACACGCAGTGCCGGCCACGATGCTGGAACGCGGCAATGCCTTCGGTCCAGCCGGAGGCCGGCGACTGGCCACCGACTGGGCGGTTCCCTACAACCGGCTCGCCGAGGCGCTCGACATCGCCCGTGCCGCGGCGGAGCGACACGGCGTGTCGCTGCCGACGGTGTATGGTCACGCCGGCAACGGTCATCCGCACCAGGATTACATCGCGCGCGATTCCGGCGAGGTCGAAGTCGTAGAGCGGGTGATATCGGAGACACTGCACCACATACTGGCGATGGGAGGCACCGTCGCAGCCGAGCACGGTATCGGCAAGATCAAGCGGCAGTGGCTGCCGTTGCAGTATTCGCAGATGCAGCTCGACACGATGCGCGCCATCAAGCACGCGCTCGATCCCAAGGGGCTACTGGCCCCGGGCAACATCGTGGCGTAGCCGGCCCCGATGCACCTCTACATCCACGTACCCTTCTGTGCGCGACGCTGCTCATACTGCGACTTCGCGATCGCAGTGCGTGCCCGGACGCCGGTGAGCGAGTTCGTGGCGGCGATCCGCAGCGACTGGCAGCATTCACTCGACCGGCAGGTGATGGCCGGTGCGACGATCGACACGATCTACTTCGGTGGTGGCACGCCCTCGCGCATCGGCGGCGAGGCGGTCGCCGACCTGGTACGAATGTTCAGGAGTGACGCGCCGGTTGCCGACGATGTCGAGATCACCGTCGAGGCCAACCCCGACGACGTCACACCGGAGCTGGCGCGATCCTGGCGTTCCGCCGGTGTCAATCGCATCTCGCTCGGGGTGCAGAGTCACGATCCGGCGGTGCTGGAGTGGATGCATCGCACCCATCGCGTGGAGCAGGTGGCACCTGCGGTTGCGATGCTGCGCGACGCCGGAATCGACAACCTGTCGGTGGACCTGATATTCGCGTTGCCCGACGAGGTGCCGCGCGACTGGGACGACGACATCGAGCGCACCTTGGCGCTGTCACCCGATCACGTGTCGCTGTACGGACTCACTGTCGAGCCGCACACGCCGCTGGCCCGCTGGGTGGCGCGCGGTGTGGTGGCTGTCACTGACGATTCGCGCTACGCCGACGAATACCTGAGGGCCCATCGTCGGCTGGGCGAGGCGGGCTTCGAGCACTACGAGGTGTCAAACTTTGCCCGGCCGGGTCGGCGATCGCGCCACAACCAGTCCTACTGGAGTGGTGCCCAGTATCTGGGGCTCGGTCCCAGTGCCCACTCGTTCCTCGCAGGTGAAAGGTCGTGGAAGCTGCGGGAGTGGCAGGTCTACCTGGAGGCGGCTGCTGCCGGTCGATCGCTGGAGGCGGGCCGGGAACAGTTGTCGGCTGAGGCCCACGGGCTGGAGCGGCTGTATCTGGGGTTGCGTACCGACGGCGGCCTGCCGGAAGCCGATTTGCCGCCGGAATCGGCCCGCGACTGGCTCCGGGAGGGCTGGGCGGTGCGCCACGACGGCCGGATCCGGCTCACCGCCCAGGGCTGGCTCCGGCTCGATGCGCTGGTGAGCCGGGTCGGAGCTTCGTAAGTTTAGCGGATGACGCAACTTGGCTCACTGAGCGACCGCGAGCGGCGGGTCCTCGAGGCGGTGATCGAGACCTACATCGCAACTGCGGAACCGGCCGGCAGCCAGACGGTGGCCCGCAGGTCGGCGCTGGGCATCTCGCCGGCCTCGATCCGGTCGACGATGAGCGACCTCGAGGCCAAGGGATTCCTGTACCATCCCCACACCTCGGCCGGCCGGATTCCCACCGACCAGGCCTACCGCTTCTACGTCGACACCATCGTGCGGCGGCGGCCGCCCGACAGCGACTCCCAACGGACGCTGGAGCAGGAGCTCGGCACCGTGGCGCTGGAAAGCGAGGAACTGCTCCGTCGCGCAGCACAGGTGCTGGGCATCCTCACCCAGGAACTCGGTGTCGCGGTTGCACCGGCGCTGGAGGAACTGCTGCTCGAGCGGATCGAACTCGTGTCGGTCTCGTCGGACCGGTTGCTGCTGGTGTTCAACCTCCGCAGTGGCACCGTGCGGACGATCTTCGTGCGGGTGCCGATCACGGTGGACCCGACGCACGTGCGCGAAGTCGAGTCACTGCTCAACAGCCGACTGGCAGGTCTCACGTTGCGCGAAGTGCGCGCCACCCTGAGCGACAGGCTGCGCGATGTCACGTCGTCGTCGGAGGCAGCGGTGCTGCTCGACATCGTGATGGCAGAGGGTGACGGCATCTTCGACCTGTCCTCCGGCGGTGACGCAGTGGTGCTGGGCAGTGCGGTGGGCCTGGTGGAGCAACCGGAGTTTTCATCGGGCGAGAAGATGCGGTCGCTGATAGCCATCACCGAGCGACGCGACCTGTTGCGCGATGCGCTGGCTTTGCGCCGCGCCGAGGGACTCACGGTCACCATCGGTGGCGAACACCCCGATCCCGACCTCACCGGATTCACCCTGGTAACCAGCTCGTATCGACGCGGCGGTGCGGCCGGCGTGATCGGCGTCCTGGGGCCCACGCGGATGCCATACGACAAGATCATTGGACTGGTGGAGCACACCGGTCGCCTGGTGGAAGGATTGCTGCAGTGAGCGACTACTACGAGATCCTCGGCGTCACCCGAAGCGCGAGTGAGGGCGAGATCAAGAAGGCGTACCGTCGGCTGGCGATGGAGTACCATCCCGATCGCAACACGACTGCGGAGGCCGAGTCGAAGTTCAAGGAACTGAGCGAGGCCTACCAGGTGCTGGTCGATCCGCAGAAGCGGGCGCACTACGACCGGTTTGGGTCGGCACCCAGCGGTGCAGGCGGCTTCTCGGGGTTCGAGCACGTCGACCTGAGCGAGGCGCTCAACATCTTTATGCGCGACTTCGGCGGGATGGGTGGCTTCGAGGGAATCTTCGGCGGCCGCGCCGGAGGCGGCGACGCTCGCCGTGGCCAGGACGTCAAGGTCACGGTCAAGCTGTCGCTGCAGGACGTTGCCACCGGGGTCAAGCGCAACATCAAGATCAAGACGCTGTCAGGTTGTGAAACCTGCGGCGGCAGTGGTGCGGGGAAGGGCACCAAGCCGGTCGCCTGTGGCACCTGCAACGGCACGGGCGAGGTCCGTCGCGCCGCGCGATCGGTGTTCGGGCAGTTCGTGCAGGTCGGGCCCTGCCCGACCTGTCGCGGCGAGGGCACCGTGATCCGCACCCCGTGCGAAGTCTGTCGTGGTGAGGGTCGCGTCAAGACCGAGCGGACGGTCGCGGTCGACATTCCGGCTGGGGTGTCGTCGCAGAACTACATCACCCTGCGCGGCCAGGGTGCCGCCGGTGCCCGCGGCGGTCAGGCAGGGGACCTGATCGTGGTGCTCGACGTCAAGGACGACGAGCGCTTCACGCGCGACGGTGACGATCTCTGGCTCGAACTGCCGCTGGCGTTTTCGCAGGTGGCACTGGGAGCGACGCTGCAGGTACCGACGCCGTGGGGTGAGCACGAGCTGGTGGTTCCCGCAGGTACCCAGTCTGGTTCGGTGCTGACGATCAAGGGCAAGGGTCTTCCCAGGCTGGGCGGCAACAGCACCGGTGATCTCAATGCCCGGGTGCAGGTGTGGACACCCAGGAACCTCAACGATGAGCAGCGGCGACTCTTTGCCGAACTCGAGCAGCACGAGGCCGATGGTCCGGCGGAGGGCAGTGGCTTCTGGTCGCGCCTCAAGGAAGCGCTCGGCGCGTGACCGGGGCCTGGTGGCAGGTCAAGGTGGCCTGTCCGGCGTCGGAAACCGATCGCCTGGCCGCCGCTATGGTGGCGGCCACCGGCCAGGGTGTCGAAGAACCGGAACCCGGCAAGCTTGCCACGGTGTGTGAGGACGAGGCCGGTGCGAACCGGATGCTGGCGAAGTTGATGGCCGATTTTCCAGGCATCAGCGGCGAGGTGCACAGACTCGATCCGGTCGACTGGTCGGTGCAGTGGCGCGATGGCATCCGGACCCGCCGCTTCGGGCGCCTGATCGTGACACCCTCGTGGTTGCCGGTTGACGCATCGCCTGATCAGGTGGTCCTGGTGCTCGACCCCGAGTCTGCATTCGGCAGCGGCGAGCACGGTTCCACGCGAGCAGCCCTCACGCTGCTGGAGCGTCATCTGCAGCCGGGCTGGCGGGTGCTTGATTTCGGCAGCGGTTCCGGCATCCTCGCGATTGCCGCGGTGCTGCTGGGTGCCGGTGGTGCGGTCGGCATCGAGGTCGATGAAGATGCCAACCCGATCGCCGAGGCCAATGCCCGCCGCAATCGGGTCGACTCGCGACTCACCTTCCTGGCCGGAGACGCAGCCGCGCTGCACGGACTGTTCGGTCCCGTGCAGTTGGTCTGCTCGAACATACTCCGCAACGTCAACACTATGCTGCTGCCGTCGATCGAGAGTGCGCTGTTGCCGGGTGGCATCGCGATCTTCTCCGGAATGGAAATCGCCGAGGAGCCGTTGTTCCGTCCGGTGCTGGAATCGGCGGGTTGGGACGTGATCGACACCACGGAAGATGCCGGCTGGTGGGCGGTCGCGGCGCGGCGACCGGGGTGAGGCATATCCTGGTTCCCGCCGGCACGTTGATCGACGGTGCCCGGATCAGGCTGAGCGACGAGGAGGCGCACCACCTCGAGGTGCGTCGCACCGACCAGCACGACACCGTCCACGCGCTCGATGGCGAGGGCGGCCTCGGCTTCGGTCACGTCGAGTCGGAGCAGGGTCACTGGTACTTCGTCGTCGAGTTGGCGGCGATGGATATGAAGCCGCCGGTGACGATGCTGGCAGTCGCCGCCGGGGATCGCGACCGCTTCCTCTGGGTGGCCGAGAAGGCCGCTGAAATCGGGGTGACTCACCTGGTGCCGCTGGTTACAACCCACACCCGGAGCGTTGCCACCCGACTGCGCGAATCCGCCATCGACAAGGTGCGACGTCGCGCACGAGAGGCGTGCAAGCAGGCCGGCAATCCGTGGTTTCCGGTGGTGCTCGACCTGGTCACCCTCGATGGCCTTGCCGAGGCCGGCCATCTGGTGAGCTGGTATCTCGCCGACCACGGCGGCGTTCCGCATCCGGGGATCGGTGCCCAGAATCCGGTCGGCTGGCTGATCGGCCCCGAGGCCGGCTTCACCGATGCCGAGCTCGATGACATCGAGCGCCACTTCAGCGCAGTGAGGATTTCGCTCGGACGCCACCTGCTGCGATTCGAGACCGCCGCGATCTCGGCGGCGGTGGTCACCGAACACAACCGGGCCAGCGCGGCCCAGGCACGGAGGCATTGATGGACTGCATCTTCTGCCGGATCATCGCGGGGGAGATCCCCGCCCGCGAGGTCGCCCGGAGCGCCCACGCGATCGCCTTTCACGATGTCAATCCCCAGGCGCCGGTACACGTGCTGGTGGTGCCGATCGCACACGCCGCCACCGCAGCCGACACGATGGCGCTGGAGCGGGGCGACCAGGTGATGGCCGAGGTGATGCGGCTCGGGGTGGAGGTGGCCCGCGAGCTGGATCTCGAAGGGGCCGGGTACCGGTTCGTGATCAACACCGGCAGGGAGGGCGGCCAGACGGTCGACCACCTGCACCTCCACGTGCTGGGCGGTCGCCAGATGGCCTGGCCCCCGGGCTGATCGGTTGGCTGCTCTCCCTTCCGAAATCCCGGCGCAGACAGTATACTTCTGGGTTATCCATCATCTGCCGCCCCTGACCGGGGCTTGAGAGGGGTGAGTCAGTAAATGTCCGAAGTCATCCTCCACGATGACGAGAGCTTCGAGCGCGCGCTCAAGCGCTTCAAGAAGAAGTGCGAGAAGGCCGGGATCCTTTCCGATCTGCGGAAGCATCGCCACTACGAGAAGCCGAGCGAGAAGAAGAAGCGCAAGATGAACGCCGCCCAGCGGAAGAATCGCCGCGGTCGCGTCAATGCCTGACCTCCTCGAAACACTTCGCGCCGAGCAGATTGCGGCGCGCAAGGCTGGTGACAAGGACCGGACCCTGCTGTTGGGGACGGTCCTTGCTGCGCTGAAGAATCGTGAACTCGATTCACCCCGGCCGCTCAGCGACAGCGACGTGATCGACGTGCTCCGCAAGCAGGTCAAGCAGCGCGAGGATTCGGTGGCGCAGTACACCTCAGCTGGACGCTCCGACCTGGCCGGGCGGGAGCAGGCCGAGATCGATACGCTCAGGAATTGGCTCCCGCCGGAGTTGGACCCCGAGGTGATCCGAAGCGCCGCCCGGGCCGCGGTCGACGGCGGTGCCACCGACCTGGGCCAGTTGATGGGCAAGTTGATGTCGGAATTCCGCGGGCGTGCCGACGGCAAGGTGATCAACCGGATCGCCCGCGAGACGCTCGGCCAGGGATGACCCCCGCCGTGGCACCGGAGGCGCTCGAAGCACTTGAGTTCGCCGCCGTTCTCGAAGTTCTGGCCGCAAGGGCCGCCGGTCCCGTGGCCGCCGCCCGGATCCGGGCGCTCCGCCCGGTCGATAGTCCCCGACAGATCGCCCCGGACTTCGCCCGCATCGCCGAACTGCTCACGCTGCTTCGCCGTGGTGAACGGATCGAAGTGCCCGGAGTTGCGGACATCGCCGGCGCACTGGCGCGGCTCCGGGTCGACGGCAGCGTGCTCGAACTTGGCGAACTGGTCGATATCCGCCGCACCCTGACGGCCGGCCGGATCGTGAGCAGTGAACTCGATCGCGTGTCGGAGTCTGCAGCCACGCTGGCCGAATTGCGGGTGTCAGCGCTGCCACGTGAGATCGAGCGAAGGCTGGAGCGCACTGTTTCCGACGACGGTGAACTGCTCGACAGCGCCAGTCCCGAGCTGGCCGCCGCCCGGCGCGAGGTGCACGCTGCCCGCGAGCGACTGATCCGTCGGTTGGAGACGATTCTCCGTGATCAGGACAGTGGCGGTGCGGTGACGATGCGTGGCGGTCGCTACGTGATTCCGGTCCGGCGCGACGCCCGCACCCGGCCTGATGGGATCATTCACGACGAGTCGGGTTCCGCAGGAACCTTGTTCATCGAACCCAGCGCCGCGATCGAACTGGGCAACGCGCTCCGCGCCGCGATGATCGCCGAGGAGCGCGCGGTACTGGCGGTGCTGCGTGAAGTCACCGAGCTGCTGCGCCCGGATCGTGCCGGACTCGCCGCACTGCACCAGATGTGCGTCGAGGTCGACACCCTGTTGGCGCGCGCCTCGTGGGCCAACGACCTCGATTCCGAAGTGCCGACGCTGAGTGGGGTGGGTGGAGCCCTGCGGTTGTTCGGGGCGCGGCACCCGCTGCTGCTGGCGCGCGGTGTGGCGGTGGTGCCGTTCGACCTGACGCTCGACGACGCGGAACGCACCCTGCTGATATCCGGCCCGAACACCGGTGGCAAGACGGTGCTTCTCAAGTCGGTCGGCCTGGCGCTGGTGCTGGTGCAGAGTGGCGTCGTGCCACCGCTTGGTGCCGGCAGCAGTGTTCCGCATCTCACCGGCCTGTTCGTCGACATCGGCGATCATCAATCCATTGCGGCCGACCTGTCGACGTTTTCGGCCCACGTCGCCGAGTTGCGCCGGATCCTCGATCGGGCGGACCGGGGTACGCTGGTGATTCTCGATGAAGTCGGCAGCGGCACCGATCCCGCCGAGGGCGGGGCCCTGGCGATGGCGGTACTGGAGGAACTGACCGGGCGTGGCACGCTGACCATCGCAACCACGCACCTCGGTGCCCTCAAGTCACTCGCCAGCAGGGTTCCTGGTGTGGTGAACGGATCGCTGCAGTTCGATGCCGCGACACTGTCGCCCACCTACCGCTTCACCAAGGGGATCCCGGGGCGCTCCTACGGTTTGGCCATCGCTCGGCGACTCGGCGTCGACGAGAGGGTGCTGGCAGTGGCCGACGCGTTGGTGCCGGAGGCCGAACGCCGACTCGACGAATTGCTGGCCAGCGTCGAGTCGCGCGAACAGGAACTGCGGCGCGACGAGCACGAACTGATCGAGCGGGCCATCGAGGTCGACCGACGAGCCGCAGTTGCCGATGTCCGTGAGCAAGCCGCACTCGAGCGCGAAAAGGCGCTGGAGCAGCGAGAGAAGGCAGCCGAGCGCGAAATGGCGCGACAGGCCAAGGCATACCTCCTGGCGGCGCGCTCCCGGGTGGAGCAGGCGCTGTCGCTGGCCAAGGGTGCTGCCGACCAGGCCGAGGCGCGCGAGGCGCGCCGACTGGTGGAGGAAGGTGTCCGAGCCGAGGCGGCTCGCCTGGACGATGAAGGCGAGCTGCCCGCAGGCGACGGCGAGGCTGTCACCGTCGGCAGTAGCGTGCGACTTGGAACCGGTGCCGTGGGTGAGGTCGCGGAACTCCGTGGCGACGGCCGAGCGGTGGTGTTGGTGGGGTCGATGCGGTTGGTGGTCAAGTCGGCAACTCTCACCCGGGTGGCAAGGGAGTCGGCCCCGCGCCGCGCGCCGTCGGCCCCACGTGGCGACGCTCCGGTTCCACAAGCCGACTGGGAAATTGACCTGCGGGGGATGCGGGCTGACGAGGCGGAGCGCGAGGTGCTGGCGGCGATCGACGGCGCGGTGCTGGCGGAACAGCCGTGGGTGCGCATCATTCACGGGATGGGAACCGGGGTCCTCCGCGACGCGGTTCGGCGGCTGCTGGAGCAGGACCGCCGGGTGGCGTCCTACGATTTTGCGCCGAGGGCACAGGGCGGCACCGGGGTAACGGTCGCGGTGCTGGCCTGATGTCGCGGATACCGGATGAACTGATCGAACAGGTTCGCGATGCCGCCGACCTGCTCGAGATCGTCCAGGAATCGGTGCAACTCAAGCGCACCGGCAGTGACTGGCGCGGCCCGTGTCCATTTCACGGCGGCACCAATCGCAACTTCGCGGTGGTGCCTCGCAAGAATCTCTATTACTGCTTCGTGTGCCACGCGGCAGGCGACGTGTTCACGTGGTACCGCGAGCGGTTCGGCTTGGACTATCCGAGTGCCGTGCGCGAGGTGGCTCGTCGAGTCGGCATCGTGATCCCCGAGCAACAGGCGCAGGCGGGTCCCGATCCGCGGGAGCCGCTTTTCCAGGCCTGTGATGCGGCGCAGGGGTGGTTTGCGGCGCGGTTGCGCGAGGCGGCAGATGCCGACGGTGCGCGTCGCTACCTGCAGGAGCGGCAATTCTCGCTCGATGCCGCGGCGGAGTTCGGTCTGGGTTGGGCGCCACGCAATGACGACTTCCTTGCCGCGATGAAGCAGCTCGGCGTGGGCGAGGCGGCGCTCGAGGAAGCAGCCCTGATCCAGCGCCGCGACGACGGCACTCACTATCCCCGCTTCCGCAACCGGCTGCTGTTCCCGATTCACGACCTGCGCGGACGAGTGGTCGCATTCGGTGGCCGGTTGCTGGGTCCGGGTGAGCCCAAGTATCTCAACTCACCCGAGACACCGATCTTCCACAAGGGCGAACAGCTCTACCACCTGCACATCGCCAAGCTGGCGATCCGCAAGGCAGAGTGTGCCATCGTGGTCGAGGGATACTTCGACGCGCTCAGGCTTTCGATGGCCGGGATCGACCACGTGGTGGCGCCACTGGGAACCGCCCTCACCGAGGCACAGGCCAAGCTGCTGCATCGCTACACCGGCGAAGTGGTCCTCTGCTACGATTCCGATCCCGCAGGGTTGCGCGCCTCGTTCCGGGCCGCCGACATCCTGCTGGCCGAGGGAATGCGGGTGCGGGTCGTCACGATGCCCGAGGGGGATGATCCCGACACGGTGGTGCAGCGGGGCGGGGCAGCGGCGATGGAAGCACTGGTCCGCGACGCGGTCGACGTGCTCGAGCGCAAGTTGCAACTGCTGGATCTGCGGGGCTGGTTCGCCGACGTGCACAAGGCACGCGAGTCGCTCGACCGGTTGTTGCCGACACTGCGCGCCGCAAGTGACCCGGTCACCCGGGAACTTTACGTATCGCGGGTGGCCGAGCGACTGGGGATCCCGCGTGACACGGTGGCGCAGGAGGCCGCGGTTCGCCCGGCGCGCACACCACCGCCTCGGCAACCACAGCAGCAGCCGCCCATAAGGCAGCAAGGTGAGTACGATCCCCGCGCGGCCCGGACTCCGGGCAGGGAGATCGAGCGGCGGCTGCTCAGGATCCTGCTGCAGCATCCCGAATGGCGTCGCAGGGCGACCGACGAGGTTTCCCCCGATCGATTCGGTGTGCCGACGTTCCGGCGAATCTTCGAGGCATTGGCAGGGATTCCCGATGGCGGCGCGATCGAGGACGCTTATGAATCGCTCGATCAGCGGGCCAGGGAGGCGTGGACCCGGCTGGTGTCCAGCGACATCTCGCTGGAGGGGTACGACGCCGACGGCGAGTACGCCGGTGCGCTGGAGGCGCTGGACGAGATTCACCAGTTTCCCGATATCGCCGCCGAAACCGACCCGCTGGAGCGGCGGCGACGCTGGCAGGCGATGAGCCGCGAAGGACAGGCCAGATTCCAGTTGTATCTTGCAGCCACGCGGCGGGCACGCGCTGGCCGCGACTACCCGCCACCAGAGGAGTAGACCTCGATGCATCCCGATCTCCCCAAGCTGCTGGACGTCCAGGGGAAGGACCACAGGCTCGCTGAGACAGCCGGCCTTCTCGAGGCGCTCGATACCGAGCGCGCCGCCCTCGACGCCAGGCTCGAAGCGGCCCGGCAGCAGATCGCGTCGCTGACTCGTGCGGTTGCAGATGCCGCCGCGCGTCGCGACGAGCGGGAGGCAAAGCTGGAGTCGCAGCGCAGCTTGCAGGAGCGTCGCCGGGAACGGCTCGAGAACGAGCGCAATCCGCGGGTGGCAGCACAGTTGATGGCTGACGTCGAGCTGGCGCGCAGCATCCTGGCCAGCGAGGAGAGTGAGTGGATCCGTTGCGCCGAGGAGACCACTCAGCGCGAGGCGGCGCTGGAAGCTGCGAAGGCCGCACTCGCCGAGCTGGAGGAGTCGCAGCAGGCGGAGCGAGCCGAACTGGACCAACGGGTCAACGCGGCGCAGGCGGAACACGACGCAGCCGCTGCCGAGCGCGAGAGGGCGGCCAGCGGACTGGACCGGGCGTTGCGCACCCGGTACGACCGCTTGCGCGGTTCGCGCCGCAACGAAGTGCTGGTGCCGGCCGTGAACAGCACCTGCACCGCTTGCTACACCGCGATCCCGCGTTCACGGATCGGCCAGTTGCAGGCCGAGGGAATACTGCTGGATGGCTGCGAGATGTGTGGTGCGATCCTGTACCTCGAGGAGTCGGCAAGCTGACAACGCCGGTGGGGTTGCCGCTGCCGCGGTGGCGGGTGGCACCGGCCCCCGAACCCGGTGCCGCCGAAATGCTGGCGGCCGAGCTCAAGCTGCCCCTGCCACTCGCCGCACTGCTGGTGCAGCGTGGTCACGCCACTCCCGACGCCGCGCGTCGCTTCCTGCGACCCGAATTGGCCGCCCTGGCCGATCCGTACAGTCTGCGTGCGATGGCCGAAGCGGTTGATCAGGTGGCGACCGCGGTCGATCGCGGCGAGACCATCCTGGTGCACGGCGACTACGATGTCGATGGCCAGTGTGCCACCGCATTGCTGGTGCGTACCCTGCGCGAGGCGGGCGCCAGCGTTCATCCATTCCTGCCGCACCGCATTCGTGACGGCTACGACCTTGGTCCTACCGGGATCGCCGAGGCTGCTCGGGTCGGCGCGTCGCTGATCATCACCTGTGATTGTGGCATAAGTGCCGTCGATGCCGTGTCGGCGGCACGGGCGCGCGGATTCCGGGTGGTCGTCACCGACCATCACCTGCCGGGTGCCGCGTTGCCCGACGCGGAAGCGGTGATCGATCCGCAGCGTGCCGACGACGACTCCGGCCTCACGATGCTGTCGGGCACCGGTGTTGCCTTCAAGTTGGCGCAGGCGCTGGCGCCTCGGCTGGGCCTGCCGACCAACTTCTGCTGGTACCTGCTCGACCTGGTGGCGCTGGCCACGATTGCCGATGTGGTGCCGCTGGTGGGCGAGAACCGGATCCTGGTCAAGCAGGGAATCAAGCTGATGCAGTCGTCGCGCTGGCCGGGAATGCGCGCACTGATCCGCGGTGCGGGCGTCGACCCGGCCAGGCTGCGGGCCGGACAGGTCGGCTACACCATCGCGCCGCGTCTCAATGCAGCGGGTCGGATCGATGATGCCGCGGTCGGGGTGTCACTGTTGCTAACCGATGACGAGGGCGAGGCGGCGCGGATCGTGTTGCGACTGGAGGCGCTCAACCAGCAGCGGCAGGCGCTGGATCGGGAGATCCTGGCCGAAGCGCTTGCGATGGTCCAACGCGAGTACGCCGACCCCGAGCAGCACCGCGCCATCGTGCTGGCCGCCGACCGCTGGCACCCCGGCGTGATCGGAATCGTCGCCTCGCGAGTGGTGGAGAGGTTCGGTCGCCCGACATTCCTGATCTCGCTGGCTGACGGTGTCGGCAAGGGCAGCGGTCGGAGCGTCGACGGCTTCGACCTTCACGATGCGCTGGAGCAGTGCGACGACCTGCTCGAACGTCACGGCGGGCACGCGATGGCCGCGGGTCTCACGGTGCGCACCGACCAGGTGGACGCCTTTCGCGAACGGTTCAACCGGATTGCCCGGGACAGGTTGCCGGTTGCGGCACTCGGGTTGGTGCAGCGAGTGGACCTCGAACTGACGGCCGATCAGGTGAGTGATGAACTGGAGCGCCTGGGCCGGCACCTCGAACCCTGTGGTCCGGGCAACCCGGCACCGGTGTTCGGGGTGCGCGAGGTGCACCTCGATGGCGCGCGCACGGTGGGAAGCAATCATCTCAAGGCCACCATCACCGGGGCGCGGACCCGGCTCGATGCGATTGCCTTCGACTGGGCCGATCGCGCTGCCGGCTTGCTGGGTTCTGCGGTTGACGTGGCGTTCCGGCTCGAGCGCAACGAGTGGCAGGGTCGTTCCACGCTGCAGGCGCGAGTGGTGGCTGTGGCGCAGGCACGAAAGTGACCCGGATCGTGAGCGGCGCCTGGGGAGGTCGCCGACTCAAGGTGCCTGCTGATCGCAAGGTGCGGCCCACCGCCGAGCGGGTCCGCGAGGCGTGGTTGTCGATCCTGGCGCCAGAGCTTGCCGGCGCACGGGTTGTCGACCTGTTTGCAGGCAGCGGGGCGCTCGGGCTGGAGGCGCTGTCGCGCGGGGCGGCCCACGCCACCTTTGTCGAGTTGTTGCCGGCGTCGCTTGAAGCGTTGGCGGCCAACATCGCGGCGCTCGACGCCAGCGACCGCACCACCGTGCGACGGGCTGATGCGCTCCGGTTCGCGGCCGGGCTGGGCCCGGGCAGCTTCGACGTCGCGCTGGCGGATCCGCCGTTCAGTGTAGACTTTGCGGAACGACTGATCGCCGTGTGGCGACGGGTGCCGTTCGCCGGGTTGCTCGCGGTGGAACACGATCCCAGGACCGTCCTGGATGGCGACGACACCCGTCGCTGGGGGGACGTGGCCGTCACCTTTGTGCGGAGCCGATGACACGCATCGCGATCTACCCCGGTTCGTTCGATCCGATCACGCGCGGCCACGAGGACCTGGCCCGGCGTGCCCTCACCCTGGCAGACAAGGTGATCGTCGCAGTGGCGATCAATCCCAACAAGGCACCGCTGTTCTCGGTCGAGGAGCGATTGCAGTTCCTGCAGGACTCGCTCGGGGATGATCCCCGTTTCGAGTTCGCATCATTCTCCGGACTGATGTCGCAATTCGCGCGCGAACGCGACGCCACCCTGGCGGTGCGCGGACTCCGTGCGGTGAGCGACTTCGAATACGAGTTTCAGATGGCAATGATGAATCGTCGCCTCAATCCCGGGCTGGAGACGGTGTTCCTGGTCCCGGCCGTGGATCTGACCTACCTGTCCTCGTCGCTGATCCGCGAGGCAGCACGGTTTGGCGGCAACCTGGAGGGACTGGTGCACCCTTCGGTCGCCAGGGCCCTGGCGGAGCGCTTTCCGGCGTGAGCTTCCGCGAGCTGATCAGGGCGCGCGCGGCCGGCAGCGGGGCCCGGATTGTCTTTCCCGAGGGGGGCGACCTACGGATCCAGGCCGCTGCCGCGCAGATCGCCAGGCTCGGCATCGCCGAACCGATCCTGCTGCACGGATCGCTGGCTGGAGATCCGCGCGCGGTTGCCGTGGGTGACCTGCTCAGGACCCGGCAACCGGAGCGGGTGCGCGACGGCCTGCACGCGCTCGATCTGGCCGCTGATCCGATCCGTTTCGGGGCCGCACTGGTGGCGATGGGCGATGTCGACGGCTGCGTGGCCGGTGCCACCGCAGCCAGCGCCGACGTGATCCGTGCCGCGCTGTGGCTGATCGGGCCCAGGGAGGGTGTGTCGGTGGTAAGTGCAGCGATGTACCACGGTCTCGACGACGAATCGGTGCTCACCTACGCCGATGTGGCGGTGGTGCCGACACCGACGCCCCAGCAGCTTGCAGCGATTGCCGCCGCCGCCGCCGACGACCGGCGCTCGCTGATCGGCGACGAACCGGTGGTGGCGTTCCTGTCCTACAGCACCGCCGGCAGCGCTTCGGGACCCGAAGTGGAGCGGGTTCGCGCCGCGGTGCAATTGTTCCGAGAGTTGCGTCCCGACGTGCTGGCTGACGGCGAGATGCAGGTCGATGCGGCGCTGGTTCCGGCGGTCGCGTATCGCAAGAATCCCGCGTCGCGAGTGGGCGGGCGGGCCAACGTGCTGATCTTCCCGTCGCTCGATGCCGCCAACATCGGCTACAAGCTCACCGAGCGGCTGGCCGGGGCGACAGCGGCCGGGCCACTGCTGCAAGGATTGGCACGACCGATGTCGGACCTGTCGCGAGGGGCGACGCCCGACGATATTGTTGATGTGGCGGCGATGGTGGCGCTGCAGGGGACCGCCCGCCCTCCGGGCACTCTCGAGGAGCATTGAACCAGATGGGAATCACGACTGCGCGTGCGAGCGGTGACGTGACCGTGGTGACGGTCGAGGGACAGTTGATCGTGGCCAACCGACAGGATCTCAAGCAGGTGATCCAGGACGCACTGGACGGCGGGGCGCGCAAACTGCTGCTCGACTTCGGCCCCACCGGTTACATCGACTCTTCCGGCCTGGGAGCGCTGGTGTCGATCAACAAGAAGGTGCGCGAACAGGGCGGCGAGCTGCGGCTGGCCGGCCTCAACGAGGATCTCCGCTCGCTGTTCGAACTCACCAAGCTCGACACCCTGTTCGTCATAGCCGATTCGGCGACCCAGGCCCTCGAACACTACTGAACGACGCGATGACCTTCGCGGTCGAGCGGCTCCCGTTGCCGGATCACGGCCGGCAACGCTTCAAGATCGTGATCCCGACCGATCTCGCGCAGATCGGCGAGGCCGTCGAGGCGGTGGTGGACTGCTGTCGTGCGGCCGGCGTGCTGTCGCCCCGACTGCACTTCAGGTTGCGCACCGTGATGGCGGAAGCCCTGGCCAACGCGATCCGATACGGCAACGACAACGACCCTGCCCGCAACGTGATGGTGGAAATCGACGTCGACGCCGATGCCGTCAGGCTTGGTGTCACCGATGAGGGTCGCGGCTTCAATCCCGATTGTGTGCCCGAACCGTGCAGCGAGCAGCACCATCACGAGTGGACCAGCGGGCGCGGCCTGTTCCTGATCCGCAACCTGGCAGAGTCGGTCACGTTCAACGAGCGGGGGAACACGATCTGGATGACACTGACCCGACACTGACCGAACTCCGGCTGCTGCTGCCGCACCTCGGTGAACTGGCCGGCGCGGCGCTGCGCGTGTGGCTGCTGGAAGCCGGTTCCTGGCGCCTCGTCGCCGGACCACCTGCCGCCGCACCGGAGGCCCCGCGCGACGCCGGCGTCAGGTCCGCCGCGTTCGTCGCCGTTCCCGGAGTCGACGGCTGGTTCATTGAAATCGCCGCTCCCGAAGACACGCTCGGTCCCGCGGTGCCCAGTCATCTCCTGCAGATAATCGCCAGCGTGATCCGCTCCGGCCAGTCGATCAGTTCGCTCACCGGCGAACTCGCATCGCGCTACGAGGAGATTGACCTGCTCTATTCGATCGGCGAATGGCTGGGTCATTCGGAGGCGGTCGAGGTGGTTGCCAACAGGATCGTCCGTGGGATCGCTGCAGTGGTGGGCGCGCGCAGGGCAGGGTTGCGGGTGTTCGAACCCGAGAACGGCCACCTCAAGCTTGTCGCCGTGGTGGGCGGCGAGGACGACACGATTCCCGACACGGTTCCGATCGATGCACCCGACCAGGTGGTGGTGGCGCGCGCGTTCCGGACCCAGAGGGTCGAAACCGGAATACAGCCCAAGTGGACCGGTGGAGAAGTCCTGGCGGTGCCGATCGCCTACGCCGCCAGTGGCCAGCCGAGCCGGGTGATCGGCACGCTGGCGCTGGCGGAGCGTGCCGGTGGCGGTGCATTCACTCGCGAGGAAACCAGGTTGCTGGCGGCGATCGCCACCCAGATCGGGGCCGGGCTGGAGAACGCCAGGCTGGTGTCGCGGGAACGCGAACGAGACCGGCTCGCCCACGAACTTGCACTGGCCCACGATCTCCAGGTCAAGCTGATGCCGACACCGGCAGTGTTGCAGGGAGAGGCCGAGGTCGCAGTGCACAGTGTGCCGGCGGAATCACTCGGCGGCGACTTCCACACCTTTGCACGCCTGGGCCGCGACCGGATCGGGGTTATGATCGGCGACGTCTCGTCGCACGGATTTTCTGCCGCGCTGATTGCCGCACAGGTGATGGCCGCCGCCGGCATTCACGCCAGCGCCACCGTGGTGCCGGATGAAACCCTGGAACTGCTGCGCGACTCGCTTGCCAACGAACTCGAGTCGACCGAGATGTACCTGTCGCTGTTCTATGGCGTGTTCGACTCCAAGAGCGGTCGACTCACATACAGCAACGCAGGTCATCCCTATGCCTTCCGGGTGCCGCGATTCGGATCGGTCGAACGACTCGCAACCACCGCACCGCCGCTTGGCCTGGCGGGCAAGGCGCCGTTTGGTCGCCAGGTGCAACCGTGGGCGTTTGCGCAGGACCTGCTGGTGCTCTGCACCGACGGACTCACCGATGCACCCGGACCCGACGGCACCCGCTATGGCGCCGAACGCCTGATCGAGCGACTCGGCGCCGGGCGTGAACTTGCTCCCGAAGGGATGGTGGCGTGGGTGCTGGATGACCTGCGCGAATTCGGCGCATCTCCTGATGACGACGTCACCTTGCTGGTGATCCGGGTCTGACTGTGCGGGCACGCAAGGCACTCGGCCAACACTTCCTGTCCGACACCGCACTGCTCGAACGGATCAGCCGCACCAGCCTGGCTGCGCCGGGAGACGTGGTGCTGGAGATCGGTCCCGGTCCGGGGGGACTCACCGCTGCGCTGCTGGCCACCGGTGCCACCGTGGTGGCGATCGAACAGGACGAGCGGATGGCAGCAGCATTGTTGCGGCGTCACGGCCGGGACAACTTCGTGCTGGTGGGCGGCGACGCGCTGGAGCACGACTGGCCGGCACTGGTGGCGCCGTGGACCTCCGAGGGTGCCACCTGGCGCGTTGTCGGCAACATCCCCTACTACATCACCTCGCCACTGCTCGACAAGGCCCTGAGCCAGCCGTTGCCGGCCAGCGTCACCTACCTGGTGCAGGAGGAGGTCGCGCGAAGACTGGTGGCGTCGCCGGGCACCAGCGAGTACGGTGCCCTCACCATCGGCATCACCGCCGTGGCGAATGTCGAGCGTGCATTCGGGATCGGCAGGGGGTCGTTCCGGCCGCCTCCCAGGGTCGACTCCGCCGTGGTGCACCTCACGCCCAGGGCCGAACCGCTGGTGAGTCCGGGGGAAATCGGTTCCTTCCGCCGCCTGGTGGTGTCGCTCTTTTCCTATCGCCGCAAGCGGATCCACCGCGCGCTGCGCGAGGCGCGTGGTGTCGATGCCGCCGCTGCGGATGCAATCCTGGCTGCTGCCGACATCGATCCCGACCTTCGGCCCGAGGCACTGGAGGTGGCGGACTTGGTCCGATTGTTCAGGGAATTGGCAGGTCCGGTTGCCCCGAAGCCCGGCTAGTGAAACATTTCACAAATGCAGAGCCGCAAGATCGCCGACTCCACTGTTCGCCGCCTGGCGATCTACCTCCGTTTCCTCGAAGAGTTCCAGCAGCAGGGCAAGGCCACCATCTCCTCGGAGGCATTGGCGTCGCGGGCCGGGACGACTTCTGCGCAGGTGCGCAAGGATCTGTCGTTTTTCGGTTCGTTCGGCAAGCGGGGACTGGGTTATGATGTTGATGCATTGGCCGCGCGACTGCGCGAGATTCTCGGGTTGGGGCATCGCTATCGGGTGATGATCGTCGGTGCCGGCCGACTGGCGGGTGCGCTGGTGCAGTATGCCGGATTTCCGGCGCGGGGCTTCCGGATCGTGGCGGTGATCGACCGGGATCCCGCGCGGATCGGCACACCGATGGGCGAGGGAGTTGTCGAGGATGTCGCCGAGCTCGAGGCAATCGTCAGGCGCGAGGCGGTGGAGATCGCGATCCTGGTGACGCCGGCCGATCCGGCACAGGGGCTGGTCGATCGGCTGGTGGCTGCGGGCGTCACGGCGATCCTCAACTTCGCGCCGGTTCAGTTGCAGGTTCCCGACGGCGTTGACGTCAAGAACGTCAATCTCGCCGTCGAGCTGGAAACCTTGTCTTACGCGTTGTCGCACCGGGAGCAGTGATGATCGGACTCACCCCCAGACCGAGTGGAACACTGGCCGACCGGGCGATCGGGCTGATGCAGCAGGGTCCGCTCGATGCCGGTGCGATCGCGACGCAGATACTCGGGATGCCGTCGGCGCCGGAAGCTGTTGCCGAGCGGCTCGCCGTGGCGCTGCTGGGCGCGGACCCGCGGGTGCGGCAGCAGGCGGACGGCAGTTGGGCGCTGGTTGGTGCGGCGTCGGGTTCGCCACTTCTCGAGGAGTGCGCGTTCGCGGTGGTCGACGTCGAGACCACCGGGATGCGAGCCGGTGACGACGACCGGATCACCGAGATCGCGGTCGTCGTGGTGCAGGGCAGTCGTCGCGAACTGGTGTTCGACACCTTGCTGAATCCCGGTCGTCCGATTCCCGGCCGGATCACCGAACTTACCGGCATCTCCGACCAGATGGTGCGCACCGCTCCGACATTTTCGGACATCGCCGATCAGTTGCTGGCGGCGCTGGCAGGCCGGGTGTTCGTCGCCCACAACGCGAGGTTCGACTGGAGCTTCGTGGGCGCCGAGGTCCGGCGCGCGCGCGAGCTGGTGTTGGACGGGCCGCGCCTCTGCACGGTGAGACTCGCGCGTCGCCTGTATCGCGGTGAGCGCAGTTACGGACTGGATGCGCTGGCGCATCGGTTCGCACTGGAGTTCCCGTCGCGTCACCGGGCTGCCGGCGACGCCATTGTCACCGGGATGCTGCTGGAGCGGCTGATGAAGGCGGCTCGTGAACAGGGTGCCCGCACGCTTGCCGACCTCGAACGCCTGCATCGCACCCCGATCGCGGAGTGCCGCTCGTGAGGCCGCCGATCACGCTCCAGGTGGGCGGGCTCAGGGTCCACGCGCTGCACGCCGGGATTCAGCGCCTCGATGGCGGCGCGATGTTCGGGGTGGTCCCCAAGCCGCTCTGGTCGAGGCGGATCGCCGCCGATGATCGCAACCGGATCACGCTCGCGATGCGGCCGCTCCTGGTCGAGCATCCAGATGGCCTGGTACTGATCGACACCGGTCTCGGCAACAAGGAGACGGCGAAGTTCCTCGACATCTACGGGATAGAGAACGCCGGCGCCGACGGACGCACCGCACTCGAGGATTCGCTGGCTGCGCTGGGTTTCGGCACCGACGATGTGGCAATCGTTGTGCACACCCATCTTCACTTCGACCACGCCGGTGGTGCCACGTACATTCCGGCCGATGATCCCCAACAGCGGGTGCTGCCGACGTTCGCCAAGGCCAGGTACATCGCCCACCGCCGCGAGATGGAGTATGCCAACAGCGCCAACGAGCGGACCAGGGCCAGCTACTTCAGTCACAACTGGGCGGTGTTGCAGGAGCGCGGGATGCTGGAACTGGTCGATGGTCCTGCCGGCAGGATCCTGCCGGGGATCGGCGTGATGGTCACACCGGGTCACACCCCCTGGCACTGGAGCGTGCTGATCGAGAGCGAGGGCGAGGGGTTGTTGTTCCCGGCAGATACGGTGCCCACCTCACACCATCTCGCGCTGCCGTGGATAATGGGCTACGACGTGGAGCCGCTCCGGACCCTGGAGAGCAAGCGGGCGCTGTACACCCGCGGCGTGGCGGAGGGGTGGCGGATGGTCTTCGAGCACGACGACGACGACGCCACGGTGGGTCGCCGACTGGTCGAGGGTGAGCGCGGGGTGGGGTTGGAGTAGGGGATGGGTTTCGTTCTGCACCGCCGCTCCCTTGACATAGGCCCCCCGACTCGGTAGAATGATGGCGTACCAAGCGGCCGGGAGATCCGGCCCACCCCGAGCCGGCAACACTGGGCAACCGGGTCCTGAGAGTCATAGCATCCAGCCCCAAGGGGCTCGGGTGCACCTCTTGGACACCCCGCCCGGATCGGCGGGGTGTTCTGTTTTGGCCTTGAACAAGGAAATCAGCCACTGTCCAGCTTCGACCGTGAACGACGCGTCCGGGTCAACCGGCAGATCCGCATCTCACCGGTGCGGGTGGTAACCGCAGAGGGTGAGCAACTCGGGGTCCTCCCGGTGGAAGAAGCCCTGGCGGCGGCTCAGGAACGCGGTCTCGACCTCGTCGAGGTGGCTCCGATGGCCCGCCCGCCCGTGGTCAAGATTATGGACTACGGCAAGTTCAAGTTCGAGGAGGCCAAGGCTGCCCGCGCGGCCAAGAAGAAGCAGCACGTGATCCATCTCAAGGAGGTCAAGTACCGTCCGGGGATCGACGATCACGACTTCGATTTCAAGACCCGCCACGCCCGCGAGTTCCTGGGCGAGGGCAACAAGGTCAAGGTCACGATGATGTTCCGCGGTAGGCAGATGGCCCATCCCGAACTGGGCAAGGCGGTTCTCGATCGGGTGGCCAGCGCACTGGCCGACATCGGCAAGGTCGAGCAGGAACCCAAGCTCGACGGCCGCAATATGATTATGGTGCTCGCGCCCAAGTGACGCGCACCACAGCACTGGAGAACGTGAGATGCCCAAGCAGAAGACCAAGCGCGCAGCGATGAAGCGCTTCACCGTGACCGGAAGCGGCAAGATCAAGCGCGCCAAGGCCAACAAGCGCCATATCCTTACCAAGAAGGCCCAGTCCCGCAAGAATCGCCTCGGCAAGTCTGCCCTGGTGAGCTCGGCGGATTTCCGCCGCACAGCCAAGCTGTTGCAGGCCTGAGGAGAACCGACCAATGTCCCGCGTAAAGGGTGGCGTCGCGCATCACGCCCGCAAGAAGAAGATTATGGCGGCCGCCAAGGGCGCCGTCGGTGCCCGCAGCAAGCGCTACAAGGCCGCCAAGGAGACCGTCGAGCGCGGAATGGCGTATGCCTACCGCGATCGCCGCAAGAAGAAGGGTGACTTCCGCCGGCTGTGGATCACCCGCATCGGCGCCGCCGCGCGGATGCACGAACTGTCCTACTCGCGGATGATGTCGGGCCTCAAGAACGCCGGCGTCGAAGTCAACCGGAAGGTCCTCGCCGACCTCGCGGTGCGCGACGCGGATGCCTTCGCGAAGCTGGCCGAGGTGGCGAAGGCCCACCAGCAGTAGGTCGCGTGGCACCCGCCACCGACCTCGCCGCCCTCCGTGCCCGGCTCGACTCCGTCGCGTCACTCGACGCCACGGAGCTTGCCGCGCTGGAGACCGCCGTGCTCGGCCGCAAGCAGGGCGAACTCACCGCCGCACTCAAGGCCCTGGCCAACCTGCCGGCAGACCAGCGCCGAGCCGCCGGTGCCGCCCTCAACGAACTCAAGGCCGCCTTCGAAACCGCGATCAACGAGCGCAAGGTGGCGCTGGCCAAGGCCGCCACGGCCGCCCGACGGGCCGCCGTCGACCTCACGATGCCGGGTCGAGCCGATTGGACCGGTTCACTGCATCCCGTGACCCAGGTGATCGACGAGATCGTGGAGATCTTCCGCGGGCTGGGTTTCAGCGTGGCGCTCGGCCCCGAGGTGGAGACCGAGGAACTCAACTTCCTCGCACTCAACTTCCCGCCTGATCATCCCGCAATGGACCAGCACGACACCCTGTACCTGGACCAGGGCGATCACGTACCGGCCAGCGGCGAACGGCTGCTGCTCCGCACTCACACGTCGCCGGTGCAGATCAGGGTGATGCGCGCCTCGCCACCACCCCATCGTGTCGTGATTCCCGGAATGGTGTTCCGCAACGACCCGTTCGATCCGTCGCACGCACCGGCGTTTGCGCAGATCGAGGGGCTGGCGATCGACGAGGGTATTTCGTTCGTCGACCTCAAGGCAACGCTGACCCACTTCGCGCAGCGATTCCTGGGCGAGAACACCAGGGTGCGGTTCCGGCCATCGTATTTTCCGTTCACCGAGCCGTCGGCAGAGATGGACGTGGGCTGCCTGTTGTGTGGCGGCAGCGGTTGCGGCGCCTGCAAGGGAACCGGCTGGATGGAGATCCTCGGCTGCGGGATGGTGCACGAGGCGGTGCTGCGCAACTGCGACCTCGACCCCGAGCGCTGGACCGGTTGGGCATTCGGGATGGGGCCGCAGCGGATCACTATGCTGCGCTACGGCATCCCCGACATCCGGCTGCTGTACAGCGGTGACGTGCGCTTTCTCGACCAGTTCTCGGTGGCCGCCAGGTGAACGCGTCGCGCCGCTGGCTGGAAGCGTTCCTGCGCCGACCAATCGATGCCCGCGACGCGGCCGAGCGCCTGGCGATGCTCGGTGCACCGGTCGATGCGATCGAGACGATCGGTGCCGACCTCGGTGCGTTCGTGGTTGCCACGGTGACTTCGGTGCAGCCACACCCCGATGCCGACAAGCTGCGCGTCACCACCGTCGACGACGGCAGCGGCACCATCTTCAACGTGGTGTGCGGCGCGCCCAACGTGACGGCCGGCACCAAGTATCCCTTCGCACGGCTCGGCACCACGATGCCGGGTGGCCTGGTGATCGAGCGGCGCAAGCTTCGCGGCCAGGTGAGCGAGGGTATGCTCTGCTCGGCGCGTGAACTGGGACTCGGCGACGATCACGACGGCATCCTGGCACTCGACACCGACGCCGCCAACGGCACGCCGATCACCCAGGTGATCTCCGCCGGTGATGAGCGGTTGGTGATCGACGTCACGCCCAATCGCCCCGACCTGTTGGGACACAAGGGAATCGCCCGCGAACTGGCTGCTTCGTACGGCGTGCCATTCCGGCTGCCTACCATACCGGATGCCGCCGAGGTCGACCTGCCCACACCGCGCCGGTACGGCGACGAGGCGACCGTGGGTGGAATGCGGATCGCCATCGCCGATCGCGCCGGTTGCGGTCGGTTCCTGGCCGCCGTCGTGCGGGGCGTGAGTATCGGACCCTCACCTGAGTGGCTGCGCGACCGGCTCGCATCGGTGGGCCTTCGCAGCATCAACAACGTGGTCGATGTCACCAACTACGTGCTGTTCGAACTCAACCAGCCGATGCACGCCTACGACGCCGCGACCCTGGCGGGCAACTCGCTGATCGTGCGTGCCGCGCGTGAGGGCGGCGAGAAGCTGGTGACGCTCGACGGCGTGGAGCGGAGTGCGCCGGAGGGCGCCCTGCTGATCGCCGACGCCGAGCGTGCCATCGGCATCGCCGGCGTGATGGGCGGTGCCGCCACCGAGGTGAGCGAAGCGACTCGCGACATCCTGCTGGAATGCGCGTGGTTCGAGCCGAGCCGCGTGCGCGCGTCGCGTCGCGCGGTGGGCCTCAACACCGACGCCTCGCATCGCTTCGAGCGCGGCACCGATCGCTGGGGGGCAGTGGACGCATTCCGCCGTGCCCTCCAACTGCTGGTGACAGTGGCGGGCGGCAGTGTCGATGGCGAAACCGTGGACCTGGTGCCGGCACCGGTCAACCCGCCGCGGATCTTTCTCCGGCCATCCCGGGCAAGCCAGGTCCTCGGCGTGGAATTGCCCTGGACCGAAATCGAGCGCTGCCTGGTGGCGATCGGTGCCACGGTAGTGAGCAAGCCGGACGACGGCCGGATCGCCGTCGACGTGCCGGGCTGGCGACCCGACCTGCAGGCCGAGATCGATCTGGTCGAGGAGATCGCCAGGATCCACGGCTACGATGAGTTTCCGGCAGAGCTGCGACCGTTCCGTCCCGGCACTCGGAGTGACGACCCCGAATGGCACGCACTGGCGCGGATAAGGCAGTCGATGGCCGCAATGAATCTTTCCGAGGTGATGACGCTCGAGATGCGGGCCACCGGTGCGAACTCGCCGCGAATCGCCAACCCGCTGTCCCGCGACCACGGCCTGCTTCGCGATGCCATCCTGCCGGCGCTGGTGACCGAGGTGGAGAACAATTGGGCGGGGCACAATCGCGACGTGCGGCTGTTCGAGGTGGGCCGGGTGTTCGAGGCCCGCGGCCCCGCCGAGCGGCCACACGAGGAACTCAGGGTGGCGTTCGTGATCACCGGAGCCAGGCATCCCGGACACTGGAGCGACAGTGGCCCGGCGCCCAGACTGGACCTGTGGGACGCCCGGTGGCGCTTCGAGCGGATGGTGGCTCTGGCGGATTCGAGCGCCACGGTCCAAGTTGAGGGGGAACGCTGGATCGCGCTGGATCAGGCCGGCAAGCAGATCGGCTGGTGTGGCGAGCTGGACAGCGACGCGCCGCGTTGGGCCGGGCCGCTGTACGGCGGTGAGGTCAGGGCCAACCCGGCCAACGCTGCGCCCAGGGCCCGGTTCGCACCGTTGCCGGAACACCCGGCGATCGCCCGCGACCTGGCACTGCTGATCGGCACCGGAGCACCAGTGTCGCCGGTATTGAATCTGCTCGACCAGCGCGGCACCCGGCTCGGCGTGGAATCGGTGACCGTGGTGAGTGAGTTCCGCGGTGGCGACCTTCCGGCCGGCAAGCGCAGCGTCGCGGTGCGGCTGTTGTTCCGGGCTGCCGATCGCACCCTGACGGATTCCGAAGTCGACAAGGCGGTGGGCCGACTGGTCCAGATGCTGGAGCGGGAACTTGACGTCACCCTACGTACGGCCTGACATCGCAGCGCTCGACGAACTCGAGCGACTGGTCACGCACCTGACGCACGAGCTGGCTGCCTGGCGCCGGCGCTGCCTCAAGGCGGAGTCCGAACTGCAGGCGGTCAAGGGCCAGGAGGGTATGGTTCCCGGTGACGAACTGGTCCGGTTGCGTGCCCGACTGCTCGACCTCGAGCGCGAAAACCTCGAAATGACCTCGAGAGTCGACCGGGCCCGGGTAATGGTGACCACACTGCAGCAGCGACTCTCCTTCGTGGAGCGCGAGTCAGCGAGCGAGGAGCCACGGTGAGCGGCAAGGAATCGGTCCGCGTGACAGTGGGCGGGGAGGATCTGGTGGTCCGCTCCGAGCTGCCACCCGAGTACACCAGGGAAGTCGCTGCATATTATGACGATGCACTGCGCCGGATCCGGGCAATGAGTCCGGCGCTCGAAGCGCACAAGGCCGCCATCCTGGCCGGGTTGGCGATGACCGACGAGCTGTTCCGTTCCCGCCGTACCGACGCCGAAGCCGCCCGCCGCATCGGTGCCCTGGCCGACGACGTCGCCCGACTGCTGCCTCCCGCCAAGCGCGGATCGCGGGGCAGCACATCTGACTGACCGCAACCCGGTGTAGCACCACCGGTTGGGAATAGATCGATGGACCTTGATCCCGCAGCCGCCGTCGCCGCAGGCACCATCGTCGGTGTGATTCTCGGCGTGGTCATTTGGCACCTGGTTCTCTCGGCCCGAAAGCGTTCACTCCGCGGCATCACCGAAACCGCACACCGCGAAGTCGAGGCGATTCACGACTCCGCCAAGCGCGAGGCCGCGCTCATCCGCAGCAACGCCGAACGCGACGCGGCCGCGATCCGGTCCGCCGGTGAAGAAGCGGCAGCTATCGCGCGTGAACGCGAACTCGACCGTGCCCGCAATGAGACAGAGGCGCTGCGTGCCGCGACCCTGCGCGAGCAGGAACAGCGCAGGGCCGAGCTCGAACGCAGCGAGTCCCGACTGGCCGATCGCGAGTCGCGACTCTCCGACCGCGAGGAGCGGGTCCGCACCGACGAGATCTCCGTCGGCGGGCTCCGCGATGCGGTGGCCAGGCGCGAGGAACGGAGCAGGGCTCGCGAACAGGAACTGGAAGCCCTGGCAGTTGAGTGGCGGCAGCGGATCGAGCAGGCCGCGGGGATGACCGCCGAGGAGGCGGCCCGTCAGCTCCGCCAGGAAATCGAGGACGAGGCCCGCACCGCGGCGCTTGCCAGCGCCCGGCAGATTCGTGAACAGGCCGAACGCGACGCGGAGCGGCAGGCCCGCAGGGTGATCGCGATGGCGGCTCAGCGAATCGCGGCCGAACACACTGCCGAGACGACGGTTGCGGCGGTGGCGCTGCCGAACGACGAAATGAAGGGGCGGATCATCGGCCGGGAGGGCCGCAACATCCGCGCGTTCGAACTGGCCACCGGCGTCGACGTGATCATCGACGACACCCCCGACACGGTGGTGGTTTCGTGCTTCGACCCGATCCGTCGGGAGGTGGCCAGGCGTGCGCTCGAGCTGCTGGTGGCCGACGGGCGCATCCACCCGGGACGGATCGAGGAAGTGGTGGCCAAGGCGCAGGCCGACCTCGAGGGCCAGCTTGTCGAGTTGGGCGAACGCGCCGCGTACGACTGCGACGTGCACGGACTCCACCCCGAGATGATCCGCCTGATCGGCCGGATGCGATACCGCTCGTCCTACGGCCAGAATCTCTACGAGCACAGCAAGGAGGTCGCCTGGCTGGCAGGGATGATGGCAGCCGAACTCGGCCTGGATGTCGCGCTGGCACGACGCGGCGGCCTGCTCCACGATGTCGGCAAGGTGCTCACCCACGAGCACGAGGGCACCCACGTGCAGCTCGGGGTGGAGATGGCACGGCGCTACGGTGAATCTGCCGCGGTGATCAATGCCATCGAGGCGCACCACGACGATGTCCCCCACGAGAGCAGCGAGTCGGTGCTGGTGCAGACCGCCGATGCAATAAGCGGTTCCCGTCCCGGCGCCAGGCGCGAGGCCTTCGAGAGCTACGTCAAGCGGCTCACCCGGCTGGAGGAGATTGGCTCCGAGCACCCGGGTGTGGACAAGACCACCGTCATCCAGGCCGGCCGCGAGGTGCGGGTGATCGTCAAGCCGGAACAGGTCGACGACTCCGCTGCGCAGGCACTCAGCGAATCGATCGCCCGGCGCATTGAATCAGAACTCCAGTATCCAGGACAGATCCGAGTGACAGTGATCAGGGAAACCCGCGCCACGGACGTGGCCAAGTGAGCGCTCTCCTGCTCGACGGCAAGGCGCTGGCAGCCACCATCCGCGCCGAGATCGCCGACGAAGTTGCCAAGCTGCGACGCCGCAACGTGGTGCCCGGACTGGCGGTGATCCTCGTGGGCGACGACCCGCCATCGCAGATGTACGTGCGATCCAAGGGCAAGGCGACCACCGAGGCGGGAATGCACTCGGAGACGATCCTGTTGCCGACCAACACCTCGGCGACAGAATTGCTTGCGGTGATCGACCGTCTCAACGCCGACCCCGGGATCCACGGTATCCTGGTGCAGACGCCGTTGCCGCCGCAGATCGACCCCGACAGCGTGATGCGCCGGATTGATCCGCTGAAGGACGTCGACGGCTTCCATCCGATCAATGTCGGCAAACTGGTGCTCGGTGATCCCACGGCGTTCCGACCGGCCACGCCGTACGGCATCCAGGAGATGCTGCGCCGCTACCAGATCCCCACTCGAGGCGCCAACGCGGTGATCGTCGGACGGTCGAGCATCGTCGGCAGGCCGATGGCGAATCTGCTGATGCAGCCCGGCCCGGTGGGAGACGCCACGGTCACCGTGTGTCATTCGAAGACCCGCGACCTCGCAGCGGTGTGTCGCACTGCCGATATCCTGGTCGTGGCGATCGGCCGCGCCAACCTGATCGGTGTCGATGCAGTGAAGCCTGGCGCCACCGTGATCGACGTCGGAATCAATCGTGTCGAGGACGCCGATGCGGCGCGCGGCTATCGCGTGGTTGGCGACGTCGACTTCGACGCGGTGCGCGGAGTGGCCGGTGCGATCACGCCGGTGCCCGGTGGCATCGGACCGATGACAATCGCGATGGTGCTCGCCAACACCTTGCAGGCCGCCACGCTCCGGCACGGCGACGCGTGAGCAGTCCGGACGACGCCTGGACCGTGTCGCGCCTGTCGCGCGCGCTCAAGGGGCGGGTCGAGGATGGCTTCGCACCGCTGTGGGTGCGTGGCGAGCTGGTGGGTGTCAAGCGGTATCCCAGCGGCCATTGGTACTTCGGCCTGCGCGACGACCTGGCCAAGGTCGACTGCACGATGTGGAAGGGCGCCGCCCTCCGGTTGCGCACTCCGCTCGAGGAAGGCACCACGGTGTTTGCACTCGGCACCCCCAGTGTGTGGGAGGAGCGCACCGCGCTGCGGTTCAATGTCACCCAGGTGCTGGCAACCGCCGATGTCGGCAATGCGGCGCAACTGATCGAACGCACCCGCCAGCGGCTTGCCGCCGACGGGCTGCTCGACCCGGCTCGCAAGCGTGCCTTGCCCGAATACCCGCGCCGCATCGCCGTGGTCACATCGGTTGCGGGTGCGGCAGTGCGCGACGTGATCACGGTGGCAGGCCGTCGCTGGCCCGGAATCGAGCTGCTGGTGGTCAACTCGGCGGTGCAGGGGGACAATGCGCCGGCCGAACTGGTCGCAGCACTGGCAGTGGTGGCGCAGCTCGACGGAATCGACCTCTGCATCATCGGCCGCGGTGGCGGTGCCCGCGAGGATCTCGCCGCCTTCAACGACGAGGCGGTGTGTCGCGCCATTGCGGCCTGTCCGGTGCCGGTGATCGCGGCGGTGGGGCACGAGGTGGACGTGACTCTCGCCGACCTGGTCGCCGATCTCCGCGCAGCAACCCCATCACAGGCCGCCGAGTTCGCGCTGCCGGATCGGGTCGAAGTCGACCGACAGGTCTCGGGTTTGGGTGATGCCCTCGCAGGCACGATGACCACGCTGCTCCGCCGGCGGATCGAAAGGGTGGAGCGTTCCCGGGATAGACTGGCCAATGGCCTGTTGCGTCACCTGCACGCCAGCGAGCGACGGGTCCACGCTGTGGAGGCCGCGCTGCCCCGGGCACTCGAACGACACGCGCGCAGGCCCAGGGAACAACTGGCGTCGATTTCCGAACGGTTGGCTCCGGCTATGCTGCGACGCGTGGAGCGGCTGCGGAGCACGCTCGACCGCCAGGGTGCGGCACTGCACGCGCTGTCGCCGCTGGCAGTGCTCGAACGCGGCTACGCGATGCCGCGCGACGGGGCGGGCAAGCTGTTGAGGCGGATGGCCGACTTCCGCCCTGGCACACAATTCACACTGCGGGTCAGCGATGGCGAAATCGCCGCCCGAACGGAGGACTCGTGAGCGAGACACCAACCCTGGGCGATGATATCCGTCGGCTGGAGGAGATCGTCCGCCGTCTGGAGGCGGAAGAACTGCCGATCGAGGATGCGCTGGCGCTGTTCGAGGAGGGGATTGTTCGCCTGCGCGCGGCACGAACCCGGCTCGACGACGCCGAGACACGGGTAATGCAGGTGTTGCGTGCCAACGCCGATGACGTGGCGATCCGGCTCGAACCACTCGATGATTGATTCGCCCGACGCCGATGCAGCAGCGGTACTGGACGCCAGCAGATACCGGATCGACGCCCACCTGGTCGAGGTCGCCGCACGGATCGAGCGTGAGGTGTCGGGACAGCTCGGCGCTGCGCTCGGCTATGCCCTGCGATCGCCAGGCAAACGGGTCCGACCGGCACTGCTGGTGGCGGCGTACCGCGCCTGTGGTGGCAACCACCCGGCCATCAACGGCCTGGCTGCAGCGGTGGAAATTGTCCACACCTACTCCCTGGTGCACGACGACCTGCCGTCGATGGACAACGATGCGCTGAGACGCGGCCGACCGACCACCCATATCGAGTTCGACGTCCCCATCGCCACGCGGGTGGGATACCTGCTGGTGCCGGTTGCCGCCGAGGAACTCGCCACGGCCGCCCGGGCGATGTCACTCGACGATGCAACCACCGGTGAACTGGCCCGGCTCCTGTTCGAGGCCGGCGGCATCCGCGGAATGGTCGGCGGTCAGTGGCTCGACCTCGAGGCCGAAGGCAGCCAGCTCGACCTGCCGGGACTGATGACGGTGCACAACGGCAAGACCGGCGCGCTGATCACCGCCGCCGTGATGATCGGCGCCGTGGCTGCCAACGCTCCGGAACCGACTCGGCAGGCACTGGCCACTTTCGGCCACGAGATCGGCCTGGCGTATCAGGTGGCCGACGACGTGCTCGATGCCACCAGCTCTTCCGGAATTCTCGGCAAGACCGCCGGCAAGGACGCCGTGGTGGCGAAAAGCACCTATGTCGGCCTGCTCGGCGTGGAGCAGGCCCGAGCCGAGGCGCTCCGGCATTGTCATCTGGCGCTCACCGCGCTGGCCGATGCCGGAATTGCCCCAGGCGGGCTTGCCCCGCTGGCACGGTATATTGTGTCCAGGAGTTCGTGACCTCCCGACCCCGTCAGTGGAGTGGCAATGGCGCTTCTGGAGCAGATCCAAGGCCCACAGGACCTCAAGAAACTCTCGCGCGAGCAGCTTCCGGAGTTGGCGCGTGAACTGCGTGCCCGGTTGATCGACCGCTGCTCGGTCACCGGCGGTCACATCGGTGCATCGCTGGGCGTGGTCGAGCTGGCAATCGCGCTTCTCTATGAATTCGATTCGCCCACCGACAAGGTGCTCTGGGACGTCGGTCACCAGGCCTACGCGTGGAAGCTGCTGACCGGTCGCAACGAGGCCTTTCCGACCCTGCGCACCGAGGGCGGCATTTCCGGTTTCCTCAAGCGCGACGAATCGGAACACGACCAGTTCGGGGCGGGGCACGCCGGCACCGCGATGTCGGCCGCACTCGGTATGGCCACTGCGCGCGACCTGCTGGGCGAGTCGCACAAGGTGGTCGCGGTGGTGGGCGACGGCGCACTCACCTGCGGACTGTCGTACGAGGGGATGAACAACGCCGGTCACTCCGATCGTGACATCATCCTGATAGTCAACGACAACGGGATGAGCATCTCCCCCAATGTCGGCGCGATCGCCAAGCTGCTGGGCGGCATAGTCGCCGACCCGCGCACCGACCGCCTGCGCGAGCGAGTCAAGAAGGCCACCCTCAAGCTTGGTGACGTGTTCGGAGACGGCGTGGTCAAGACCGCCCGCAATCTCGAGGAGTCGGTGAAGAACCTGTTCAGCGAGGGGATGCTGTTCGAGGAACTCGGCTTCCGCTATTTCGGCCCGATCGACGGCCACGATCTCGACAAGCTGACCCAGACACTGGCCCACGTGCGCTCGCTCAAGGGGCCGCGGGTGATCCACGTGCTCACCGAGAAGGGCAAGGGGTTCGCCTTTGCCGAGGCCAATCGCGAGAAGTGGCACGGGCTGGCCGCCTACGATCCGGTCACCGGCGAGGCGCGCAAGAAGCCGAGCGGCCCACCCACCTGGACCCAGGTGATTGGCGACACCCTGACCGCGCTGGGAGAGGAACACCCGGAACTGGTCGCGATCACCGCTGCAATGCCGAGCGGCAGCGGAACGGCGGTGTTCCAGAAGCGATTCCCGGAGCGGTTCTTCGACGTGGGGATCGCCGAGGGTCACGCGGTGACATTTGCCGCAGGTTTGGCGACCCAGGGCATCCGGCCGATGGTCGCGATCTATTCGACCTTCCTCCAGCGTGCCTATGACAACATCATCCACGATGTCGCGGTGCAGGAGCTGCCGGTAACGTTCTGCCTCGACCGTGCCGGTCTCGTGGGCGAGGATGGCCAGACGCATATGGGCCTGTACGACATCCCCTATATGCTCGCCGTGCCCGGGATGACCGTGACCGCACCCAAGGATGCCGACGAGCTGGTCGGGCTGCTGCGCACCGCGCTCGAGCACGACGGGCCGTTCTCCACCCGCTATCCGCGCGACAAGGCGCCCACCGACCCCAATCCCGTGAGCAGCATTGCGGCAGTGCCCTACGGCACCTGGGAGATGCTCCGTCGTGGTCACGATGTGGCGATCATCGGCACCGGCACGATGGTGCTGCCGGCGCTGGCGGCGGCGGAACTGCTGGCCGCCGAGGGGATCGACGCGGCCGCGGTCAACGCCCGTTTCATCAAGCCGTACGACCGCGAGATGCTGGCTCAGGTGCTCGAGCAGTGCCGCTTGGTGATCACGGTCGAGGAGGGCAGCGTGGTGAACGGCTTTGGCGCGATGCTGGCGGCGGAGGTTGCCCGCAGTCACCCGCAGGTGCGGGTGATTGCCAAGGGGATCCCGGACGAGCTGGTTCACCAGGCGGCGCGTGCCACTCAGCTCGAATGGTTCGGGCTGACACCGGCGGGCATTGCCCAGGAAGTCCGGGCTGCGCTCCGCGAGTCTGCCGTGACCTGACGTGCCACTCCAAGTCGGGGTGATCGCCAACACTCGCTACACCGACCTGCGGCCGGTGCTGGCCACCGCGGTGAGCGATATGGTGTCGCGCGGTTGGGAGCTGTACGGCGACCCCGAACTGGCACGTCTCTCGGGACACGAGATGCTGCCGTTTCGCGCCGAGGGAATCGACCTGCTGGTCACCTTCGGTGGCGACGGCACGCTGTTGCGCGGCGCCCGCGCACTCGAAGGCCAACCGATCCCGGTTCTGGGAGTCAACTTCGGGCGGGTCGGCTTCCTCACCACGGTGTCGCGCGAGGAAGTTGCCGAGGCACTCAACGGTTTTGCGCTCGGGCGACATTGGGTATCACGACGATCGATGATCGAGGGAACCGTGTCCGCGGTGGGGATGCCGGAGATTCCGGTGCGGGCGCTCAATGATGTGGTGCTCCACAAGGGCGGCGTCGCACGTGTCGTGCGCTTCGACATTCGTGTCGATGGCGACCTGATCGGCACCGTGTCCGGCGACGGAGTGGTGATCGCATCTCCCACCGGCTCGACGGCCTATTCGCTGAGCGCGGGTGGGCCGGTGGTGGCGCCCACCATTGACGCACTGGTGATCACCCCGATCTGCGCCCATTCCCTCAGCGTGCGTCCGGTGGTGGTGCCGAGCAGTGCCACGGTGCGGATCGAGCCGTTGCAGCCCGAGAACGAGAACCTGCTGGTGTCATTCGACGGCCAGCAGACCGCACCGCTGCCTCCTGGCGCGGGACTCTCGGTGCGGGTTCCCGAGGAACGGATTCACCTGGTGCGATTCCCCGAGGTGACATTCTTCCAGCGGCTCCGCGAGAAGCTGCACTGGGGCGACCTCTCCGGGCGCTCGTGATGTTGCGCACCCTGCGCGTGCGCGACCTGGCCACCATAGCCGACGTCAGCCTGGAACTGGGCAGCGGCCTCAACGTGCTCACCGGCGAGACCGGTGCCGGCAAGTCGATGCTGGTCGATGCAATCGCGCTGCTGCTGGGCGACCGGGCCGATCGCGCGGCGGTGCGGCCGGGTACTGCGCGCCTGGTGGTCGAAGGCGAATTCGTCGTCGCCGAGGCCGACAGTGCCCGGCTGAGGGAGTTGCTTGACGAGGCCGGCCTGGATCACGACGAGGTCCTGGTCATCCGGCGGGACGTGAGTCGCGACGGTCGCTCGCGGGCCTGGATCAACGGTTCACCGACCACGATCACGGTGCTCAAGTCGATTGCCGGCGAGGTGGTCGACCTGCACGGCCAGCACGAGACGATCTCACTGGCGGAAGCGCGGGTGCAGCGCCAACTGCTGGACGCCCACGCCGACGCCGCCGATGCCGGCAACGCCGTGGCAGCGGCGTTCGAGGCCTGCACCGCTCTCCGGAACGAAATGGCCGGGCTGGTGGCGCGGCGCGATGAAGTGGCCCGACGGGCCGACTGGTTGCGGCACGTGGTGGAGGAAATCGACGCCGCACGCCTGGTGCCCGGCGAGGATGCCACCATCGCCGAAGAGGCCAGTCGGCTGGCACAGGCCGGCACGCTGGGCGAACTGGCCAGCGAGGCGGCAGCGCTGCTCGACGGCGACAACCAGGGCGTTCGCGATCGCCTCGGCGCCCTGGCCCGGGTGATCGATCACCTGGAGCGACTCGATCCGGCAGTGGCTCCGTGGCGCACCCTGCTCGACGATGCCTGGACTCAGCTTGATGAACTGAGCCGGGTCATCAGCAGCTACCAGGACGACGTGGTCGCCGATCCCGACCGGCTCGATCGACTGGAACGACGCCGCGACGTGATTCAGCGACTGATGCGCAAGCACGGAACGTCGATCGAAGCGGTGCTGGAAGTGCGACGCGACGCCGCGGCCGAACTGGAACTGCTCGACAGCGCCGAGCTGGATCTGGCCGAGCTGGGCCGCCGTCTCGAAACGGCCGAGGCCCGGCTGCAGTCGGCGGCAGCGACCCTCACGGCTGTCCGCAGCCGTGGCGCCACCAGGCTGGCAGGTGAGGTGTCGCGGATGTTGCCCGGCCTGGGACTGCCCGGTGCCCGCTTCGAGGTCACACTGGTGCCGCGCGAGGATGTGGCAGCGGATGGTGCGGAGAGTGTGACCTTCGAGGCGGCACTCAATGCGGGGATGCAGTCGCGGCCGATCGCTGCATCTGCGTCGGGCGGCGAGCTGTCGCGGTTGATGCTGGCGCTCAAGGTCGTGGTGGCCAGGCACGATCGCTCGTCGACGCTGGTGTTCGACGAGATCGATCAGGGCATCGGAGGCGAGACGGGTGCCAAGGTCGCAGCGGCGCTGGCCGAAGTTGCCTCCCGACACCAGGTGCTGGTGATCACCCACCTGCCGCAGATCGCAGCTCGCGCCGACCACCATCTGCTGGTGGCCAAGGGCACTCGAGACGGCATTGCCACTTCGGATGTCACCGTGCTGCACGGTGAGGATCGGATCGTCGAGGTGGCGCGAATGTTGGGTAGTTCGGATGATGTGCACGCGCGCCGACTCGCGGCAACGATGATGCGCGCCACCCGGTAGCGGCTACCAGAGACTCTTGTAGACCCTGAACCAGACCCGGGTCGTGAGCGGTGCCGCGACCAGCCCGCTGCCGCTCGACGCCACGCGTTCGATGGCCAGGCCGGCTTCCACCGGCATCCGCGACACCCCGTCGACGTGGCTGCCGTCGTGGATGTAGCCGATGCCGGCACCCCAGATCAGCGCCGAGGCCTCGGTACCGTTGCCCATTGCGGCGACGGCCGCCGGGTCACCGGCAAATCCCTCCAGTGGCGACCACCTGTCCGCCCCTCGTTGCAGCCACTGAACCGAACCGGTGAGCGCCAGCCGATCGGCGATTCTGAAGAACGGTAGCGCGGTGATGCTGAGCATATCGCCCGGATCCCATTGCAGCAGTGTCTCGCTTGCAGCGGGCAGGATGAACTGATCGCGCGATCCCACGCGTGCGTTGCGCTCGCCGGGGCGCTGCATCCGCCACTCCGCTGACGCCCGCACGCCGAAGCGTCCGCGACCGATCTCGGCGATGCCGGAAAGCATCAGGTCGAGCTGGCCATCGCCGCTGCCGATGTCGCGCAGCCGATCGGGGCGGGGTGGCGAGCCGGTGGGCAGCGTCGCGCCGGCGCTCAGCCACGCTCCCATCCAGCGATTCTGCTCGACGTCGCGCGTGGTGCGCAGAGCCCACGTGGCGCGCAGTTCCACGTCGCCCAGGCCGACAATCGGTTGCTCCTCCACTGGTGCCCAGCCGATGCCGTCCGGATTTTCCAGCAGTGTGGCCAGGGTTTCCGGGGTCATCGCCGCGGCGGGCAGGGCCGGCGCGCCACCGGGTGCACTCACACCGAGTTCGTTGGCGAGCTGGTCGCGGTAGTTGGTGGCCTGTGCCAGCAGTTCGGCGCCATCGGCGGATGAGGCCAGTGGCAGCAGGGTCGCCGCGGTGCCTGTCGTCACCAGCAAGTCGGTCATCGCGGCGTGCCACCCCGGTGCCGAGGCCAGCACCTGATTGGCGAGTGCCAGCCGGGCCGGGTCGTCGGCGTAGTCGCCGGCGTCCCTGCGGGCGCGCAGTGTCTCCAGCGAGGCGCCAAACTGGTTGAGCCAATCTGCCGAGGTGGTGTTGCCCTGGAGCGTCGGGTTGACGCCGAGGTTGCCGCCCTCGCCGTCGAAATCGAGATGCGACTCGGTGCGAGTCGACACTATCGGCAGCCGGGCACCGATGGTCAGGCGCGACGTGACTGCCACCGCCAGCCCGATCGTGCCGGTGGCTCGCTGGTGCATCACGCTGGCGTTGAGCGTGCCACTGCTGATCGGCGAGGGCGGCCGGCCCAGGATATCGGCGAGCCGGTTGCCGAGGCCACTTTCGAGTGCGCCATCGAGGTTCACCGGGTCACCCAGACCGCGGCGCTCTCCGTCGGCGAATTCTTCGTTGGTGGGCTGGAAATCGCCGGACAGTTCGATCCTGAGGGTACCGGCCGGTCCAGTGAGGAACGGGAGCTGGCCCGCGGCGGTGGTTGCCGCGGTGACGAGTGCGATCAGGGCACCGGTGAGGATACGGATCATCGTCCGGAAAGGTAGCGGGAGCGCGCCGTCGGGGCTTTTCTGCCATATTGTGTCAGGGCTCGGGTGGCGGAATGGCAGACGCAGGGGTCTTAAACACCCCAGGGGGAGACCCCGTGCGGGTTCGAGTCCCGCCCCGAGCATCTCCTTGGCCACGGTTCAACGATGGAGGGTGCATTGAGGGATCGACGCGGATTCACGATCATTGAACTGCTCGTGGTGATCAGCATCATCGGCCTGCTCGCCTCCATCGCGATGCCGAGATACCAGTTGGTCAAGCAGCGGGCCCAGGTGGCCGCGATGGTGTCGGACCTCCGCAACCTGCTGATGGCCGAGGAGGGCTTCCTGGCTTCTTACGGGGATTACGCCGGGGGCATCGTGGCCGGACCCGACCAGCCGGGGTCGGGCGGGGCGGGGAGGGCTTCGCTGTTGCTGTCAGAAGGGGTCAACGTGACGGTCACCTATCACAACGGGGCCGGCGGTCACGGCTGGAGTGCGGTGGCAACTCACGACCAGGTCACCATCCCCACCGCCGACGAGTGCGGCATCTTCGTGGGCGACCTGTCCTATTCGCCCAGCGCCGAGGTGATCTCGCCGGGCGAGATAACCTGCTACTGAGCGGCTCTGGCGCCGCTGGCAGCGTCGCGCAGCACCTGCACGCTGTTGCCCAGGAACGAGTCGACGTTCATCCGCCGATCGAGTCGGAGTTCCAGCGCTCCGCGACGGCCGACCAACTGGTAGCCGTTGCTGTCGCGGAGCATATCCACGCCTTCCTCGCGCAACTCCAGCTCCGCCAATGACTCCGGCAGGCGTCCGTGCTCACGCGCGTGCGCCTCGATCCTGCTGCGCTGCAGGTAGAGTGAGAAGCGCAGTGCTGCCTCTTCCTGTTCGGCGGTGTATGGGGCACGGGCGGGCGGGGCGAACAACCAACCCGGCCGCGCGATCCAAAGCCAGGCGATCGCGGCCCAGGTGATCAGCAACAGCGTGATCAGGGTGCCGGTGGAGGTGCGGTCACGTTGCCTTCGGGTGGGCGCCTTGGGATCGGGTCGGGACTCCACCGCGGCGCGGATTGCGTTCTCCAGTTCCTCGCGACGCCGGGGGTCACGCTGCATTCGGCCTCCCGATCGTCAGGGTTGCGAACCAGGATCTTGCCATTGGACTCCTCAAGCCTGGCGCGGCGGGTTGCCGGCCAGTGCGTCGGCAACCTGCTCGGGAAAGAGCCGAATGTCTATCGGCTTGGTGATGTAACCGTCGAAACCGGCGTCGAGTGCCTTGTCGCGGTCACCGGCCATCGCGTGCGCGGTGAGTGCCACCACCCGGAGATCGCTGTACTCGGAGGCACGCAGGTCGGCCAGCAGCTCGAAACCGTCCTTGCCCGGCATCTGGATGTCCATCAACACCAGGTCGGGACGACCAGCGGCCAGTGTTTCGAACAGCTTCTCGCCGCCGGGCAGCCCGATGACGCTGTGACCCTTCAGTTCCAGCAGGGTGCGGAACAGTTTCATATTGTCGGGCGAGTCTTCGACGATCATCACGTTGGACACGGCATCCTCACTGCATTCGGGTGCGCTTGAGCACCGCCCTTACCCGGGCGACCAGTGAACGTGGCTGGACCGGCTTGGTCAGGAAGTCCTGCGCACCGAGTTCGAGTGCTTCCAGTTCGGTGTCGTCGGTGCGGGCGGTGAGCATTATCACCGGGATCGAGACCGAACTCACCCGGGCGCGCATTTCCTCCAGCACGCCCAGCCCGGTCAGGTTGGGCATATCGTGGTCCAGCAGCACCAGGTCGACTCCACCGGCCTCCACCGCCTCCAGCCCGGCGAGTCCGTCGGCGGCTTCCTGCACCGCGAACCCCTCGCGCTCGAGCACGGTGCGCAGCAGGCGACGCATCGACACGTCGTCGTCGACCAGCAGGATGGTGGCGCCGTCCACGCTGCCGCTCGCACCGCCGGCCTGAACCGTTTGCGGCGTTGCGACCGCGGGTGCGGGTGCCGTGGCCTGGTTCTGCTGCTGATGCGACTCCGACTCGCCCAGCACGCGCTGGATCTCCTCGAACGAGGTGCGTCCCATCCAGAAGCGGACCAGGCCACCTTCCCACAGCGTCCGCATCCCGAACGGTCGCGATGCCGCGACAAGTTCACCGAGTGGTGCACCGGTCTCGATCAGGCGACCGACGCTGCCCTCGACCGGGAACAGCTCCATCACCGCGACCCGTCCCTTGTAGCCACTGCCGCCGCACGCCTTGCAGCCCACCGGCTTGCGTGGCGTCAGGGTGCCGGCATATCCGGCCGGTGGTCGTGCCTCGGCCGGCAGTTCCTCGACCGGAATCGGCTCGGCGCAGCGTTCGCACAGTCGCCGCACCAGCCGCTGTGCGACGATGCCCTTCACCACCGAGCCGATCTTGAATGAATCGACTCCCATATCGCGCAGTCGGGTCACGGCGGACACCGCATCGTTGGTGTGCAGCGTCGAGAACACGAAGTGGCCGGTGAGGCCGGCCTGGATCGTGATGGTGGCGGTCTCGAGGTCGCGCACCTCGCCCACCAGCACGATGTCGGGGTCCTGTCTCAGCACCGATCGCAGCGCGCTGGCGAAGGTGAATCCCTGGGCTTCGTTGACCTGCAACTGCGAGATGCCGTCGATGTCGTACTCGACCGGGTCCTCGACCGTGACGATGTTGACCCGACCGGTCTTGAGGTGATTGAGGATCGCGTACAGCGTGGTGGTCTTGCCCGAACCTGTGGGGCCGGTCACCAGCAGCATCCCCTCGCGGTGGCCGAGCATCTTCATCAGCACCGTCTCCTCGTCGGGAGGCAGCGCCAGGTCGGGAATCGAACTCTTGAGGTTGCCCTTGTTGAGGATCCGGATCACCAGCTTCTCGCCGCGACGCGCCACCGGTGCCGTGGCCACGCGCAGGTCGATGACCGTGTCGTCGACGCGCGCGGTCGAGCGACCGTCTTGTGGCGTCATCGAGTTGGTCACGTCCAGGCCGGCCACGATCTTCACGCGACGCACCAGCGCCGGACCCGCGGAGTCGGGCAGTCGCATCACCTCGCGCAGGATGCCGTCGACGCGGTAGCGCACGATCACCTGGTTGCCCTCGAGCTCCGAGTGGATGTCGCTGGCACCGGCGCGCACCGCGTCGGTGATCAGGGCGTCGACCAGCTTGGCCATCGGCGCCTCGAGGGCGGGATCCTTCTCCGCCTCGGCCACCATACTGCCCTCGACTTCCACCCGCGGCGCCGGAGCCAGTCCGGCCAGCAGCCGGTTGATCCTGTTCTCCGGTCGGTAGAAATCGTCAAGCTTCTCGGCGATGTCGCCCGGCGACGCCATCTCGAACTTCACGGCGCGACCAGTGACGAACTCTAGTTCCTGTTCGGTGTTGTAGTTGCGCGGATCGGAGGTCGCCACCGTCACGCTGCGGTCGTCGAGCTGGATCGGCACCACGTGATGGCGGCGCGCAACCGACTCGGGGATCACCGACGAGGTGCGCCGGTCGGCGTCCGAAAGCGTGGCAACCGGCAGCCGGAACCGCTCTGCCAGCATCCACGTCAGGTCGGCGTCGGTGCTGAGTCCTGCTGCGACCGTGGTGTCCCAGAGGCGCGGTGAAGCCACCGCCAGCAGCGCATCCAGCCCGGGCTGGTCGGTGATGCCGGCGTCGATCAGGTAGCGACCGAGCCAACTGTCGGACGCGGTCACTTGGCCAGGCGAGCTCATCACGATCCGTGGTCTTCGAGGGAGTGGAGCATCAGGGTCAGTCTGCCTTGCAGTTGTTCGGGGAACTCCGGAAAGATACGATTCTGGATTCGAATTGCACCTCTCGCACCCCAACCGGAGTATCGGCCGTGTCGCCCCCGAGGGTTCACTCGCGCGGAACCCATCGGGTACCCGGCGACAAATCGATCACGCATCGCGCCCTGATGCTGGCGGCGCTGGCACGGGGACGCTCGCGAATCGAGCGGCCGCTCGACTCGCTTGACGCCCGATCCACCGCGGCAGCACTGCGGGCAATGGGCACCGGCGTCTCGCCGCTTCGGCCCGGTGCCGCCGTGATCGTCGATGGCCACGCGCTGCCCGAAACTGCCGGTGCCACCCTGGATTGTGGCAATTCCGGGACCACGGCCCGGCTGCTGCTCGGGCTGCTGGCCGGCCTGCCCGGGCCGGTGCGGCTCACGGGCGACCACTCGCTGAGGCAGCGGCCTATGCGACGGGTGACGGCGCCGCTGGAGCAGATGGGAGCCAGCTTCGAGGCCGCCGCCGCGGAGCGGTTGCCGCTGGTGATCCAGGGTGGTGCGCTCAGGCCGCTGGTCTGGGACTCTCCGGTGGCCTCAGCGCAGGTCAAGAGCGCGCTGCTGTTGGCCGGGGTCACCGGCAGGGTGGCTGTGAGCGTGAGCGAGCCGGTCCGTTCCCGGGACCACACCGAGCGGATGCTGGCGACCTTCGGGTATCGTCTCGACATCGACGGCACCACGGTGCATTTCGCGCCGACCGGCAGCGTCACGCCATTCGAGATCACCGTGCCGGGTGATCCGTCCTCGGCGGCTTTCCTGGTGGCGGCGGCGATCCTGGGCCGGCAGGGCAGCGTCCGGATCGCCGGGGTGGGCCTCAATCCCACCCGGACCGGCTTCCTGAGCGTGCTGGAGCGGATGGGAGCCGTGGTGAGGCGTGAGTCGCTGGCGGAGGCGGCCGGCGAGCCGCTGGGCGACCTGGTGGTGACTGCCGGACCGATCGGCGCGGTGGCGGTGGCCGCCGATGAGGTACCGTCACTGGTGGACGAAGTCCCGGTACTGGCCTGCCTGGCTGCGCGGGCCAGCGGTGAATCCCGGTTCGAGGGGCTGGCGGAGTTGCGGCACAAGGAGAGCGACCGGCTGGCCTTGCTGGCCCAGAACCTGAGGGCCATCGGGGTCGTGGCGGAGGTGGATGGCGATGCCCTCACCGTGGTGGGCACCGACCGACCACTGTCGGGGACCGTTCGCACCGCCGGCGATCACCGGATCGCGATGGCGTTCGCGGTGCTGGCTCGGGGACAACAGGTGGTCGTCGACGATCCGGAGTGCGCTGCCGTATCGTTCCCGGGATTTGGTGCGGCGCTACGCGCGATCGAGGAGGAAACCGAATGACCAAGCGGATGCCGGTGATCGCGATCGACGGTCCTGCCGCATCGGGCAAGTCGAGCACGGCGCACGCCGTGGCCCAACGACTCGGCCTGGTGCACCTGGACTCGGGGGCGTTGTACCGGCTCGCCACGATGGTGGCGCTGCGGTCGCGATTGCGCGACCCGGAAGAAATAGTTGCCGCGCTCGAGCGCCACGACATCGAACTGGGTCGGGAAGCAAGTGCAATGGTGCTCACCCTGGACGGCCATCCGGTGGAACCGGAGATCCGTTCGCCGGCGGTCAACGCCGCGGTGTCGGAGATCGCCGCGATGGCAGCGGTGCGCGCCTGGGTCAACGCGAAGCTGCGCCGGGCGGTCGGCGAATGGGGCAGGGTGGTGATGGACGGCAGGGACATCGGCACCGAGGTGTTCCCCGATGCGGAACTCAAGGTGTTCCTCACCGCCTCGGCGGAGGAGCGGGCCCGCCGGCGGCTCCGGCAGGTCGGACGCGACACCGACCCGGAGGCGGTGGCGATGGAGGCCGGCGAGCTGGCGGAACGCGACCGACGCGACGCGGCGCGCGAGGTGGCGCCACTGCGCCAGGCAGAGGACGCCAGGTTGCTGGACAGCACTGATCTGGACTTCAGAGCGCAGGTGGAGATGATATTGGGGTGGGTGGAGTGAGGGGTGGCGCGAGTCATACTGGATAAGACCCAACCCCACCCCACTGACCACGCCCTAGCCAGCCGACGGATCGATCAGCGCCCGATGCA
>CBFGRM010000011.1:0-43272 GCA_965651205.1 uncultured bacterium
CCTTCTCCCTTCTCCCTTCTCCCTTCTCCCTTCTCCCCTCTCCCCTCTCCCCTCTCCCTTCTCCCTACAAAAACAACGCCCCCGCTTTCGCGAGGGCGCTGTCTTGTTGCTTGCTGCTGTGATCAGACTTCGATCACGGAACCATCGTGGCGTAGGTCGCGAGACCATCGCCAGCGGCGGTGACGCCGACAGCAACGATTTCGTCACCCGAGGCCACTGCGGCCTGCGGATCCGAACCATCCCAGGCGTTCACGAACGTCGCCGGGGCGTTGTAGACCCACGAGCGGTAAGTGCCCTGGTCGGTGGCGATCGGCGAGCTCGAGCTACCGAGGTAGCTCCAGTAATCGCTCACGCCATCGTTGGCCAACCGGTAGAAGTCAACCCGCGCGAACGGAGCGTTCGGCGTGTTGCTCGGCGAGACAGCCTGCGCACGAAGCGGGGCAGTCGAACCGAACTGGTTGCTCGTTGCAACCGTGCTGATGATCCGGAAGTGGGTCACCGAGTTGAACGAGTTGCCGGTGTTGAACGCGGCGAAGGTCACGCCGTCTTCAACCAGCAGCGCCGGGATGGCGATGATCGCAGAGCGACCAGAAGCCGGCGGCGGTGCATAGGCCTGAATGCTGCCCGGGTTCCAGGACCAGGCCGTCACGTTGATCGGCTTGGTGTTGGTCGGTGCAGCCTGGACGTTCGAGTTCGGGAACGCACCAGCCGTGACGGCCTCGAGGTGACGGACGTACGGGGCACCGGTGTTCGGCGAGATCGACGACAGGTACGGCGACGTGATCACGTTGTCGAACACGGTCCCGATCGCGGCCCGGCTGTAACGCACCGAGTCGGCGCCGAAGCCAGCAAGCTCAGGATAGGTGATCTGCAGCGACTGATACACCACCTCGGTCGAGTCCGCAAACGTCGGCCCGAAGGCGAACGCAGATGCGGTCAGCGTCGCCGGGACCGTGAGGCCTGTGGCGAACGGAGAGATGGTGCTGACAGCGACCTTGCGGAACAAGGTCTCCGAAGAGTTGCCGGCGCGGTCGGTCACACGTGACCGGTAGCCCCAGTAACCCTCGCCGTCCCAGTCAGGACGGACACCGTCGGTGCCGAAGACCGAGACACCTGCCTGCCAACCATCGAGGCGGAGGGTTCCGGCCGTGTACGGAGCAACTGCAGTGGCCAGGGTGCAGGCCGGAGCGGTGACGAACGCCGCACCGATTGCGCCCGAACCGACGACGCAGGCACCGGCGTTGGCGACGTGGTTGGCAGTCGACAGCGAGTGGGTCTGCGCAGCCATTCCGATGAAGCCGGAAACGACGTTGGTCGCCGGGTTCGCATCGATGTATTCGACGCGGAACTCGTCGGTTGCGGCCGGCTTGGTGGTGAAGACAGAGTCGGCCAGGGCCACCAGCTGCGCGGCGTAGGCATCGTCGTTCAGGCCCCAACGGATGGTCGGGACGGTCTTGTCGACACCGAAGGTCGAGGTCGAACCGGACATACCGACGTTGCCGAGGCGGTCCGACTCAGTGCCGCTCACGCGGTACGGAGCGGTGCCGGCCAGGCCGGGAGCTCCACCGATGCTGTTGGTGGCGCACTCGGGGATATCAGCACCCGTGCCGGTTACCATCGCGACAGCAGCACCACCACCGCAGTTGGGTGCAGTGTAGCTGACAGCGCGATCGCGCGGGCTGCGGAGACCGACGCCGGCATCGCTTGAGTTGAAGTTGATGAAGTTGAACGAGGCATTGACCCAGCCGGTCTCACGCGGAGACGACTGTGCGATGCTCGGAGTGTTCACCGACGGAGCGTTCCAGTCAAAGCGAGCCGAGTCCGGGGTCGAGCCCAGGACGACGGTGTTCGAAATGAGCGGAGCGGGAGCGGCGAACGGGGTGCTCTGGTTGTCGAGCGCCGCCACGACGATCACGTTGTCGCGGGGCGAGAACGGACCACCGGTCCACTCGTAGTCGTCACCGCTCGGGCCGCAGTCGACGTCGGCGACATCGCCGTAGCCGAAGGTGGCACGGAACGGCATTTCAGTCATCGTGATGTTGCTGGTGCAACCGATGAAGCCGAAGACGCCCACCCGGAAGGTGACCGACTCAACCGAACGACCCGGGGTGTAGATGACCGGGTAGACGGTCGCCTCGGCGATGCCCTCTGCGCCCGGGCCACCCCAGTAGCTGACGCCGGCGCCGTTGTCGGCAACGCGGGTCGGCTTGGTGAGGTCGGCAGCCCAGCCGTCCTCGTTGTTCAGGACGATGGCAACCTGGTTGGTCGCGATCGGGGGCTGACCAGCACGGTAGACCGCAGCCGAGATCGTCGTCGGGCCGTTCGGGAACCGAACGGTGGTGGTGCCCTCGGCGACGTTCTTGGTGTAGTGGGCGGTGTTGGTCGACAGCGAGATCAGGCCGGCCGCCGGCGCGGGGCCGTTGGTGTAGGTCTGGCTCGCAGCCTGGACGTTACCGATGTAGAAGGCGACCGAGTCAACGGTCTCCTCGCCCGGGTCGAAGTTCATATTGACTTCGATCTGGCCCATCACGTTGCCGACGTTGACCGGCGTGCCGAGGTTGGCCGTGGTGATGCTCTGGATCGAAATCTGGGCCGGCTGCAGCGGACGGACCGTCACGCCGATGGCGGCGGAAGCGGTCTCACCGTCGGCAGTGGCGGTCGCGGTGACAACCGCAGAACCGACCGAGACGGCCGTGATGGTCACACCGTTGTTCGACTCATTCGAGATCGCGGCAACGGCAGGGTTGCTGCTCGCCCACGCCACCGAACCGGTGACACCCGGCTTGGTGATCAGGGTCGCGCTGGCTGCAACGAAACCGCCGGGGGCGATCGTCGCGGCACCAGGAGTGACCGAGAACGTGGTGATGTTGGGAACGACAGGCCCCGGCGGTGGCGGCGGCGGCGGTGTCGGTTCCAGGATGGTCAGGTCGTCGCCGCAGGCCGCAAGGGCCAGCGAGACTGCGCCCGCCATCAGGAAATTACGGTAGAGCTTGATCATTCACTCCCCCAAAGATGGTGATGTGAACCAGTAACATCTGGTCCGAACAGGTCCTGCCGTCCTGCGGTGCTGCTTGGGCCCGCCAATCGATCGTACGGGCGAAACCGGGGCTGCGAATACCAGGTGCGACGCATTTCCCCGAAAGTGCGTCGTTCCGACACCCGCACCCTCCCCGTCACGCCAAGCGCGACCGGGCGGAAGCCGGGGCCAGCACAGCAAGCTATGGGGTGGGTCGATTCCGGTCAACTGCTTGACCTGCACCGACTTGGGTCCTCCCCACGGCGGACTCGACCTGCCGCTGCCCACCTTCTCCCGGGCAATCGACACACGAGGCCGACCCCCGGTAAGGCAAGACCGGTGCCCAAATTGGCCAACTGCCCGCTATGGAGTGGTAACCGCCAGCCGACGGAAGTCGAGCGTGGCCTCGCCACCACGCGCAATCGGCCCAACAGTGCGCATTGGCGAGGACTTGAGTGCCCTGGCCAGGGCTCCGTCTCCCTCGATCCGGAGCGCCCCGACCTGGGGTTGCTCCTCCGTAGGAGCCATCCGGAACTGGACCAGCCACATCGAATTCTGGTCCCCGGCGTATCCAAATGACATCGATCGTGTCGAACCGACACGGAGCCCGCCCGTCGGGTGCCCGCTCCAGATCAGCTTGACCCCCGGCTGGGTCAGTTCCCACTGGGTGTCCTCACCTTCCAGCCCGGTCCGGTCGCGGATCCGGGCCTCCTCCCCGCCGATCCACCCCTCCTCTGCGAGGTCCTCCAGCCGGTCCGCATCCAGCCCGATGGTGGTGAGCTGCCAACCGGCGTCCTGGCCATACGCCGAGGCGGCCGCCAATCCGCTCAGCGTGAGCAGCAGCGGCCGCTGCTTTTCCATCGTTGCCACCGGCACCCCATCGGCGGCCACGGTGGTATAGCGGCCAATGCACACCACCCCCGGTATCCACTCGGCGAATCGCGGCTCGTCCTGCACGATGCGGAGCAACACCTCGGGGATCGACGCCGTGGCAGAGGCCGGACGGAGCCGGATCTCACCGGGCACCAGTTCCGCCGCGATGACGGGATCGGCCAGGTACCAGATGCAGAAGCCACCCTGCGCATCGACCCAGCGCCAGAGCTGGGCATCGGCCTGGCCCGCGAGCGGAGAAGCCAGCATCAGGACTCCGCCGAGCAGGGCCAACCTCCTGACCCGGGCTGCCAACATCATTATTGCTCCTGTCTGGCTGCGTTGATCGCGGCCTCCAGGTGAGTGTAACTGGCGGGATCGAGCGCCGCGAATGCGGGATCGAAATGGCGGACGATGCCGTCCCGCCCGATCACGACCACCGCACGACGGGTGACGTCACCGCTGGCCAGTCCATAGCGTCGCGCAACGCCGAGATTGGTGTCGGCGAGCAACTTGAAACTGGCCGGCAGTTGCAGCTCGCGGGCAAAGCGGACGTGACTCTCGATCGAGTCGGCCGATATGCCCGCCAACACCACGCCGGGGCCGAACAGCGTTTCGGCCCGGTCGCGCAGCGCCCGCCACTCCGCCATACAGCCAGGCGTGAAATCGCCGGGGTAGAAAGCGAGCACCACGACGTGGCCGAGTTCCTTGCGCAGGTCGAACGGCTGATCAACCGGGCCGGCCCCCTCGCTGGTTGCGTAGGGCAGCAGCACCTGAGGTGCCTGGCGACCCACGCGCACGTCCTCCGCCACGCTGAGCCGGACCCTTACCGGATCGGAGTCGTTCTGGGCCGCCACCGGCGGGGCGAATGCAACCGTTGCGATCAGCATCACGACACGAGCGTTCACTGCGTCACCACCTTTGCCAATGCACCGGCGAGGTCCTGGTCCGCCCCAACTCCGGTATAGCGAATGATTCCTTCGGCATCGATCAGCACCACATATGATGTCACCGGCGCGCCGAAAGTGCGCACCGCCAACCCGGATTCATCATACAAGGTCCGGTAGGGCGGCTTCTCGCGATCGACCCAGCGCTTCACCCGGTTGCGGGATTCGTTGACGGTGACATTGACGCCGACGAAGTCGACCCGGTCGCCGTACCTAGCTGCAACCTGCCGCATCTTCGGCAGCAGCGCGTCACACACCTCGCACCAGGTGGCCCAGAACTCGATCAGCAGCGGCCTGCCCGCGGCACGCGCATCGAGCCGGACGTCGTTGCCATCGAGATCGGCCACCGTGATCGGGGCGGCACGCGTGCCGACACCGGCCTGCGCCGACAGCGGCGCCCAGGCCAGCAGGGCTACAAGCAGCAACACACCCCGAACACGCCGTGCTCCGATTTCCGTTCTCCGGCCTTCGCCTACCATACCATCCCTGCCTTTACGAAGTAGTACTGCGCCATCAACAACATCACTGCACCGCCGACGACCTTGATCCATTTCATCCAGGCACCGGCTCGCGGCAGCGCCGCAAGCGTTCCCGAAGCGAGACCGATTGCCACCAGCAATGCAGTCATTCCAAGCGAGAAGACGAACAGGTATGCAAAGCCCCACACGGCGCTGCGGGTTCCCGCCACCCAGGTGAGCACCGCCGCGAACGCCGGTGCACCGCACGGTGCGGCGACCAGCCCGGAAGTGGCACCCAGCAGCAGCGCAGCGCCCGGCGATCCGCCGCCCAGCCCGCCGGCCCACTGCACCAGCCGCCGGGGCGCCCGGAGCGGAATCACGTCGAGCATCGCCAGCGCCGCCAGCAGCAACACGTTGCCGAAGAGCAGATACGCCCATCGATTGGACGACACTGTGCCGAACAGCGTGCCGGTGAGCCCGGCGAGAAGGCCGAGACTGGCATACACCAGTGCCAGTCCGATCACGTAGCACGCGGTGAGCAATGCGGTGCGTCGGCGGGAGCGTCCCACCGCGCCACTGCCACCAAGCAGCGATGCGGTGATCGGGATCATCGGATAGATGCAGGGAGTGAGCGACGTGGCCACACCGGCCAGGAAGAGCAGCCCGAGCGCCAGCAGCGGCTGCTGATGAAGCGTGACGTCGAGCGTCGCGTCGGGCATCGGCCGCTAGGTCGTCACCGCGTCGGCCTCGACGGGTCGGCCATAGCGGCGGGCAACGTAGTCGTCGAGGATCGCGAGGAACTCCGCCACGATGTCTTCGCCGCGCAGTGTCACCCGCAGCTCACCGTCGACATACACCGGCGCCACCGGTTCCTCGAACGTGCCCGGCAGCGAGATGCCGAGGTCGGCGTGACGCGATTCGCCCGGTCCGTTGACCACGCAACCCATCACGGCAACCCTCAACTCCTCGACACCGGGATGAATCTCCCTCCAGGTGCTCATCCGTTCGCGCAGGTGCGCCTGGATGTCCTCGGCCATCTTCTGGAAGAAGGTGCTGGTGGTCCGGCCACAACCCGGGCACGAGGTGACCTGCGGCTCGAAGTGGCGGATGCCGAGCGACTGAAGCACCTGTTGCGCCGTGCGCACCTCCTCGGCACGATCGCCACCGGGCCGCGGCGTGAGCGAAACCCGGATCGTGTCGCCGATTCCCTGCTGCAGCAGCAGCCCGAGCCCGAGGGCGCTGGCCACCTGCCCCTTCATCCCCATTCCGGCCTCGGTGAGGCCCACGTGCAGCGGGTAGTCGGAGCGTCCGGCCAGTCGCTGGTAGACGTCCACCAGATCCTGCACCAGCGACACCTTGGCCGACAGGATGATCCGGTCGTGCGGCAGCCCCGTCGACTCGGCAAACCGGGCGGAGCGAAGCGCCGACTCCACCATCGCCTCGAGCGTCACGTCGCGTGCATCGCGCGGCGAGCCTGCCGCCGCGTTGGCATCCATCATCTCGGTGAGCAGCGCCTGATCGAGCGAACCCCAGTTCACCCCGATCCGCACCGGCTTGTTGTTGGCGATGGCAACGTCGACGATCGCCTTGAAGTGCTCGTCGTGACGCTTGCCGCCAACATTGCCGGGATTGATGCGGTACTTGGCCAGCGCCGCGGCACATTCGGGAAAGCGGGTCAGCAGCAGGTGACCGTTGTAGTGGAAGTCGCCCACGATCGGCACCGCGACGCCGACCCGCGCCAGGCCGGCCACGATTTCAGGAATTGCGGCGGCGGCCTCGGGCGTGTTGACGGTCACCCGCACCAGCTCGCTGCCGGCTCGCGCAAGCTGGGCCACCTGATGGATGGTCGCCGGCACGTCGGCCGTGTCGGTGTTGGTCATCGACTGAACCACCACCGGATGCGACGAGCCGATGGCCACGCCGCCAACCCGGACGGTCGGCGTTGCGCGGCGGGACATCACTGCCAAGGGAAACCTCTCAGACCAACCCGAGCTGGGTGGTGAAGCGGGCCCACTCTGCGGGAGTCACCGAGCCATCCAGCCTGAGTGGCTCCAGCGCGGCCATAATCTCGGCCCGGGTACCGGCAATCTGGCGGTCGCGCAGTTCCTGGATGGTCCGCGCAAAGCGATGCTCGTACTCCGAGGCATCCAGTTCGCCGGACTTGTGGGCAGCCGAGAGCTTGCGGAGCTCCTCGGCGGCGCGAGCGGGCTGGATCGGGGTGAGTGACTTGTCGGTCATCTGATCATCCTGGGCAGGGTTGGCGGATCCGAAGTCCTGAAAGATAAGCCGACCGGCCGGGGCGGAGAAGCGAAGCGCCCCGGCCCGGTCGCTTCACGGAACCCGGTGACGCCCTTCCGTCTCGCACCCCGACTGACGGCGAGTGTCGGCGATCGAGGCAATCCTCCAGCCGGCGTCCCCCTTGACCAGGTGAATGGCGTCGACACCGCAGTGGCTGAACTTGTCACCCAGCGAGAAGGTGTAGAACACCCAGACCGACGCGAGATTGCCGTCGATGCTGACCACCGGATCGAAGATCTGCTCATCCCACGGCGCCCCGGGCCTGCTGGCGGCGGCCACGAAGCCATCCACCGACTCGAACGACACCGCCTGCTGACCGCCCGGCTGCGGCGAGCGAGTCATCATCTGGGCGCCCTCGGCGAAAGCCCCGCGAATCAGGGTCGAGTCGTGAGCGCGCATTCCGTCGAACAACTGCTTGATCGGTGCCAGCACTTCGTAGTGCGCAGCGTGATCGGCGTGGCTGGCGTGGCCCTGCGCGGCAAGCGGCAACGCAACAGTCGAGAGCATCAACAGGGCAATTCGGCGCATCGAAGTCTCCGCGATGGGAAATGGTTCCAGCGAGCTGTCGGTGCACCATACGATGCCCAGCGCCCGCCGGTTTCCTGCCGGTGCTACCGGATGTCGCGAACCATATCCTCGATCCGGTCGCGCAACCAGTCACCGGCCCGGCGCGACAACTCCTCGCCCCACCATTCGGCGTCGTCGATATCGTCGAGATCCCAGCAGCCTCGCGTGGGCGGCTCGGTGCCCTCCAGGAAGTATTCCACGGCGCCGCAGGGGGAGAACCAGTCGCCGTCGCCGATGTGCGCCTGCACCACCCCGTCGGGTACCCCGAAGCGCGGCGCCGGAATCCGTCCGGCTTCGAGGAAACGCGCCACCACCGGCACCGCCAGCGCGCCACCCGACTGCCGGAGCGAAGTGCCGTCGTCGTGACCGATCCAGACCCCGACCACCAGCTCCGGTGTGTACGCGATGAACCACGCGTCTCGCCAGTCGTTGGAAGTGCCGGTCTTGCCAGCAACACCATAGTGCCCGAGTCCGCGTCCGGTGCCGCGCGACACCGCACCCTGCAGCGCCGAGGTGACCAGGAAAGTCGATGCAGGATCGGCAACCCGCGACACCGACGGCCGGGTCACCGCATCGAGCTCACCACCGAATGGTGCAGTGCCGAGCAGGCGACGAGTTGCTGCCAGTTGACCACCGGTGGCGAGCACGCCGTAGGCGCGAGTGAGCTCCAACAGGCTGACTTCGGATGCGCCCAGCGCCAGCGAGGGCACCGGCCTCAGCGTGGACGTGATTCCCATCCGTTCGGCGGTGGCGACAATCCGTTCCGGACCCAGCGTCACACCGAGTCGCGCAAATGGAATGTTGAGTGACTGCTCCAGCGCCTGCCGCAGCGTGACCTCACCGCGGTAGCTGCCGTCGTAGTTGGCTGGCTGCCAGATGCCCTGCGGAGTCGCCACCTCCAGCGGCACATCGGCCAGCGCCGACGCCAGCGTGAACGCCGGATCGCCATCACCGGTACGCTCGAGTGCGGCCAGTGCGACGACGGGCTTGAAGGCGGAACCGGGTTGGCGCAGCGCATCGGTGGCACGATTGAACTGCGAGCTGCCGTAGTCCCGACCGCCCACCATCGCCAGCACGTCGCCGGTGCGCGGATCGATCGCAACCAGTGCCGCCTGGGCCTTGCCGTCGATCCGACTGATGGCCCGCTCCGCCGCACGCTGCAAACTGGCATCCAGGGTGGTGTACACCGCGGCACCACGCTCCGGCAAGTTCCTCGGCGCGCTCTCGCGTACGAAGTCGACAAACCAGCGTGCGTCGATGTCCTGTTGCGGATGCACCCTTGTGGGCACCTTGACCCGGCTGGACTGGTCACGCGAGCGCGCCGGCACCCGTCCCTGCTCCACCATCAGGTCGAGCACCAGGTTGCGGCGCTCACGCAACGCTTCGGCGTGACGATGCGGTGCCAGGCGATTCGGTGCGCGGATCATTGCCGCCAGCGTGGCCGCCTCCGACAGCACGATGTCCTCCACGTCCTTGCCGAAGTAGAAGCGCGACGCGGCACCCACGCCGTGAATCGCCGCGCCACGCGCGTGTCCCAGATAGATCTCGTTGAGGTACGCCTCGAGAATCTCCTCCTTGCCGTAGCGCTGTTCGAGAACAGTTGCGATCGCGGCTTCGCGGATCTTGCGGAGCGGATTGCGGCGCGCACTCAGGTAGAGGTTCTTGGCAAGCTGCTGGGTGATGGTGGAGCCGCCCTGGGTAACGCCACCGGCGCGCAGGTTGGCCAGGAATGCCCCGCCGATCCGCTTGAGGTCGAGACCCTCGTGGTCGAAGAAGCGCTGGTCTTCCACTGCCAGCACGGCGTCGATCAGGTGCGGCGGCACCTGGTCGTATGTCACCGGAATTCGCCACTCGCGAGGACCACCATCCAGCGTCCCGATCGCCACCGGTGCGGCACCCCGGCCATCCCAACCGGCAGGGCGAGTGTACACCGCAGTGGGCACCCGGTCGGTCGGACTGCCCAGGCGGGCCCTGATCAGCGCCTCCACCGACACGGTGAAGGTGAACAGCACCAAGGCGACCGCAGTCCACGCCAATGACCTGCGGACGCCCACGCGCGACGCCAGCCAGGCACGTCCGGCCTCCAGCCGTGGCGACACTTCCGCTGCGATCGCCTGCCAGTTCATAGACTGACCCCGTCCGATGGTGATACAGTTACCGACGAGACTGGGGACGGCTTGGTTTCAGGATGCAACACACCGACCCCATTTTTTCACAGTTCTTCCTCAAGGAGCCCGGAGTGACAGATCTCGAATCCCGGGTGGCGCTGGTCACCGGCAGCACCCGCGGCATTGGCCTGGCCATCGCCCGGGCACTGCTTTCGGCCGGTGCCAGGGTAGTCATCAATGGTCGGGATGCCCGGTCGACCGTTGCGGTCGCCGAACGACTGGCGGCCGAAGCGCCAGGGCGAGTGATCGGAGTGGCCGCAGACGTGTCCGATCCGCTGTCGTGCGAGCGACTGGTGGCAGAATCTGCTGCCACGTTCGGCGGCGTCGACATTGTCATCAACAACGCGGGACTGGGAGTGTTCGGATCGATTGCAGAACTGAGCTGGGAGGATTGGCGCCGGCAGATCGACGTCAACCTGGGCGGCGTGTGGATGTGCACTCGTGCGGCGCTGCCGCACCTGCGGCGCTCGCCCGATGCCTGGGTGATCAACATCGGTTCGCTGGCGGGCCGCAACGCCTTCGCCGGCGGCACCGGCTACAACGCCAGCAAGTTCGGCCTGGTGGGGATGACCGAGGCGATGATGCTCGACCTGCGTCACGAAGGCATCCGGGTGTCGATCGTGATGCCGGGCTCGGTGAACACCGAATTCAGGGGCACCGCCAATCCGGAACGCGGCTGGAAACTCGAGCCGTCCGACTGCGCCCTCGCGGTCACGCAGTTGCTGGCGTTCCCCAAGGAGGCGCACGTGAGCAGGATCGAGATGCGGCCGGCGCGGCCGCCGAAAGGTTGAAAGCGAGAAAGCGAGAAAGCGAGAAGGCGAGAAGGCGAGAAGGCGAGAAGGCGAGGAAGCGAGAAGGCTAGAAGGCGAGAAGGCGAAAGGTCATCCCGAGCGCAGGCGGCATCGCCGCCGCAGTCCTTTCTCGCTTTTTCGCTTTCTCGCTTTTTCGCTTTTTCGCCTTCTCGCTTTCTCGCTTTCTCGCTTTCTCACTCCACCCGGATCGTGCGCCACTCGCCCTGGTTGAATCGCCACATCGAAAGCGTTGCACGCGAGAAGTGCCCGATCAGGATCGCGAGCCAGATGTGGATCGGCCTCAGGGTGCCGAGCTGCTGGATTGCGAGGCAGAGTCCGAGCGGGATCACCACCTGCGAGACCAGCGAGATGTAGAGTGGGCTGCGCGTGTCGCCGGTGCCCTGCAGGCCGCCGGTGTAGGCCAGCGCCACGGCGATGAGCACGCCGGACAGCGACAGGATCCGCAGCAGTTGCACGCCAAGTTCGACTGCAACCGGATCGTCCATACCGAACACTGCCAGCAGTTGTCGGGGCAGCAGCAGGAACGCCAGACCGATCGCCGCCGCGCCGGTGCCGGCCAGGCGTGCCGCTTCCCGGACGCCATCGTGAGTGCGGTCGGGTCTGCCCGCGCCGAGATTCTGCCCGGCCACCACCGCGGCGGCACCCATCAGGCCGACAGCGGTCCAGGTGATGAACGAGAAGAGCTGGGTGTAGCTCACCGCATACGCGGCCTGCGCCGCGGCGCTCTGGGCCAGGGATCCGATGAAGGCCAGCATCAGCACGCCGCCGACATTCATCGCGATTCCCTGGAAGCCGGCCGGCAGCCCGAATCTGAACAGGGTCCGGATGAGTCCCCAGTCCGGTGCCCAGCCCTGTCCTCGAGGGAAGCTCACCACCCAGGTGCCGCGCCAGAGCTTCCATACTCCGTAGCAGCCGATCAGCATCGACGCCGTGACTGTGCCGATTGCAGCACCTGTGGTGCCCAGCGCCGGGAGCGGACCGGCGCCTGAAATCAGCAGGATGTTGAGGACCACGTTGAGAGCGGTGACGACAAGCCCGAGCACCATTGGTGTGCGCGCGTCGCCGGCTGAGCGCAGTGCCCCGCCCAGCAGGTAGAACAGCAACATACCGGACGAGAACACGAACGAGATCCGAAGGTACGGCAGCGCGTGCACCCGCACCTCGGGTGCCGCATTGACGAACTCCAGCATCGCCGGCGCGAGGAAGTATCCCAGCGGAGCCATAATGCCGATCGACATCCCGAGCGCGGTGAGGAAGGCGTTGTACACCGCGCGATCGGCCTTGGCTGGATCGTTGGCACCGACGAAACGCGACACCAGTACGCTCATCCCGGTGAACACCGACATTATGAACGCGATCACCACGATGATGAGCTGGTTGGCAACGCCGATCGCGGCGTTCGCCGAATAGCCGACATAGTGACCGACCATTATGTGGTCGATCAGTCCCTGGATACCACCGAATGCGTTGGTGATGACCGTGGGCCAGGCCAGCTTCCAGATCGCCGACTTGAGCGGGCCCTCGACAATCGAGCGATCGTATTCCTTGCGCGCCGGAGCCGTCCCCGGCGCTGCTGCAGCGGCCGCGACGGGGACAGGAGGAGGTGGCTCTTCAGGGGAGGCGTCGGTCACGGGTGGCAAGATAGTGGTGGGTTGCGAGGGCCAGCGAACACCGCGTCGACACAACCTGCGGAAGAGCTACCTTGTGCGCGACACGACCTCGATGAGTCGCACCATTCCGAGTTCGTGGTGCGGACGGCCGGTAGCCGGGTCGGCGATCAGGCATCCGATGAGATAGCGACCTGGCACCAGGTTTACCTCATACCAGCCCCGGCCCCCGGGCGACATCGACGTGAATCCGCCGACCGAGCGATACCCCGGTGGGATCTCCTCGCTCGCCAGGTCCGCCAACACCTGCGCCATCCCGGCCGTGTCAGGCACTTGTTCCATCACCATATGGTGCTTCTGCAGGCCCTCGTTCAACACCAGAAAGCGGACATCCCCCGCGGAGATCGTGTCCGGGATCGCGAATGCGAAGTCGATCATCCGGATGGTGTCGGTGGCAACAGGATCGGCTGAGTCGCCCGGCTGGCCGGTCACGACAAATGGATGCACCATTCCGTGGGCGGCGTGGGTGTTGCCTTCGGGATGACCAATGGCGCAGACCAGCAGGTACTGTCCCGGCTCCAGCCGCATCGTGAAGCTGCCACCCAGATCGGGATCCTCGGTGCCTTCGGGCCCACCCATCGAGACCAGCCAATGAGGCCACGCCTGGTCAATCGCCACCTGGGCCAATGCATCGTCCACGGTCTGTCCGCCGTCGATGCGGTAGACGATCAGGTGATGGCCCTCTTCCCCGTTGTTCTCCAGTTGCCAGGTCACCAGGCCGGCCGCGACGGTATCGGGCGCTTCAAAGGCGTAGTCGGTCGTAATGACCCGTATCACCTGCGGAGCCGAATTCGCGGGCGCGTCGGTGCCAGGAGCGCAGGCGGCGAGGCAGGCGGCGACGAGTACTGCTCGGGTAGTGGGCATCGAGATGGACCGCCGTATCGCAGGGTGAGGGTGTCGTGGATGATCAGCCGCCGCAGGCGATGCGCCGCATCGGGAAGTCGATCCCGCGCGACTGTTCGCCCTCGCCGCCCTCGATCCGCGCAATCAGCGAATCGGTGCCGCGCCGCACATAGCTGATGCGCTGCGGAAAGTCGTGTTGGGGATTGGAGAAATGCACTGACGTGTCGCTCATCGATGTCGCCTCGAAGAGCGTCGGGGGCCTGCCACCGGGTTGCGCCGCGTACAGCAGGCGTCCATCCCGCACGCTGATGCTGAGTGCCTCCCACTCGCGCGCGGTATCGCTCACCACGGTGCGACTGCCGCCGAGCATCATTCCGCCGAGTGGTGACATCCATTGTTCGTGAGTGACGCGGTTGCCGCGCTGCAGCTCCCAGCAACCGGAGAGAAAGGCAGGCAGGTCCACAACGGCCTGCGCCGCGGCGAACCGCGGCGTGACCATTGTTGCGATCAGTGCGAGGGTGAGTCGGCCGCTTCTCAGCCGCACTCGCTGAAGCCGCAGACGTGACACTTCATGCATCCCTCGGCAAACTCCAGCTGCGAGCCGCAGTCGGGACACGCACCGGCCAACGTCTCCTGCATCCCGTCCATCATCATCTGCTGGTCCTCGCGAACCACCTTGACCAGCGGAGTGGGAATCGCGGTTTCCGCGGTGGTGAGCAGGTCCACCTGAACGCCCTGCTTCTCGACCATATACTTCTCGAGCGCGATGCCCACTGCGTCCGGCACCGACAGCACCTTGTTGGTACCGAAACCGATGGCACGGTCGGACGAGATGCCGCGGAGCTGGCGATAGATCGCCTTGGCAGGAATGCCCGAGCGCAGCGCCAGCGAGATCAGTCGACCGATCGCCTCGACATCGGCCATCAGCGCGCCGCCGGCCTTGCCGAGTGACATAAAGATCTCAAACGGCTGACCCTTGTCGTCCTCGGTGATGGTCACGTAGAGGTCGCCGAGCGGAGTCTGCAGGCGGCGGACGCTGCCCTTGAGCAGCTCCGGGCGCGACCGCTTCTGGCGGCGGTTGAGGTTTTCGCTCTCCAGCTCGTGCACCTGCTTCTGCAACCGGGCGATCTCGGCGCGGGCTTCGGCGAGTTCGCTGGCCTGGTCGGCGGAGGCCTGGCGCACGTCCTCGGCCGGGCTCTCGGCCACTACCAGATCGGCACGCGCGGTGGACTTGCCGCTGCGAGTGGCCTCCTCGGCGACTTTCTTGGCGGTGGTGCCGGTGGACAGGACCTGGAAGTCGCGCGACCCGTCGCGGTACACCGTGACACCCTTGCAGCCGAGCTCGTAGGCCATCCGGTAGATCTGGTCGACATACTCCTCGGTGGCGTCGTTGGCGAAGTTGCAGGTCTTGCTGATCGCCGAGTCGTTGTGTTCCTGGAACGCCGCCTGCATCCGGATGTGCCATTCGGGTGCGATCTGGTTGGCGGTCACGAACACCCGCTGCCACTTGACCGGCACTTCGTCGTGGGCGATCGAACCGGTCTCCGCGATGCGTCGCATCAACTCGTCGGAATACCAGCCCTCCTGGCGAGCGATGCGGACGAAATCCTCGTTGACATCAGGCATCAACACGCCGGCCTGGTTGCGCATGAACGCCACCGCGAACAGCGGCTCGATTCCGCTCGAACACGCTGCGATGATCGAGATCGTGCCGGTGGGTGCAACGGTGGTCACGTTGCAGTTGCGCAGCTTGCGCATCGGCCGGATCCGGTTGCCGTCGGCGTCGCGCGCGCAGGTCGCATCGGGACCCCAGATGCTGCGCTCCCACTCGGGGAACACGCCGCGGATGCTGGCCAGCCGCTCGGATTCGTTCTTGGCCTCGTCGTCGACGAACTCCTGCAACTTGCGACCCAGCTCAACCGCCTCGGTCGAGTCGTAGGGAATGCCGAGGCGCACGAACAGGTCGGCCAGCCCCATCACGCCGAGACCGATGCGACGGATCCGGTTGGCGAGATCGGTGATCTCGGGCAGCGGATACGCGTTGGCGTCGATCACGTTCTCGAGGAAGTGCGTGGTGAGGTGCACCACCTGACGCAGGTGATCCCAGTCAATCTCGTTCTGCTCGGTGAGGAACATTCCGAGATTGATCGAGCCCAGGTTGCAGACGTCATAGGGCAGGAGCGGCTGCTCGCCGCAAGGATTGGTCGCCTCGTAGCCGCCCAGGTGCGGCACCGGGTTGTAGTGATTGGCGCGATCGATGAAGAACACACCCGGCTCGCCGGTCTTCCAGGCGCCGTGGATGATCCGCTGCCACACGTCGCGCGCGTCGAGCATTCCCGCCGGCTCACCCGAACGCGGGTCGACCAGCGTGTACTTCTCGCCCCGCTCCAGCGCCGCCATAAACGCGTCGGTCACCCCAACCGAGATGTTGAAGTTGGTGATCTTGGTGATGTCGTCCTTGCAGGCAATGAAGTCGAGGATGTCGGGATGATCGACACGCAGGATGCCCATATTGGCGCCGCGGCGCGTGCCGCCCTGCTTGACCACGTCAGTCGACGAGTCGTAGAGCGACATAAACGACACCGGACCCGACGCCACCCCCATCGTGCTGCGGACGATGTCGTTCTTGGGACGCAACCGCGAGAAGGAGAAGCCGGTGCCACCACCCGACTGGTGCACCAGCGCCATCGCGCGCAGGGTGTCGTAAATGCCGTCGTGGCCGTTGGACAGGGTGTCGGCCACCGGCAGCACGAAACACGCGGAAAGCTGCCCCAACGGACGACCGGCGTTCATCAGCGTCGGCGAGTTGGGCATAAACAACCGCCTCGCCATCACGCCATAGAACGCCTCGGCGAGAGCGTCGACCGCTCCCTGCGAAGCACCGTACCGAGCGTCAGGCTCGGCGATCGTCCGAGCCACCCGCCAGAACAGGTCCTCCGCCTTTTCGACCGGCTTGCCCGTCTCGTCCTTGAGGAGGTAGCGCTTTTCCAGGACCGTGATGGCATTGGGTGACAGATCGACCGCCCCCCGAGACGGAGAATGTTCCATTGGCCTCACCAGCGATGTGGAGGTAAAGGAGGTAAATATTTGTCGAGGTGGTTCCGGCTCTGCCGGCCTTCCAGCAGGTGCTTCAGCCCTCAGTCGAGCGCCCCGTGCCGCCCTGTCCGCGATGGCCGACCGGAGCCCGCGACCTGCGAGCCGCGGACAGTCAAAGTAGGGATTGTGATGGGGCGGTGCAATCGCGAGGATGACCAGCAGGCATACGGCGAAACAGTTTCCACATCACAAATCTATCACATCGGGTAGTTTTCCACAAGAGACCCGGCTGCGATCGCTTGTTCAGCGCACCAGCAACCCGCGGTGCCGCACCAAGGTGCGACCGCTCGACTCCAGCGTGAGCCGAATCGCATACCTGCCGGGTTCCAGCCCGCCCAGGGCCAGATCCCGCCGGATCGTTGTCATCGGCTGCGCCACGGTGAACCGCTCGGCGATCTCGATCTCCTTGGCTTCGGCCCCCAGCAACCGGCTCAGGCCGCTGCGCTGCCGGGTGATCGCCAGCCGCATAGTCGCCTCCGCGCCCGGGCTCAGCCCGTACGCCTCGGCGTACACGCTGAGCGTGTCGGCCGGTGCGTATACCCCGCTGGCGTCGAGCCAGGCGGTGTCGGCCGGGGTGGCGAGCCACGGCAGCGATCGTCCGGCAGTGCCCACCAGCAGCGCCGAGAGTTCGGGCGTCACCGCGTCGGGGCGAGGAACCACCAGCGAGTCGACCGGATAGAGCATCCCGTGTTCGGCATCCAGTTCAACGCCGAGCTTGACCAGCACGTTGCCGGGCGGAACCGGAACCTCGGCCCGCGCTGCGACCAGGTTGGTGCCGACCGCGGGCACCGGCATCGCGTGGACAGTATCCAACTGAGCCACCGGGTGCCCGTCGCGATCGAAGAACGATGCACGCACCCGCACCGGCACCGTGGTGGCGTCGGTCAGTCGAGCCTGACGCACCGACTCTGCGTCGAGCGCGTAGACGATGTGCACCAGCGGCTGGCCATCACGCACGCCGACTGCCAGCCACTGCGCGCGCCCCGACAGGATATCGCTGTACTGACGCTGCCACGAGTCGGTCCGGGTGGCGAGTGCCATCGACGCCCGCACGTCGCGGCGAACCTCCTCACCCACCCAGTCGGCCGTGTGGGTGCCGGCGCGAATGATCCGGGCGAGTCCCGGGAACTCGTGCGCCTGTCGCTCCAGTTGGTCGAGGGCCACGTCCAGCTCGAGTGGCGAGTCGACCAGGCGATGATCGTTCGGGTCCTCGCGGGCCACGAAGTGCAGCGTGAGCGGACCTTCGGGACGATCATACCGCCAGGACTCGTTGCCGTAATTGCGGCGCAACGGATCGATCCTTCCCTGCCCGCGCGCCCTGGGCCACACCACCCGCAACGTGGGTTCGCCCTGGCGCAGATAGACGACGCCGCGGTCATCCAGTTCGATCTCGCCGCTCCGGAACAGTTCCACGCCGAAGCGGTAGCGGCGACGGAACGGTGGCAGTCGAAATTCTCGGGTGGCAACGTCCCAACGACGGTAGTGTTCGGCCAGTCGGCTGCCCGCCTCGCGCAGGTCAATCGCGTCGCGGGTGCTCCAGAACGTGGTGAGCCAGGCGATCCGCTCGTCCCCATCCAGCTCGTCGAAGTTTCGCAATTCGCCGAGCGTGGTGATCGGCTCGAGGTCCCGGCGCACTCTTGCGATCACGTCCGGTGTGCCGGTCGACACCGCGATCAGGTAGGAACGCATCGTGGCCTCGCGGAGACCTGCCGCGGCCTCGGGGGTGTTCGCGTCCTGCAGCGGAATCGTCCTTGCCAACTCCAGTTGCGCCATTGCCGGCTGCAACGCCAGCAGGGCGGCACGCTGGAAGCTCTGCACTGCCGAATCGGGAAACCCGGCGCGACGCTCCAGTCTGCCGCGTGCCAGCAGGAGTTCGTCGTGCCAACCGACCGGAGTCGCAGTGGCGGCACGCAGCGCCTCCAGTGCCGGCTGGATCGGTGCATCGATTCGCTGATCGAGTGCCACTCGCGCGAACTCCAGCAGCCCGCGCACGAAGGTCGGGTCCGCGGTGACCGCCCTGGCAAACGCCAGTCCAGACAGTCGGTCACGGTCCTGGCCGATCATCGTCCACAAGCCGCCGGCAAAGCCCGCAGCGCGGTCGCGTCCCCGGGATTCTGCCAAGCCGATGCCGTACCACGGCCAGGGCCAGTCGGGCTGCAGTTCCGCCGCCCATTCGAACTCGCCGATCGCGTGGTCCAGGTGTGCCACCCCGGGCCGCAGTTCGGCTAGTCTGAGCGCGATCAGCCCCAACCGCAGGTGATGCATCGGGTTGTGGCGCTCGACACGTGCCGAGTCGATCCACCGCTGCTCGAGTTGCAGCAGGGCAGCGGTGTCGCTCACGACCGCTATCGAATCGCGGAGATGATCGAGTCTGGCGCGGTCGGCCACGTCCTGACCCGACAGCGGCACCGCGGCGATCACCAGGCCAAGCAGCCAGTGCGGTGACGCGCGCAAGCGCATCATTCCTCTGCCACCGTGAACGGCCGACAGCGCACCGCGCGCTGGCCATCGGCCGTGGACACGGTCACCGCCATCACGTAGCTGCCCGGCTGCAATCGGTTGAGCGCCAGTGCGCGTTGTTCCCGTGCGACGCCGCCGGGATGCTCACCCCGGAACGAGAGGGTCAGCGCCTCGCCCCGAACCTGGCAGGTGCCGGCCAGCGCGCCGCGGTCGATCGCGATGTCGGTGCGATACTCGGTGCCGGCCTCCAGACCACCGACCTCGAAGTAGAGCTGCAACTCGTCGTCGTTGGTGAAGCGACCGAACGGATTGGCCCACGCCGTGTCGGCGCTGGGCGAGCGCCAGAGGATCGGCACGCTGCGCACACCGATCGACACATCGGACAGGGTGAGTCCGCCTCCCCTGCCCGGCAGCCGCACCCGCACCGGTGCGGAGAGGGTGCCACGCCTGCCCGCCTCCAGCGAAACCCGCACCTGGTACTCGCCCGGGTCGAGCCGGATCGGCAACTGACCCACCAGGTGCTGCGATGGCCTCAGTCGCTGCGGGTGCAGGAAGGCCCGCACGGTGTCGATCGTGGTGACCACCTTGCCGTCGCTGTCGCGCACCGCGGCCCGCATCCGGATCGGGTACACCACGCCACGCGGCATCGTGCGGGGAGTCAGGTCCGCGGCGCTGACGGCGAAAGCCACCTGCAGGATCGGACCCGCCGCATCGGAACCGACGGCGAGAATGTCGATGGCCGCGTCGAGATCCAGCTCGAAACCCAGTTCGTAGCTGTACGGGATCGCCAGCGCCGCGCGACCAACCTCACGCTCCACCTGCTGCATCGAATCGGCAGCGGCGAACCCGGCGTTGATCATCTGCTCGTACAACGGGCTCATCTCCTGCCGGGACGCAAGCAGTTCCTGTGCGACCAGCGACACCAGTTCACCGCCGTGAATCAGCACGGCGCGACGGGTGGTGTCGCCGGGCGCCGTGGCGGCCTGGCCGGGACGGAACCGCTTGAACTGCTCTGACTCCGCGAGAATGTCCAGCACGCTCTCCACCGCCTCGAAGTCGCGGCTCTTGCCACGTCGGACAAAGTGGTAGAAGCGTTCGTTGCCCAGACGATCGCGGTACACCCACGATTCGTTGGGAGGCATCCCGATGATCCGCAGGGTCACTTCGACATCGGGACCGCCGTGATCACCGATCGAGGTGCGCACGTCGGGCCGGCCGTGTCGCAGCAATATCTCGCCACGACCATCGAAGCTGCTGACCAGCATCGTGTCGGGATCGTAGCGCGGAATCGAGTCCTGCACGGTGGTGCGGATGTAATGATGCCGGGAAAAATCGACGCGTCGATAGTGCTCGGCGAGCCGGTCGTCCTGTGAAGGCAGCCCATCGGGATCCTGGCTGGCCCAGAACTGCCGCATCACCTCGCCGCGCTCCCCTGGCGGCCCGTTGCGGACCTTTTCGAGCACCGAATCCGGCACCACCAGTTGCAGGTCGCGCAGGTAGCGATCCAGCGCCTCACCATCGGCCAGCGACAGCCCGAGATACCACGGACCCGGTCCGTCGCTGCGGCCGACCAGGAAACGCAACCTCGCCTGGGTGCGCAGCACCAGCGGATCGCGCGGATGCAGTCGGGCGGCGTCCTCGATGATTGCGGCGGCGGTGTCCTTGTCGCCGAACAGTGCCTCGGCCCGGGCGGCCATCACCACCAGCTCGGCGTCCCGCAACAACTCTCGCCGGGGCACTTCCCGCAGGACCCGGATGGTGATGTTGCGCTCGAGTTCGTTGCGCCCCTCGATGCCTCGACTCGTGAGCCGGTGGACCCCGTCAAGATCGTTGCCGTCGGCACCGATACCGCGTACGAAGTCGCGGATGATCCCCTTCTCGGGATCGAGTCCCAGCGTCTTGCGCAAGCCGAAGCTCGCCGACCCGGGCCCCAGTGCATTCGCGAGCTCGACCTCGGCGAGGGCGGTCCACGCCATCGACCAGTCGGGATAGTCCTCGCTCACCCCGGCGAATGCGCGGCTGGCCTGCGTCAGGCGGCGGTCACCGCGTTCCGCCTCCGCCAGTTTCTGCCACAGCAACCCCAGTCGCATTTCCGCCAGCGGATCCTGGCGTTGTGAATCGGCAACCCGCTTGACCTCTGATTCCAGGGCACGCAAGGAGTCGACGCTGATGTTTGCCAGTTCGGCACGCCAGCGAATCAGTTCCGAGCGCTCGGCCGGTCCCTGCGCAGCCAGTGGCAGCGCAAGCAGCGAGGTCGCAAATGACAGGGTTGCAGTTCGATTCATTCCACCACCCGGATTGGGAGGCCGCGGGTAGACTCACGCCCTGCGTCGTCACGGACGATCACGACGAAGCGGTATTCCCCGGGCGAGAGTCGGCTCAGATCGAGCTGCCTGTGAATCCGGCCGATGCCGCCGGGATGCTGATGCTCCGACTCGATCCGGAGCGCCACCTTGCCACCACCGAAAATTCGCCGGAAAATCGAGCCGCCACTGGTGCGGTGCACCTCCAGGCTCTCCTCCCAGGACTCCCCCGGAGCCATTCCGGTCACTTCGAAGTAGAGCTGCAATGGCTCGTCACGCCGGAACTCGACCTCCGGATCGAGCCAGGCCGTGTCGGACGGCGTGACCTGCCAGGGCAGTGCCTCCGACCGGGTACCCAGCACGATGTCGCTCAATCCCGGCCCGGGCGGCTGCAACGATGCAACCTGCACCGTGTCGCGGGTGGTGACCATCCCGCCAACCTCGGTGCTGAACGCCAGTCGAACCGTGAATCTACCCGCCTCCACCGACACCGGAAGTCTGCCCATCAGCGGGTCACCCGGTTGCTGTCCAGCCGACGCGTCGAGGGTCCGGGTGGTGTCGAAGCGTGCTATGGTGCGACCCTCCAGATCGATCACCGATCCGCGCACCCGGACCGGGAATCCGGCCCCGCCTTCATCGGGTCGAGCCACCAACGCCGACCTGGGCAGTGCGAACACCACCTGCAACCGTGGCCCGGAACTGTCCGCACCTGCCGCTATCACCCGCCAACTGGCGTCGATCGACTCGCCGGGATCGAGCGGCCAACTGTCAGTGGTCGTCCCGATCGCGATTGACGACCTGCCCATACTGCGCTCTTCGGTGAGCAACCCGGGAGCGCCTCCTCGGCCGACTCCCATCAGGCGTGAGTAGATCGGGTGAAACGAGGCGCGCGAGAGCAGCAACCCCTGGGCGTGTTGCGACGAGAAGTGATCGCCATCGTTAAGTGACACGGCCGACCAGTAGTCGAGCACGTCGAACAGGCTCTCCACCAGCCGGAAATCCTGCACGTCATCGCGCGCCACGAAATGGAAGATCAGGTCGCCGGTGTCGCGATGGTACAGCCAGGATTCGTTGGGCTCGATGCCGGGCGCCGCGTAGCGCACCCGCTCGTCCGGCTCGCCGTGGCGCAGGTAGATCACGCCGCGATCATCGTATTCCGACTGCCCCGAGTGGTATCGTTCCTGGATGCCGATCCGGCGTCGCTCGCTCACCAGGCGGTAATGCCGCCTGACGTGATCAAGACGCCGATAATGCTCGGCAAGCCGCGAACCACGTTCGCGCAGGTCGTCGTCGTCACGCGATTGCCAGAACTGCCGCAGCAGTTCCACCCGAGCGGCAGCGTTGCCGGCATCAAATTGCTGCAACAGCGAGTCGGGCAGTACCATCACCAGGTCGTCGCGATAGAGCGTGAGCGTCGCGCTGTCACCGGCAGAGAGCGCGTTCAGCCACTGCCCCATCGCGGCAACATCGCCTGCCTGGAACCGGGTTCGTGCCATCTCGTAGCTGGCGACAGTGTTGGTGCTGTCGCGTTGCAGCAATCGCTTGAGCGCGGCACTGGACGAATCGAGCGAACCCACCGCGCGCTCGATCCGGCCACGCGCCAGCAACACCTCCGGTGCCATCGCCGATGGCGTGCGCGATGCGCGCCTCAGGGCGGCCAAAGCTACATCCATCCTGGCATTGGCACGCTGCCGCAGCGCGGTGTTGCTCAATTCCACCAGCCCGGCCACGAAGCCGGGGTCCACCTCAGCCGACCGGGCAAATGCGTTGGCCGACCGGGTCAGGGCGTCGCGGCCGAGCATAAGCTGGAATCCGCTCACTATGGGTGTGTCGGAGTCGCCGAGCGCCAGTTCGGCCAGACCCAGTCCGTACCACCCCCACGGCCAGTTGGGCTGCTCCTGGGTGGCCCACTCGAACTCGCTGCCGGCGTCGTCGAAGTGCCTGCTGGCTGCGTCACCGGTGTTGAGTTCACCGAGGCGGAGCGCCAGGAACCCGAGTCGCAGGTGGAGCATCGCGTTGGCTCGGTCGACCCGGGCCTCGCCGATCAGGGTGGTCTCCAGGGCCCGCAGGCCGTCCAGATCCGTGCTGGCAGCCAGCGAATCCCGGAACCTGACCAGTTCGGCCCGTTGGGCGGCGGACTGAGCGGACAGCCCGATCGGTGCCCCGCCGACGAGCGCGGGCAGGAGCGCGAGCAGGAATGCGGATGGGCGCATAGGCAGGGAATCTATCGGTAGGAGTGGACTCTGTTGACTGGACGAATGAGACCCGAGTTGTGGACACTCACGCCGGGCGCTCCTACCTTTGGGACGTGCCGCCAATTCGTGCAACCATATTCGGTATCACCGACCGCGGACGGACCCGCGATCACAACGAGGACACCTTTCTGGTTGCCGACCTCGACGGTCAGGAGCCGGTAAGGGAGTCCCGCTGTCTGGTCCAGGAAATCGGCAGCCGGGGAATCCTGTTCGTGGTCGCCGACGGGATGGGCGGTGCGGCTGCGGGCGAGTTGGCCAGCGAAATGGCAGCGGTGGCGATCCACCGTGAGGTGCTGCGGGGCTGGGAGGCGATGCCGATAGCCACCGAGGCGGCATTTGCCACCAACCTGCGGCTCGCCGTCGAGGCAGCCAACGACGTCCTCCACGGCTACGCCAGCAGCCATCCCGACGTCCGTGGAATGGGCACCACCGCAACGGTGGCTGCGGTCCTGGGCGACCGGCTCTTCCTGGCCCAGATCGGCGACTCGCGCGGCTACCTGGTTCGCGACGGCGAGGTCCGTCAGCTCACCCGCGACCAGTCGCTCACCCAGCGCCTGGTGGAAGTGGGCGAGCTGACCGAGGAGGAGGCCGAGGCCAGTGAGCGCCGCAACATCATCCTGCAGGCCCTGGGCCCCGATCCTAAGGTCAAGGTCGACCTGAGCTGGCAGGTGCTGCAGCAGGGCGACCTGCTGCTGCTCTGTTCCGATGGCCTGTCGAGCGTGGTGCGTCGCGAGGAGCTCGCCGCCGCAATCAACGGCGAGGCCGATGTCCGCAAGATCGCCGAGCGACTGGTCGCGATGGCCAATGACCACGGTGGACCGGACAACATCACGTTGATAGCGGTGCGCTTCGACGGTGACGGCCTTGCGACCAGCGTTGCGGAGCAACCGGGATATCACGAGTATCCGCAGGCCGATGATCGGCCGGCACTGCAACCGACCGCGGCCTTCCCGGCGGCCACCCCGCCAACCGAAATTGTCGAAGCGGAGCGGCGCGGCTCGCCCACCGGGGTGGCGCTGGTGCTGTTGGCGGTGGTGCTGCTGGTGATTGCAGTCGCGATCTTCCTGAACCGCTGACCGGGTCGTTCAGGCCGGCGCGATACTCCCCATTATCCGGGCCCCTCGGGCACCGGTGACTGTCGGCAGGTTGCCCGGCTGGCCGTGTACCGCGAGCCAGCCCAGCATCGCGAACGCAACCGCCTCCTTGGCATCACCGGCGAAGTAGAGTTCGTCGAAGCGACTCAGCGCCACCTCGTGACGCGCCAGCCGGGACGACAGTTCCTGCATCAGCACCGGATGATGACAGCCACCGCCGGCCACCACCACTTCGGCAGCGGCGGGCAACATCCGCAGGCAGAAGTCGGCGATGGTCTCCACCGTGAGCGCCAGTGCGGTTCTGACGCCATCGGCCCCGGGTACCCGTCGGTGCAAACGCATCGCGTAGTCGGCACCGAATTTCTCCCTGCCGGTGCTCCTTGGTGGCATCGCCGCAAACCACGGATCGGCAAGCAGCTCGTCGAGCACCGCGTCGTCGACCTTGCCGGCGCGTGCCAGTGCACCGCCCGCGTCGTACGGCAGATCCGGATTCACCAGCCGTGCGACGCCGTCGATGATCGCCATCCCCGGACCGCTGTCACCCGCAACCACGCCCTCAAGTTCGCCGTTCCGCCTCACCCAGGTGGCGTTTGCCATTCCGCCGATGTTGAGCAGGACGCGCGGCGCATCGGCAGCGCCAAAGCACAGCGCATCGACCAGCGGGACCAGTGGTGCGCCCTGACCACCTGCTGCCACGTCCCGTGACCGGAAGTCGTGCACCACCCGCACGCCGAAGCGCTCGGCCAGAATCGCGGGTGCCCCCAACTGCCAGGTGACCAGCGGCGGCTCGTGCCAGATCGTCTGGCCCGGGAATGCGATGAACGAGAGCGAGTCGGCGCGCTGGCGCGTCTGGCGCAACACGGCCTCGGTGGCCTCGGCGGCCCACTCGGCGATGCTCGCGTGGAGCCGCGCTGCGTCGGCGATCGGCCCGCCTGCCAGCACCGACTCGATCCAGCTGCGCTCAGCCGGGGCGTATGGCCGATGGGAAAAGCCGATGAGCTGCACCTTGCTGGGGCCGTCGATCCGCACCAGGGCGGCATCCATTCCGTCGAGCGAAGTTCCCGACATCAGGCCTACCGCGTACATCGCCGGCTCGGTCATTCGGGCGACACTCCCGGCGGCGGGCCGATCAGGCTGCGGAGTCTACCGTCCGCCGCTGCCAGCTCCGCTTCCGCGGTGTCGCGGTCGATGTCCAGATGCAGCATCGCGATCGCGGTGCGGATGCTGCCGCCAGCCGCATCGATCCCCGAGCGCGCAGTCGCGCGATCGACGCCCAGCACCTCCATCACGATTCGCTCACCGCGATCGTGCAGCTTGGCGTTGCGCGCCTTCAAGTCGACCATCAGGTTGCCGTATGTCTTGCCGATCCGCACCATAGCTGCGGTGGTCAGGATGTTGAGCACCATCTTGGTCGCGGTGCCGGCCTTCATCCGGGTGCTGCCGGTGACGATCTCCGGGCCGACCGGAACGTGAATCACCACATCGGCAACACGCACCGAGTCTTCGGGCGGCCTGGCACAGGTCAGCAGCGCGGTGGCGGCGCCGACGCTGCGGGCGTGGGTGAGGGCACCGCGCACGAACGGGGTCGAGCCGCTGGCCGCGATTCCGACCACCACGTCGCGCTCGTCAACCTGCCTGGCGGCCACCGCCGCGGCTCCGGCCGATGGATCGTCCTCGGCGCCCTCGACCGCGTTGCGGAGTGCGGTGTCGCCACCCGCGATGATCCCCTGGACCATCTCCGGATCGGTGCCGAATGTCGGTGGACACTCGGAGGCGTCCAGCACCCCGAGACGCCCCGACGTGCCAGCACCGACATAGAAGAGGCGACCGCCGCTGCGGAACGCGGTCTCGATGATCTCCACCACGGTGGTGATCGGCTCGCGGGCGGCGGCAACCGCCGCTGCCACGGTCGCATCCTCGGCCAGTTGCAGATCGACCAGCTCGGCGGTCGACATCAGGTCCAGGTTGACTGATCCCGGATTGCGGCGTTCGGTGTCGCGGGGCGGAGTCGGCGCTGGCAGGTGGGACTCCCGGAAAATGTGACGTGAGGGACCAACCCCAGTAAGTTAGATCTGTTCTTCCAACCGGACCACGCCCCCATTCAACTTTCAGCACGGATCTGGGCAATGCGCCTGAACGCCTTTGTTGGCTCCGTCCTCCTCCTCTCACTTGCCGGTTCCGCCTGCGCCCCGTCCCAGCCGGTGTCGGTGCTGCCAGCCGACTGGCGCCACACCGACAACGCCAAGGTCACCCTGGGTGATCGTGCGATGGTGGTGTCGAGCCATCCGATCGCCAGCGCCGTCGGGCGCGACATCATCAAGGCCGGCGGCAACGCGGTCGATGCCGCGGTGGCAGTCGGCTTCGCGCTGGCCGTGGTACACCCGGTCGCCGGCAACATCGGCGGCGGCGGCTTTATGGTGATGCGGATGCAGGACGGCAGCACTTACGCGCTCGATTACCGCGAAACCGCGCCCGGCCGCGCCACGCGCGATATGTTCCTCGACGAAGAGGGCAATGTCTCCAGCAAGTCGCGAATCGGCCATCTCGCCTCGGGTGTTCCGGGGGCGGTGGCGGGAATGCTGGCCGCACACGATTCGCTCGGGCGGCTGCCGCTGGCACAGGTGATCGATCCGGCCATTGCGCTGGCGCGCGACGGCTTCGCACTCGACCGCAGCCGGGCCAGTTCGCTTCGCGGTGCAGCCCGTCGGCTGGCCCAGTTCCCCGCGTCGGCACGGCAGTTCCTGATCAACGGAACCGAGGCTCCGGCCGAGGGTTTCGTGCTCAAGCAGCCCGACCTCGCGCGCACCCTCGAGGCGATCAAGGCCAACGGCAAGGACGGCTTCTACCGGGGCTGGGTGGCTGATTCGATCGCCGCCGAGATGGAGCGAGGCGGCGGCCTGATCGACCAGGCCGACCTCGCGGCGTACGAGGCCAAGTGGCGCGAGCCGATCCGGATCGAGTATCGCGACCACATCATCTGGTCGATGCCCCCGGCGTCCTCGGGTGGTGCAACGCTGGCGATGATCCTCAACATCCTCGAGGCCTACGACCTGCCGGACTACGGCACGCCCGAGCTGATGCATCTCGAGGCCGAGGCGATGCGTCGTGCCTTCACCGACCGCAACCGCTTCCTCGGTGACCCCGACTTCGAGAACGTGCCGCTCGACCGGCTGGTGTCCAAGGAGCACGCCGCCGAGCTGCGCGCGGACATTGATCTCGACAAGGCCACGCCAACCCCGCCGTTCGATCCGTCGATCGTAGACGGCAACAACACCACTCACTACTCCGTGGTCGACGCCGAGGGCAATGCCGTGTCGACTACCACCACGATCAACTTCGGGTATGGATCGTTCGTGACCGTGTCGGGTGCCGGCTTCCTGCTCAACAATGAAATGGACGACTTCGCGGCCGCCCCCGGCAAGCCCAACGGCTTCGGACTGGTGCAGGGCGAGGTCAACGCCATCGAACCGGGCAAGCGGATGCTCTCGGCGATGACGCCATCGATCGTGACCGACAACAACGGCCGCCTGCAGATGGTCCTCGGTTCACCGGGTGGACCGACCATCATCACCCAGGTGTTCCACGTGCTCTCCAACGTGGTGGATCACGGGATGTCACTGGCCGATGCGGTCGCCGCCCCCAGGACCCACCACCAGGCGCTTCCCGACCAGCTCCGGGTCGAGGGGCCAAACGGATTCAGCGAGGCAACCCTCGACGCACTCAGGGCAATGGGCCACACCATCGACGAGGGTGGCGGCTGGGGCGACTTCCAGGCGATCCGTCGCGGTGACCGCGGCTGGATCGGCGTCAGCGACCCGCGATCGGGAGGCGGCGGCGCGGGCTGGTGAGAAAGCGAGAAAGCGAGAAGGCGAGAAAGCGAGAAAGCGGACCGCCTTTTCGCTTTCTCGCCTTCTCGCTTTCTCGCTTTTTCGCGCTCTCAGATCTCGAAATCGTCGCTCAACGTCAGCACCACCGGTGAGCCCGCCGCCAGCACCACGTCGCGGTCCTGGGTGGCATCGGCCACCGCTGCACCGGCCGCAGCGCCGCCGATGGCACCGATCACCGTTGCACTGCGACCACCGATCACCCGGCCGATGATCGCACCGGCAGCGGCACCGCCTGCGGTCTTGGCGACTTCCCCGGTGCCCACCCCGCGACCCTTGAGCTGGTAATCGAACTCGGTGGCCCGGGCGCTGATCTCGTGGCTCTCACCGTCGATCGTGATGCTGCGTGCCGCCATCGTGAGGGTACCAGCGCCGCCCTTGGATCCGGCGGCCTTGACATCGGTCACCGCCAGCGTGACCACCGCGCCAGACGGAATCACCACCCGGCCGCGCGAATCGATCACGTCGGCGGCGACGCTGACCCGGACCTGGTCACCGGGTCGGGTGACCCTCGAATGCACCGAGTCGATCATCGTGGTGCGGATGGTGGTGCCGGTGGCGATCGAACGAGCCGCTGGGGCCGGCGCAGGAGCGGGAGCTGGTGCGGCGGCCGGCGGAGGCGACGGACGCGGCCGGGGGGCCGGCGGTGGCGCGGGTCGTTCGGTGTAGACGGTCTCCGGCGGTGCCGGGACGGTGGTATCCGGCAGCATCGCCTCGTCGGCAATCGGCACCAGCGAGTCGCCGGCCATCGGGTCGCCCGGCTCGATCTCGTCGGCACCGCCACCGCAGGCGACCAGCGCCACCGCTGCAATCAGGCTCGTGTATTTCAAGGAACTACGCATCGACACCCTCCCCTGGGTCGCGAATCGTGGTCGTAATAGGGTAGCTGCCTACTGGGCGGGGACGCCCTGCCCGGTCGGGCCCGCACACCTGCCCCGGGCAGCGGTCAGACCCGTTCGAGGATCCACTCTGGAGTGAAGGTCTGGAGCCAGGCAGCGAGGCGGCTGAACTCGCCAGTGACCAGCAGGAGACCCACGAGGATCAGCAGCAGGCCGCTGATCCGCTGGACCCAGATCATCCAGGGGCGGAAGCGCGTGAACCAGTCACGGAACCGGTCCACCGCCAGCGCCGCCAGCAGGAACGGCACCGCCAGACCGGCCGAGTAGGCGGTGAGCAGCACCAGGCCACGATTGAGGTCGCCGGTGCTGCCTGCCAGGCCGAGGATGGCGGCCAGGATCGGCCCCAGACAGGGAGTCCAGCCGGCGGCGAAGGTCATCCCCACCAGCGAGGAGCCGAGGAAGCCGACCGGCTTGCGCTCCAGATGGAGCCGGCGTTCGCGGTCGAAGAGCCCGATCCGCAACAACCCCATCGTGTATATGCCGAAGATGATGATCAGCACACCACCGATACGGGCGATGGTCTGCTTGTGCCAGGTGAGCGTGGCGCCCAGCACCGTGGCGCCGGCACCCATCAGCACGAACACCAGTGAGAATCCAACCACGAATGCGAGCGCGTGCCAGAACGCCAGCCGCTTGCGGTCGGTCATCTGCTCGATCGTCATCCCGGTCAGGAAGCCGAGATATGACGGCACCAATGGCAGCACACAGGGCGAAAGGAAGGAAAGCAGCCCGGCGCCGAAGGCGACCAGCGGGCCGATCGACGAGCCGTCGTTCATCGCCGTCTTCCTGCCCGCGCCAGTTGGCTGACATCGCGCTTGCGACAATCGCTGCAGATGCCGTGCAACTCCACCCGCGAGCGTTCGGCGACGAACTCGAATTCATCAGCCACCAGTGCGAGACCGCGCTCCAGCACATCGAGCGGAAACTCGGTGACCCGACCACAGCGAGTGCAGATCAGGAAGCCGTTGGGCTGGCCGCTGCGCAGCGTCTCGTAGCGACGGAAGCCCTCGCCGAAGTCGTGCGCCCGCAGCATTCCGGCCTCGACCAGCGTGTCGACCGCACGATAGATGGTTGCCAGTCCGACGTTGTGGCCGCGCTCGCGCAACCTTGCGGCGATCTCGTCGACCGCCAATTGCGACGTGCTGGCAAACACCACCTGCGCCACCTGGTCCCGCTGAGCGGTCACCGGCAGGTGACGGTCCCGGAGCCAGCGGCGGAAACGCTCCAGCAGAACCGCCGGTGCCTCAGCCGTCACTCTCGTCGTCCTGCACCGCATCGGCGGCCTCGGGAGAATCACCGTGGTCGGCCTCTGCCACGGCGGCCGGCGGCGGGAACCACATCTCCGGCGCAACACTGGCTGGCGGATCCTCGTCGTCGGCACGGATCGGCACCATCGCGAGGAGTTCGTGCAACGCCTCCAGGGGACCGCTGCCGACTTCGTCGAGCCTGGTTTCCCAACCGCCTCGCTCACGACCCTTGATGGTGGCCACGTAGCGCGCCGTCAGGATCCGGCGGCGATCACCGCGCACCAGCGACAGCACCGCGGTGCCGAATTCGCGCTGCTCCCGTCGCACGACCCTCAGAACCCAGATGCCATCGACCTCGCCGGGGTCGATCTGGTCGCGGAGCCAGGCAGCCAGCCGCTCCCAGCGTTCGCCCTCACCGGGCGCGGTGTTCAGTTCGGGAAGCATCGGCAATCGGGCCGGATGGCACGGCGAAGCGACACGGCAGCAGGAATGGGCCTTTTCATTGGCCCGTAAACTATCGCCTTGAGGGTGCCCGGACCAGTTTGCAACCGATCGGCGCAAGCGCCAAGTTCCGCAATGCGCCTGAATGCTTCAGCCCTCTTCGCCGCAACGCTGCCGATTGCGCCACTGGCGGCGCAAGAGGCCGATTCGGTGGCCATCCTGCCCGAGATCGGCGTGACCGTCACCCGCACGGGCCCGCCCGGCGGCAGCACACTCTCGCTAACCAGACTGAACGCTGACACCGCCCGCCGGGGACGGCCCTCCCCCACTCTCGATGAATTGCTGGGGTTCGTGCCCGGCGTGATCGCCCGCGAGCGCCCGGACCGTTCGCTCGACACTCGGATCGTGATCCGCGGCGCCGGCGCGCGAGCCAACTTCGGGGTGCGCGGCGTGCGAGTGCTGGTCGACGGCGTGCCCGCCACACTGCCCGACGGCCAGACGCCGCTGACCACCATCGACCTCGAGCTGGCGGAGCGAGTGGAGGTGGCACGCGGCCCCCTTGCGGCGTTGCACGGCAACGGCTCGCTCGGCGTGGTCGGACTGACCACGCCAGCACGTTTCGCGAACGGACTTCACACTCGCGGCAGTCTGACCCTGTCGCCGGGCGACGATCGAGCGGTGCAGCTCTTCGCCGCGGTTGGTGGCGGCGGCGACGATGTCGGCGGCCTCGTTGCGGTGAGCCGAGTCCACGACCGGGGAGTGCGCCAGCACAGTCGGGCCGAACAGTGGCGCCTGCGTGGCGGCGCAGAATGGCGGGTGGCACCTGCGACAGTGTTCACCCTGCGGGTCCAGTACGCCGACGACCCGGTGATCGAAGCGCCGGGGGCTCTCACCCTGGCCGAGTTTGCCGACGACCCGACCCGGGCAGCACCGACATCGCTGCTGCGCAACGCCGGCAAGTCGCTCTCCCAGCGACAACTCGCTGCTTCACTGCGGCACGGCACGGGTGGCAGTGTGATCAACTTCACTGCCTGGACACTGTGGCGCAGCCTCGAGAATCCGATTGCCGCGCCCGCCCCCGCCCCGGCGCAGCCGAGCGAAGGAACCTGGATCGGGCTCGACCGGCGGGTGATGGGTGCCCGCGGCGAGTTCCGTTCGTCGCTGGCTCCGGGCATCCTGTTGAGCACCGGCCTGGATGTGCAGTCGATGCGCGATGAACGGGTCAACCGCCGGCACGACGCCGGCGATGCCGAGGGGCCGGCGTTCCTCGATCAGCGGGAACGGATTGCCGAAGTCGGCGGGTTCGCACAATTGATTGCCAGTCTGTCGCCCGACTGGTCGGCGCGGGTCGGCGTCAGACACGACCGGGTGAAGTACGATGTTGCCGACCGGATCGACAGCGCCGCCAGCGGTGCCCGCACGATGTCGGCCTGGAGCGCCGCGGCGGCACTCGGCTGGCAATCCGGGCGCACATCGCTCTGGCTCGGGATCGGCAACGCGTTCGAGACGCCGACCAGCACCGAGCTGGCCAACTCGCCCGATGGCTCGACCGGACTCAATCGCGACCTGCAACCGACCCGAACCACCAGTGCCGAGCTGGGAATGCGAACCGGCAGCGACATCCTGGCAGTGGAACTGGTCGCGTTCACCTCCGCCAGCGACGACGCGATCACCCCGATCGCGGAGGTGGGCGGCAGGAGTTTCTACGACAACATCGGCAGCACCACCACACTGGGCGCGGAGATGCTGCTGAGCGCGCAGTTGCAGCCGGGAATATCCGCGCACGGAACCCTGACGCTGCTTCGGGCACGATTCGGCGATGATGCCCGCGACGGCGAGGGTGTGCCGGTGGCCGGCAATGACCTGCCCGGCGTCACCCCGATCACCGCTCGCGTCGGTGTCACCGCACGGCATCGCGGCGTGCTGCTGGACATCGACCACGGTTGGTCGCGCTCGCTCTGGGCAGACGATGCCAACACCATCCAGGTGCCGGGATGGGGCCCGGGAGTCACCAACCTGCTGGTGAGCGCCACCGTGCCGGTACTGCACGGTGCGCGTCTCCAGGCCGGGGTCCGCAACCTGTTCGACCGGGCACACGCGCTCGGTGTCGTGGTCAACGGAGGTTTCGGGCGAGTGGTGGAACCCGGTGGCGCTCGACGGTTGTCCCTGGGCCTGTCTTGGTAACGCTGCTCAGAGCAGCGACACCGGATCGCGATCGACACTCAGCCGGACATCACCCCGACGCGCGGCGAGTCGCGGGCCCACGGTCCGCACCCAGGCGCCGAGATCGACCGGGTCTCCCTTTACCAGGACGTGCCAGCGCCACTCATCGCGGATGCGCGCGATCGGGCACGGTGCCGGACCCAGCACGATCAACCTTCGCGATTCCTTCGCGATGGTCCGTTCACTCCACTCGGCCAGCGACTGTGCCCGCCTGATCACCTCGGACTGGTCCGGGCCGTTGGCTACCACCCGCGCCAGCGCAGTATGGGGTGGATACGGCGGCGAACTGCGCTCGGCCAGTTCCAGGGTCAGGAAACCATCGGTGTCGTGCCGCGCCGCTGCCTGCAGGGCGTAGTGCTCGCACTGACGGGTCTGCACCAGCACGCGACCACCGCGCGGGCCACGACCGGCCCGACCCGCCACCTGCGCCACCAACTGGAAGGTGCGCTCGGCCGCCCGGAAGTCGGGCAGGTGCAACGCCAGGTCGGCATCCACCACTCCCACCACTGTGACCGCAGGGATGTCTATTCCCTTGGCGATCATCTGGGTCCCCACGAGAATGTCGACATCACCGCGGGCAACCCGGTCGAGGATAAGGTGGTGTGACCACCGCCCGGCGGTGGTGTCGAGATCCATCCTTGCCTGGCGCGCCGACGGGAAGCGCTCGGCGACCAACTGTTCAAGTTGCTGGGTGCCCGCCCCACGGTGGCGATGCGTGCTGCCGCCGCAGGTGGGACACCGCGACACCAGCTCCTCGCGCTGACCACAACAGTGGCAGCGCAGGTGGTCGGGACCGCGGTGTACCGTCATCGTGATGCTGCAGCGTGGACACTCGACGGCGGCACCGCAATCGATGCACTGCAGGAACGAGGACCAGCCGCGCCGATTGAGCAGCAGCATCACCTGTTCCTTGCGCGCCAGCGCGCCGGTTATGGCGTCCTCCAGCGGTGCAGTCCACGGCAGGTCAGGTCCGGCCAGCAGCGGCGTGGTGCGAAGATCGACCAGCTCGACCGGCGGCAGCGGGTGCGCACCGATCCGCTCCGGCAGCCGGATCAACTGGCCGCGCTCGCCAGCGGAACCCCAGGTCTCCAGCGAGGGAGTGGCGCTGCCCAGGATCAGTGTGGCGCCCTCGATTCGTGCCCGCATCCTGGCGATGTCGCGGGCGTGGTAGCGCGGCGTCTCGCCATTCTTGTAGGTGGCCTCGTGTTCCTCGTCGAGCACGATGACTCCGAGGCCGTCGATCGGCGCGAACACTGCAGAGCGTGCTCCGACTGCCACCCGACGTTCACCGCGCCGGAGCGCGCGCCAGGCGTCAGCGCGTTCACCATCACCCAGGCCGCTGTGCAGCACCGCCACCGAGTCACCGAATGCGCCGCGCACTCGTGCCACCGTCTGTGGGGTGAGCGCAATCTCGGGCACCAGCAGGATCGCGCCCCGTCCGCTGTCGAGCATCTGGCGGATCCGTTCCAGGTACACCGCCGTCTTGCCGGAACCGGTGACGCCCTGCAGCAACGCCTCGCTGCCCGGCGACATCGTCTCCAGTCGTGCCAGGGCATCGCGTTGAGCCGGCGTGAGTGAACCGGGTGGTGGTGTAACCGGCAGCTCGGCGAACGGATCGCGCAGCAGCTCTGCGTCGATCATCTGCACCAGTCCACCGCGCAGCAGCGCGTTGAGTGCCGAGTCACCGGCGGCGGCACGTTCGAGCAGGGCACGCCGACCCAGGCGCCAGCCGGCGGCCTCGAGTGCGGCATAGATGCGTGCCTGTGCGGGAGAGCGGTGGAACCTGCGCTCGCGATCGGCCAGGGGAAGCGGATCGCCGACCAGTTCGATCACCCTGGTGTGCGCGGTGCCGCCGCCGGTGTCAGGCGGGATCGTTTCCAGTTCAACCACGCCGATTCGCTGCAAGCGATCGACTATCGGCCATACCGGGCGCCTGAGCGCGCGTGCGGCAGCGCTCACGGTGCCGCGACCACTGCGGTCGCGCAGCCAGTCGACCAGCATTCCCGCCGTGCCACCAAGCGCAGCGGGGTCGGCGTCGACCAGCCTGATCTCCACGGTGCTCTTGCCCCACAGCGCCGCCGGCAGCATCGCGCGCAGCATCATCCCTACCGGAGTTCCCCAGTGTCGCGAGGCCTCCGATGCCAGCGACAGGAGCGATGGCGTGATCGCGACGTCCGCGTCGGGAGCGGCCAGAATGCTGCGCAGGTCACCGGAATCGTCGTCATCACCGACCGACCACACTATGCCCACCATCTCGCGATTGCGGACCGGAACGACCACGCGCGCCCCGGGGAGCGCGCGGTCGGCCAGGGCCGTGGGAACCAGGTAGCGGTATGGCCGGGACACCGGCAGCGGCAGTGCCACCCGCGCCACCACCGGCAGGGTCATCGCCTGGTCACGCCCAGGCCCGGGCCGTCGGGAATGCGAAGCTGGCCGCCATCGATGGTGGCCCCCACGAAGGGATCCTCGGAGAGCAGGGCCGCACCATCGAGATCGACCACGTCGACCAACGGTGCCAGGTGGGCAGCCGCGGTGATGCCGAGCGACGACTCGATCATACAACCGATCATCACCATCATCGAGTGTGCGCGCGCGATCGCGATCATCCGAAGTGCCTCGCGGAGCGAGCCGCACTTGGCAAGCTTGATGTTGATGCCGTCCACCTTGCCCACCAACGCAGGAATGTCGCGTGCGGTTACGCAGCTCTCGTCGGCGATCACCGGGATGTCGGCGCGCGAACGGACCCTCGCCAGGCCGTCGTGATCACCCGGCTTGACCGGTTGTTCCAGCAGGGTCACGCCGAAATCCTGCAGCATCGGCAGCATCTCGACCGCCTGTGCAGAGGTCCAGCCGCAATTGGCATCCACCCTGAGCTCGGCGTCCGTCACCGAGCGGATGGTGTCGAGCAGCTCGAAGTCGTGATCGCCACCCAACTTGATCTTGAGGATCGGATAACCCGATGCCTCGCCAACCTTCTGCCGTACCATCTCGGGAGTGTCCATACCGATTGTGAACGTCGACTGCGGTGCTGCGGCGGGGTCGAGTCCCCAGTAGCGACACAGCGACACGCCGGCTCGTCGGGCAACCAGGTCGTGCAGTGCGCTGGAGATCGCCACGCGGGCCGCGGCGTTGCCACCCACCGCCGCCAGCATCCGTGCCTCGATCGCCTCGAGCTGCTGCGGATCATCGCCGAGCTCCTGGGCGTAGCGTGGCAGGATGGCCTGCACGGTGTCGAGTGTCTCACCGTAGAAGCGGGTTGCGGCCGCCTCTCCCCACCCCTCGACGCCATCGTCGTCGGTGATCCTGACCATCACGGTGCGGTATTCCGACTGCCCGCCGCGCGCTATGATGAACGGGTGCCTGGTTCGCAGCGTGAGCAGTTCGGTGCTGAGGGAGAGTGACATCGGAGGTCCGGGATGCGGAGGGTTCGGTTGGAGCGAGACGCCGGAATATAGGTTGACGATGCTTCCGGGTCGGCCGGTGAGCGGGGCGACGACTGGCCAGCCGGTGTCAGTCCATCGCCCTCACCGTGGCCAGCACGCCTGCAGCCAGCCGGTGGGGGACGTAGCCGCCCTCCATCGTGGCAACAATGGGTCGGTCGGGCCAGCGACTGCGGATCCGGGTGGTCCAGGTGGCGTAATCCTCCGGTTCGAGGGTGAAGCCACCCAGCGGGTCGCCAGCCATCGAATCGTACCCGGCGCTCAGGAAGATCGCATCCGGCTGCCAATCGCGGCTGGTCCGCTCGATCGCCTGCCAGAGCGCCTCGACATAGCTGCTGGCGGGCAGGCCGGGAGCCATCGGCAGGTTGCAGCAGTTGCCGATGCCCACGTCGTCCCGGGCCCCGGTACCCGGGTACCACGCCTCCTGGTGCAGCGAAATGAATCTCGTCAGCGGGTCGGCCGCGACGATCTCCTGGGTGCCGTTGCCGTGGTGCACATCCCAGTCGACGATCAGTGCACGCTCGACTCCGCGAGAGCGTGCGTGCGCTACTGCAATCGCGACCAGGTTGACCGGACAGAACCCCATCGCCCGCCCGGCGCTGGCGTGGTGTCCGGGTGGCCTGACCGCGGCGAACGCGGGACCGGCAGTCTCGACGGCGTGATCCGTTGCCTCGATCACGGCAGCGGCAGCAGCGAGTATTGCAGGCCAGGAGGCCGGCGCCATCGGAACTTCTTCGCCGGCCGGTTCACCGCGTGCGGCGCGGGCAGCCAGGGTTGCAACCCGCTCGGCGGAATGCACCAGCAGCAGCGGCGCCTCGTCACCGGGTTTGACGAAGCGGACCCGGGCCTGACCCGACTGCTGGAGGAGTCGTTGCACCGCGGCCAGCCGTTCGGGCTGCTCGGGCATACCCGGATGCGCCAGGCATTCGCTGGCGGTGGTGACGAGGACGGTGCTCAGCGGACCGGGCGACGACGGCGCCGCAGTGCGATCAGCGAGGCATTGGCAGGAATCGCCGCCTCGTTGACGCTGAGCCCCTCATCGGGCAGGACAGCGCCGCGGAACTTGAGGACGAAGTGATCACCCGGAGCGGTCACACGCGCCGTCTCGAGGGCAGTCCGCTTGACGTCGGCGAGCGCCTGCTCACCATCCCACGGCAGCACGACCGTGTCCCAGGCATCGTGAACCATCACGCGAAGCTGGCTCACGATGGCACCTCCGCGCGCGGCAACGTGGTGAGGAATCGGGCCAGGGTGCCATCGAACATCAGGGTCGAGGCACGAATCCGAGTGACGCCGTCCACGCTGCGAGCGTGAAGCACCACCTCTTCGCCTCCCTGCCCCCTCAGCACCAGATGTTCCTCGCTGCGCTTCTCCGGGAACACCGCCTCCAATGGCACTCGTTGGCTGAAGAAGCGCTCGGCCCGATCGAACACCTCGGTGGGCATCAATGGAGTGGCCGTTTCGTGAACCATCGTCACGCCATCCTGTGCTGAGTGGTTGCGGTGCTGGCGCCGCCCCGGCGTCGCATCAAAACTAGCCGCATCGGTCGTCGACACGCCGGAGGCGGTTCAACTGCGCCCGGGCAGCGGCGTCGCCTCGACCACGCCACACCACGGCTGCTGGCGCTGGAGCAGGTCTCGCCAGCGCGGCCTCTGGCGCACCACCACGACGAGTTCCCCGGGTGGAGGATCCTCGATGCCGTCGATGCTCACGAATGCCGGCAGCCGGGCATCGGCAGGCAGCATCGCGGCGTACTCCCGCCCGTGCCACACGAATTGCACCTCGCTCGGCAGTTCGCGCACGAGCTGGTCCAGGAACCAGTCGCCCTCGACGTGATAGACGTTGCGCTCCACCTGCTCGCCGTCGAGGTGGAAGGTCGGGTCGAACGGCTCGCCATCCTGGCGGGCGAAGTTCTGCTCCGCGGCGCGATCGAGCGCCTCCAGATCGCTGCGGCGCGCGCGCCACTCGACGTGATGGCGCAGTTCGTGTGTCAGCGTCTCCCACGCCTCATCGCGCCAATCGAAGCCGGGGTCGAGTTCCGCCAGGGCGCGGAACGAACCGTGGTACAGCACCACTCTCGAACGCACCGACTCGGGGTCGCCATCCTCGAGCGGCAACGGGATGCACTCACCCAGGGTGAAGATGCCGCCGCGAGTCGGGTGAGGAAGCGCCCTCGGCGAAACCACCACCTCGGTTATGCCGTCGAAGTATTCGGCCGGAATCCCTGCTGACATCCGGCGCACCATCACCTCGAACGACTCGAGATCCATCGCCTGTCGGTCGGGTCAGCTACCTGGATCGCCGAGCCGGTCGGCGATCCACGCCGGGACCTGGTCGATAGCCACCCGGACCTGGGTCATCGCATCACGCTCGCGAATGGTCACCGTCTGGTCGACCAGGGTGTCGTGATCGACGGTGACGCACCACGGCGTGCCTACCTCGTCCTGACGGCGATAGCGTCGGCCGATCGCGCCGCTGTCATCGTAGAACACCGACCAGCGGCGGCGCAGGTCGCGGTGCAACCGCTCGGCCACATCGGGGAGACCGTCCTTCCGGGTCAGCGGCAGCACGGCGGCCTTGATCGGCGCCAGCGCCTTGTGGAAGCCGAGCACCACGCGGAGCTCACCATCGACGGTCTCCTCGCGGTAGGCGTCGGCCAGCACGGTGAGTGTCACGCGATCGGCACCGGCCGATGTCTCGACGACGTACGGCAGGAAACGCTCGTTGCTGGCCGGATCGAAGTATTCGAGCTTCTTGCCCGAGTATTCCTGGTGGCGCGACAGGTCGAAGTCGGTGCGGTTGTGCACCCCCTCGATCTCCTGCCAACCGAACGGAAACTCGTACTCGATGTCGCTGGCGGCCTTGGCATAGTGTGCCAGTTCACCGGGACCGTGCGGATGCCAGCGCAACCGCGCCGGGTCCAGTCCCAGGTCCACGTGCCACTGCATCCGGTGTTCGCGCCACTCCTCGAACCACTGCTCGTCGGTGCCGGGCCGCACGAAGAACTGCATCTCCATCTGTTCGAATTCGCGGGTGCGGAAGATGAAGTTCCCCGGCGTGATCTCGTTGCGGAACGCCTTGCCGATCTGGGCGATGCCGAAGGGGATCTTCTGGCGAGAAGCGGTCTGCACGTTGAGGTAGTTGACGTAGATGCCCTGCGCGGTCTCGGGCCGCAGGTAGATCACCGCTGCCTGCTCCTCGACCGGCCCCATAAACGTCTTGAACATCAGGTTGAACAGCCGCGGTTCGGTCAGGGTGCCGCGGCTGCCGCAGTTGGGACACGCCGTGGTCGGGTCGCCCGGCGGTCCTTTGAGCCGGCTGTCGTCGGCCCGGAAGCGGTACTTGCACTGGCGGCAGTCAACCAGCGGGTCGGTGAACCCCGAAACGTGTCCGGACGCCTCCCAGACCCTGGGATGCATCAGGATGGCGGCGTCGATCCCCTCGATGTCGTCGCGGGCGTGGACCATCGCCTGCCACCAGCGGTCCTTGATGTTGCGCTTGAGCTCTACCCCCAGCGGGCCGTAGTCCCATACCGACCCCAGACCGCCGTAGATCTCCGAGGACTGGAAGACGAAACCCCTGCGTTTTGCGAGGGAAACCAGCTTGTCCATCAAGGTTGGGTCGGCCATAGTCGATGCTTTAGGGGTCTGGATGAAAGAGAACGGGAACCACCGGGCCGTAAGCTAACCGAGCCAGGGGCTTGACTCCATCGGGGATTCGGTGTGGCAGCGTCGCCACACCCCGGTATCTGTGGTGTTGGTTGGTCGACCCGGAACCCCCACCGGAGGCGATGGTCGCCTGCAAGGCATCGGGGCCGGTTTCTTGCGTAAACTGAGGGTTATGTCCACACCGCATCGGATCGACCCAGCCCCCCGGGCACCGGACCGACTCGGCTTTTCACTGGTCGAGATGCTGATCGTGATCGTGATGATCGGGATCCTGGCCGGGATCGCGGGCTCACGACTCGACTGGAACCGGTACCGGGCCGACAGCATCGCCCGCGGGGTTATGGCCGGGATCAGCACCGCCCAGCGGACCGCGGTCTCGCTGCAAAGCGATGTCAGGGTCACCACGCTCTCCGCCGACCGGCTGAGGATTCACGAGGATGCCGACAACGACGGCACCATCGACAGCGGCGAGCGGGTCACCTACCTGCCGCTCGAACACGGCTACCTGCTGGGCAAGGGCAGCGTTTCGAACCTGCCAGCGCCCGAGGATCCGACCGACCTGTCCACGGTGACACTGGTATTCCGCCGTGACGGCACCGCGTCGCGTTCGGGCACCTACTACATCCGGGCCGGCAGCAACGACCCGACCTGCAAGTACTGCAGGGCGATCGCGGTGGCCCGGGCGACCGGTCGCACCGTGATGTACAGCCGCGCCACCGGCGCCTGGGTTCGGGGGAACTGATGCAGAGCAGTCGCAATGGCTTCACGCTGGTCGAAGTGCTGATGGCAGTGGTGATCCTGGTGATCGTGGCCACGTCGATGGCACGTTTCGCCGGCACCTTCAGCATCTCGATGGGCCAGGCGACGATCCGCACCATCGCCACCGGCATCGCCACCGGTCGACTGGAGCTGGTGCGGGCCGACCCGCGCTACGACCGGCTCACCACGCTGTATGGCACCGGCACCGGCGCCGACACCACCGGTTTTCCGCAGTATCCGACGATGCGTCGCGTCACCCGGGTGGTGCGTGACCAGTCCGGGGGCCGCGATCGCACCACGGTGACGGTGCGGGTGTGGGATCCGGCTGCACTCAAGGACACGATTTCCGTCACCGCCGTGATTGCGAGCCCGGAATGAGCACCATCCGCCTGAACCGACGCGGTATGACCCTGATCGAACTGCTGGTTGTGATCGTGATCGTGAGTGGCGTGATCGCGAGCACCTACTCGCTGTTCCAGTCGCAGAGCAAGTCGTTCCGCACCAACTCCAACCGGTTCGACCTGGCCCAGAACGCCCGCGGCGCCATCGAACTGTCGGAACGGGTGATCCGGACGATGGGAGCCGGTGTCACGGGCCAGCAGCCGGTGCTGGTCTACGGCGCCGACAACGTGATCGCCTTCAACACCGACCACGTCGAGCGCGACACGGTCGATATGCGCTGGGCCGCCTACTGGAATCCCGACGTCGCCGTCGAGGCGACGATCGCGTGGAAGGTGGCCGACGCGTCGCCGATCCCCAATTCGTCGCCGGCCTACGTCTATCCGACCACGGATTTCGTGCTCGGCAACGGCACACCGTCTCCCGCCGAGACGTACATCCTGTATCTGCAGGCAGACACCGACACCCCGCGCAACGACGACTACATCCTCTGGCAGCGGGTCAACAACGGCACCCCGGAGATGCTGGCGAGGGGCCTGCTCCCCGCCACCGGCGGCAAGCCGTTCTTCGAGTACCTGCTGGAGCGTGAGCTGTCCACCGGCGACACGATGTTCGTGGCGACCGGCTCGCTGCTGCCGCTGACACGCCGGCCGCTCTCGGAGGCGGCCAGTGCTGCCGACAGCATCAATTTTTCGCGCCCGGACTCGGTGCGGGCGGTGCGGATGAACTACCGCATCACCAACGGCAAGAGCGGCACCGAGGAGCGGATCCGCGACATCTCCACCGTGATCGAGGTGCCCAACAACGGCGTGCCGATGGCATCGGTGTGCGGCCGACCGCCGCTGCCACCGGGGGCACTCACCGTCACGGAGGTCGGTGTCGGGTTGGGTGAGGCACAGGTTCAGTGGACACGCAGCAGCGACCAGGACGGCGGCGAGGTGGACGTGCGCCAGTACGTGTTGTGGCGACGGCCGGCCAGTGAACCCGCCTTCGATGCGCCGCTGCTGTACGTGCGCTCGGAGCGCGACACGGTCACCTACACCAGTATGCTCAACGACAACACTCCGGGCACTGCGTATGTGTTCGGCGTGGCTGCGCAGGATTGCACCCCGGCGTTCAGCAGCGTGGTGACCGCCAGCATCACATTCTCGACTCCGTGATCCAGAGGCACACGATGAACCCGATCAACGATCGCCGCGGCGCGGCCCTGGTGTTCACCCTGCTCATCTCCATCGCGGTGGCCGCGATGGCCCTGGGTGCGCTGATGATCTCATCGGGCGCCGCGCTGACCACCCGCTTCACCGCCCGCGAGGCTGCGATGCAGGCGGCGGCCAATGGAGGCCTGGAGATCATCCGCGACTCGCTCAACCACGGCAACTTCGATTCGCTGCTGCCGATGGACAGTTACACCGTGCTGGTGGAGAACGAGCCGGTGCTCGACGCCTACGGCAACGCCCT
>CBFGRM010000012.1:0-43190 GCA_965651205.1 uncultured bacterium
CACCGAAGCCTCGGAGCTAAAAAAAGCCGGAAAGCGAGAAAGCGAGAAAGCGAGAAAGCGAGAGAGCGAGAAAGCGAGAAAGCGAGAGAGCGAGAAAGCGGGCAGTGGCGCTCCTCGCTCTTTCGCTTCCTCGGTCTAGTGCCTGAACATCCGTCGGCCTGTCATCACCATCGCGATGCCCAATCGGTCTGCGGTAGCGATCACCTCGGCGTCACGCACCGACCCGCCGGGTTGGATGATCGCGGTGATCCCTGCTTCTGCCGCCGCCTCGACGCCGTCGGGGAATGGAAAGAAGCCGTCGGACGCCAGCACCGCGCCGGTGGTTTCGTGGCCGGCGCGATTGGCCTTGTGGACGGCAAGGAACGACGCATCGACACGCGACATCTGGCCGGCGCCGATGCCGATGGCCGTTTCGCCCTGTGCCAGCAGGATGGCATTTGACTTGACCGTGGAAACTGCGGCCCAGGCGAATCTCAGCGCGTCCATCTCCTCTCCGGTTGGCGGCCGGGTGGTGGCGACCTGCCATTCGGTTTCGTCCGGTTCGAAGAGGAACGCATCCTGGATCAGGAATCCGCCACGGATCCGCTTCCAGTCGAGGTGGCCCCGGCCAGATGGTACCGGCAACTCGACCACCCGCAGGTTCTTCTTGGCGGAGAACACTGCCAGCGCGTCGGCGTGGAAGGCAGGCGCCACCACGACTTCGACGAACAGGTCGCTCATTGCTTCCGCCGCTGCACGGTCGACGACGGTATTGAAGGCCACCACCGAGCCGAACGCGGAGACCGGATCGGTGCTGCGCGCGGCATTGAACGCATCGACTGCCCTGCTGCCGAGCGCGATGCCACACGGGGTGGTGTGCTTGATGATCGCGCAAGCCACCCGGTGCTGCCAGGCAGCCACCGCCACCATTGCCGCGTCGATGTCGAGCAAGTTGTTGAACGAGAGTTCCTTGCCCTGGCGCTGGGTCACGTCGCCGATGCCGCGCGGCTCCTCGGTGGCGTACAGGCCGGCGCGCTGGTCGGGATTCTCGCCGTAGCGCAGGTGCTGCCGGCGTTCCATCGACAGCGTGATCCGGTCGGGCAGTGAGTCGCTGTCGGGAGTCAGGTAGCCTGCGATGGCGTTGTCGTAGTCGGCGGTATGAGTGTAGACCTTGGCGGCGAACTGACGCCGCACGTCGAGCGGGATGGTTCCCTGTTCGAGCAACCGGATCACCTGCGCGTAGTCCCTCGGTTCGACCACCGGCAGGACGAACTCGTGATTCTTCGCCGCGCTGCGCAGCATCGACGGTCCGCCGATATCTATGTTCTCGATTGCGTCGGCGAGCGAGACCTGTGGGTTGGCGATGGTGGCCTGGAACGGATAGAGGTTGACGGCGACTAGATCGAAAGGAGCGATGCCGTGCTCGGTGAGCTGCCGCACGTGCTCGGGCGAGTTCGGGCGGGCCAGCAGGCCGCCGTGAATCGCGGGATGCAGCGTCTTGACGCGCCCGTCGAGGATTTCGGGGAAGCCGGTGACCTGATCGACCGGGGTGACCTCGACACCCTCGGAGCGAAGCAGCGCCGCGGTTCCACCGGTGGACACGACTTCCCAGCCGAGCTGCACGAGGGATCGGGCGAACAGGACGATCCCGCGCTTGTCACTTACTGACAGCAAGGCTCTCGGCATCCTGGATCTACTCCGTGTCGGCCATCGGGCCGTCGTTCAGGACAAAGGGAACTGGTGCACCGGCTTTCGCTGCGGCCCGGACCGCGGCAGGCAGGAGCCGGTGCTCCACGCTCAGTACCCTGGCAGCCAGGGATTCCGGCGTGTCGCCTGGCATCACCGGCACGCGCGCCTGGGCAAGGATTTTCCCACGATCATACTCTGCGTCCACCAGGTGTACCGTGGCCCCGCTCTCGGTGTCGCCACCGTCCAGCACCGCGGCGTGTACTCGACGACCATACATCCCCGGCCCGCCGTGTCGCGGCAGCAGGGCAGGGTGGATGTTGATGATCCGGCCCTCCAGGGCGGCCACCACGTCGGCGGGTACCAACCTGAGGTAGCCCGCCAGCACCAGCAGGTCGACCTGGTGTTCGGCCATCAGGGCGATCCATTCCTGGCCATTGGCGGGGTCCGCCAGCCGATGGGTGGCCCAACCGCGCTTGTGGGCCAGGTCGAGTGCCGCAGCATCGCGATCGGCAATCACAACCGCGATGGCGGCCTCGTCGCCAGTCGCCAATGCATCACCCAGGGCGGCAAGGTTGCTGCCCCGGCCCGAAACGGCCACCGCAATCCGGTATTTCACAGCCCGACAAGATAGTCGGAGCCGGGCTCCTGTGTTCCCGATTCGATCAGATCGGTGGCGGCGGACAGGTCGGCCACGACTGCGATGCCACGGCCGCGGATCGCCACGCTGTGCCTGGTTCCCTCGCCGGTTTCCACCAGAATCGCGCCGGCGCCCAGCGGCAGCGCGGCGTCGACGTCGCCGGGCCGGTCGCCGATACACCAGCTCGACCCGAGGTCGACTCCGAACTCTGCGGCAGCTCGGCGGTGCAGGGCGGTGCCGGGCTTGCGACAGTCGCAGCCGTCGGTCGGGAGGTGGGGGCAGTGATACCAGCCGTCGATGCTGGCGCCAGCCAGCGCCAGTTGTCGTTCAATCTCGCGGTGGACCGCGGCCAACTGTTGCTCACTCAGCAGGCCGCGCCCGATCCCCGACTGATTGGTGATCACGATTCGCAGGAAGCCGAGCCGCTCGAGCCGCACGACGGCCTCGGCCACTCCGGGGAGCAGGCGGACCAGGGCGGGATCGCCCAGGAAACCGGGATCATCGATCAGCGTGCCGTCGCGGTCGAGGAAGACCGCCTTCACCGTTGCCGCACCTCCGGAGCCACCCGGGGTCGCAGCGCGCCGGTCGCACTGCCCGCAGGTGATTGACCGCTGTCGCTCGGTGGATCGATGCCGTCGCCCGCGTCGCCATCGAGATCGTTGTCGTTGCTGACGCTGTCAGCGCTGGTGGAACTGGCTGCGGCGGAGTCGGTGGCGGCCTCGGTGGAGTCGGCCGCTGTCTTGGGAGGGTCGGGCATCACCAGCACACCGCGCAGCGTGTCTGCAACGGTGCCCGACAGCGCTCTTACTCCGCGCACCTCGATGTTGTAGCGAGTGCCTGCCAGCAACGGGGCCGAGAGTCGGATCATCAATCGGGTGCCGATGGTGGGCCGATCCTGAAGCGGCCGGTCGGCCGTGTCGGGTTCGGCGGGTTCGACCTGCGGCTGTATCGGTCGCTCCGGAGTCTCGGGAACGGTGTCGGCTGCGGCTGCTTCGAGCGAGTCGAGCACTGCCAGCGAATCGACCGAGACCCCCAGGCTGTCAGCGCGCACCGCCGCGATCGAGTCGCGTTCCTCGGCTGCACGGATCTGAGCCGCGATTGCCCGTCGGGCGGAATCGATCGGGGCATAGATCGAGTCGTGACTCACGGCTGGCATTGCCGAAGTGGCCGGCACCGGCACCGAGTCTGGCAGCGCGATGACGGTGATCGCGTCGGGACCCAGGCGGAGGTCGGGATCGACGGGCTGATTCAGGGTGATGCTGACACCGAACGAATCGGCCCTGGTCACGCCGTTCTGGTCGATTCTCGGCGGCATCGTGTCGCGCGGGAACATCCAGATTTCGCCGACATTGCCCGATTCCGGCGCGGTGCGAACGCTGTCCCACGCTTCCCGGCCGTCCTGGCGACGATTGGAGTTGGCGTCCATCAGGGCGGTGACGAGGTACTCGCCCTCGGGCAGCGGTCCGAAGCGGAAGCTGCCGCTCGAGTCGGTGGTAGTCCGGTACACGAGCGAGTCGGGAAGCAGCAGCGCCTGGATCAGGGTGCGCGGCGCGAAGCGATGCTGCATCCAGTCGACGGTGCGGCCCTCGAGCCAGTGAGTGGGCAGCGGTGCACCGGTCGTGAAGGTGACCACTGCCGCGCTGTCGCGGGCGTTGGGGCGGATGGCGATGTCGCGCACCCCGGCACCCAATTCCACCCGGTACACCACGTCCGGGCGCCAGCCCTGATTGGGTTGCACCAGGATCCGATTGCGGCGCCAGCGAACCCGGGGGACGCCGCTGTCGGGCGAAACGGTTACCAGTTGTTCGAGAGCGCCGGTTCCGAAGCCGAAGTTGGGTTGACCACCTTCGTCGATCACCTCGTCGAAACGGAACTCGACCCAGGTGTCATAACCGGGCAGAACCGCGAGTGATTCGGGGATGGTGCCGAGCAGTACCGGCGCCGCAAAGTCGGGAGGTGCACCCGGCGGCGGTCCCATCCGGGCGCATCCTGCCAGCAGCAGCAGCGCTGCCGCGAACCGCAACGCACCGGGCATCAGCCAGCCAACTGTCGCTGCAACGCCGTGATCTCGTCGCGGAGTGCCGTGAGCTTGTCGCGTTCCTTGTCCACCACCGCCGTCGGTGCTCGTGAGGTGAAGGCCTCGTTGGCGAGCTTGCCCTCCTGGGCGGTGACCAGCTTGCCCAGCCGCTCGACTTCGGCGGCGATCCGGGCGCGATCGGCCTCGATGTCGGTGGCGGTCCGTTGCAGCGCGAATGTTGTCGCCTTGCCATCGAGCATCGCAGTCTCGCCGATCAGCACCGCATCGTCGGCTGCGACATCGAGCGAGTCGATGCGCGCCAGGCGTGCCAGCATCCCGGCATTCGACTCCAGCAAGCCGAGCAGTCGCGGCGATGCGTGCTGCACGATTGCGGGACGGCTCTCGCCCGGCGGCACCTTGTCCACCGCGCGTCGCAACCGGAGCGCGGTGATGCTGGCCTGCAGCAGTTCGAAGTCCTCGCTGGCACCGGCATCAGCCGGACCGCCACCGGTGGTGGGCCACGGCGACACCACCAGCGACGCATTCTCGTCGACGTGCGGCAACCGCAGCCAGAGCGTCTCGGTGATGAACGGCATCACCGGGTGCAGCAACCGGAGCGCGATGTCGAACACGTGGGCCGCCACCGCGCGTGCCGCGGCGCTGCCTTCCTCCTTGCCATACAGCCGGGGCTTGGCGGCTTCCAGGTACCAGTCGGCCAGGTCACTCCAGAGGAAGTGATATGCCGCGGCTGCCGCATCGTTGAGGCGGAGCCGCTGGTAGTGCGAAGTGGCAGCCTGCACCGCCGCATCGGCGCGCGCCAGGATCCAGCGGTCGGCGAGCTGCAGCTCGGCCTCGGGCACATCCGCCAGCTTCGGGGTGTCGGCGTCGAGGTGGCCGAGCAGCAAGCGGCCGATGTTCCAGAGCTTGTTGGCAAAGTTGCGACCCGGTGCGAACGACGTCTCGATGTCGGCGGGGTCGAGGATCACGTCGGTTCCCACCGCCATACCGCTCACCAGCGTGTAGCGCAACGCGTCGGCGCCGAAGCGGTCGATCACTTCCAGTGGGTCGATCCCGTTGCCCAGCGACTTGGACATCTTGCGATGCTGGGTGTCGCGCACGGTGCCGTGCAGGTAGACGGTGTTGAACGGCACCTCGCCGCAGAAGTGCAACCCGGCCATAATCATCCGCGCCACCCAGAAGAACAGGATCTCCGGGGCGGTGACCAGGGTGTGTCCGGGGTAGAACGCCTTGAGGTCGGCGGTCTTTTCCGGCCACCCGAGGCTGGAGAACGGCACCAGCCACGACGAGAACCAGGTGTCGAGCACGTCGGGATCCTGGCGCAACTCACCACCGCAGTGCGGACAGGCGTCGGGATCCTCGCGGCTCACGACCCGTTCACCGCAGGACTCGTTGTCGCAGTACCAGACCGGAATCCGGTGCCCCCACCAGAGTTGCCTGGAGATCACCCAGTCACGGATCTGTTCCAGCCAGTGCGAGTAGGTGTCGCCCTGTCGCTCGGGGATGAACCTGACCCGGCCATCGCGGTAGGCCTGCAGCGCCGGCTCGGCCAGCGGTTGCATCTTCACGAACCACTGGTCGGAGAGGCGCGGTTCGATGATCGTGTTGCAGCGATAGCACCGGCCGACCGCATTCTGGTGCTCCGCGACCTTGACCAGCAGTCCCAGTGCCTCGAAGGCGGCCACCACCTGCTTGCGCGCCTCGAAGCGGTCGAGTCCGCGGAACTGTTCCGGCGTGTTGTCGGCCATCCGGCCATCGTCGGTCATCACGTCGATGGTGGCCAGGTTGGCGCGCTTTCCGATCTCGAAGTCGGTCGGATCGTGCGCCGGTGTCACCTTCACCGCACCGGTGCCGAACCCGGCTTCCACCGCGTCGTCGGCCACTATCGGGATGCGGCGACCGACCAGCGGCAGCTCGATCTCCTTGCCGATCATCGCGGCATAGCGCGAGTCGTCGGGGTGCACAGCCACTCCGGTGTCGCCCAGCATCGTTTCCGGCCGGGTGGTCGCAACCACCACGCTGCCGCTGCCGTCGGCGAGCGGATAGCGCAGGTGCCAGATCCGGGCTGCGGTCTCCTCTTTCTCGACTTCCTCGTTGGAAAGGGCCGTGAGGCAGCGCGGGCACCAGTTGATGATGTACTTGCCGCGGTAGATCAGTCCCTGTTCGTAGAGCGTCACGAAGACTTCGCGCACCGCCCGCGAGCGTGCCTCGTCCAGCGTGAAGTAGGTGCGGTCCCAGTCGCACGAGGCGCCTAGTGCCTGCAACTGCTGCAGGATCGTGCTGCCGGTGTCATTCACGAACCGCCAGACCCGTTCCACGAAGGCTTCGCGTCCCAGGTCGAAGCGGGTCTTCCCCTCGGCGGCCAACTGGCGCTCCACCACGTTCTGGGTGGCGATGCCGGCGTGGTCGGTGCCCGGCACCCAGAGGGCCCGCCTGCCACGCATCCGCTCGAAGCGGACCAGCACATCCTGCAGGGTGTCGTTGAGGCCGTGTCCCGCGTGCAGCACAGCCGTCACGTTGGGCGGCGGCATCTGGATCACGTAGGGTTCGCCTTGGCCATCGGCATCGGCGTGAAACAGGCCGCGCTCACGCCACCGGGAGTAGAGGTCCCGCTCGATGCTGGCTGGATCGTATTGGGGAGGCAACGGGTCGTTCATGCGCTCACGACGTCAAGGTTGGGGAGGTCGGTGTCATCTTCGCCGTGGACCAGGATTCCGTTCACCACCGCATCGGTGCCGATGGCCTCGGAACAGACCCGGTGAGCCCGGGCGCGCAGCGCTCGGCTCTCCACCCAGCCTCGCAACTCGACCCGGCGCCGACTGCTCGGCACCACGTTTATGTCGAGGGCACCCAGCAACGGGTCGCGGGCCAGCGCCGCCTGAGCGTCACGGACCAGCTCGGCCAGCGTCGGCCCGGTGAATGTCGGTCGGCGAAGCGCGGCCTCGGCGGTGGGCGCCCACAATTCACCCAGCACCACGCCGGCCACCATTCCGATGGCGAAGCCGATCAGGGCAGGTCCGGCAAGCGGGCGCCGGGCGGTGGCGTGACGTACGACGAGACGCGGCATCGTGGTAAACTACAATGTTCCCTGCACCCGGCCCAACGCGGCTTTTCCCCGTACTGAGGTGGTAGCGCCAGTGTCCAGTTCGCCCGACGCCCCGATCCAAGTGACGCTGCCCGACGGTTCCCGACGCGAGCTTGCCGCAGGCGCCACCGGTGCCGATCTCGCTGCCTCCATCGGTCCGGGGTTGGCCCGGGCAGCCCTGGCCATCAAGGTGGATGGAACACTGCGGGACCTCGCCTCGCCGCTTCCCGACCAGGCCACCGTGTCGATCATCACCGATCGGGACGCCGAGGCGCTGCCGTTGCTGCGCCACTCGGCCGCACACGTGCTCGCCACCGCGGTGCGAGAACTCTTTCCGGGGGCCGGCATCGGTTTCGGGCCCGCGATCGACGATGGCTTCTACTACGACTTCGACGTGCCGCGCCCGTTCACTCCGGAGGACCTGGAGGCGATCGAGGCAAGGATGACGGCGGTGGTGCAGGCAGACCAGCCATTCAGTCGCGAAGTGGTCGACCGCGAGGAGGCCAACCGGCGCTTCGCCGACGATCCGCTCAAGCTCGAGCGGATCAGCGAGCTGGGCGACGACGAGACCATCACGGTGTATACCAACGGCCCGTTCGTGGACCTGTGCCGCGGGCCCCACATTCCGAGCACCGGTCGGCTGAAGCACTTCAAGTTGCTGAGCGGTGCCGGTGCCTATTGGCGTGGCGACTCGTCGCGACAGATGCTGCAGCGGATCTATGGAACGGCATTCTTCAAGGCCGACGATCTCGCCAGGCAATTGCACCGCCTCGAAGAGGCGCGCAAGCGTGACCACCGTCGCCTCGGTCGCGAACTGGACCTGTTCCATTTCCTGCCGGTGTCGCCCGGGTCGGCGTTCTGGACCGACAAGGGCAGTGCGCTGTACAACGGCCTGGTCGAGCTCGCCCGGGAGCGGCAGCGCGACGGATACCGCGAGATCCGGACTCCACTGCTCTACCACAAGACACTGTGGCAGCAGTCGGGTCACTGGGGCAAGTACCGTGACAATATGTTCCTGGTGCTCGACAACGAGACCGGCGAGCACGACTACTCGCTCAAGCCGATGAACTGCCCGTCGCATCACGTCTACTACGGCACCCGCAAGCATTCCTACCGCGAACTGCCGATGCGATATGTCACCTACGACGTGCTGCACCGCAACGAGGTGTCGGGTGCGCTCTCGGGGCTCACGCGGGTGCGCCAGTTTGCCCAGGACGACTGCCACATCTACCTGCGCGAGGACCAGATCCCCGATGAGGTGCGGCGGCTCACCGACTTCATCCTCGAGTACTACGCCATCTTCGGGCTGGAGGCGACGCTCAACTTCGCCACCCGGCCCGAGGAGCGGATCGGCGACGACGCGATGTGGGATCGCGCCGAGGCTGCGCTGCGCAGTGCGCTGGAGGCCACCGGGCTGCCGTACCAGCTCAAGCCGGGTGATGGCGCGTTCTACGGTCCCAAGATCGACTTCGACGTCACCGACGCGATCGGTCGTGCCTGGCAGCTCGGCACCATCCAGCTCGACTACGCCGCCCCCGAGCGGTTCGACCTGTCGTATGTCGGCGAGGACAATGCCGAACACCGCCCGGTCGTGATTCACCGTGCCGTGAACGGCTCGTTCGAGCGGTTCATCGCGATCCTGATCGAGCACTTTGCCGGTGCGTTTCCGCTCTGGCTCTCCCCGGAACAGGTGCGCGTCTTGCCGATCGGCGAGGCGCAGCACGAGGTGGCGGTTGCCGTCGCGCGGAAGATGCGTGACGCCGGTCTGCGAGCCCAGGTGGAAGACCGCGAGACACTCAACTACCGGATCCGCGAGGGTGAAGTTGCCAAGGTGCCATACCTCGCGGTGATCGGGCAGCGCGAGGCGGAAGCGGACACTGTCGCGGTCCGGACCCGCGGCGCCGGCAACAAGCAGGAGGTGATGCCGGTGGATGCATTCATAGCCCGGCTGGTCGAGGACACTGCGCGACGCGCGCTGGTCCCCTGATCGACGACGGGGGACATCCCCGTCGTCACGTTATCTTTGGGACGACCACGGCTAGACCACAGTTACGGGAGTCCTGTTTCGTGTCAGACCAGAACACACCAGTGCTCGTTGCAGCCTGCCGCACCCCGGTGGGCCGCTATCTGGGCGGATTGTCATCGCTGCCGGCGCCGTCACTCGGCGCGATCGTGGTGCGCGAGGCGGTCCGTCGTTCCGGAATCGATCCGGGCGCCATCGACGAGGTGATCCTCGGTCAGGTGATCCAGGGCGGCAGCGGCCAGGCCCCGGCGCGCCAGGCGATGATTCACGCCGGCATCGACGGCGTGGTACCCGCGCTGACGATCAACAAGGTGTGCGGTTCGGGACTCAAGGCGGTGATGCTGGCCGCCCAGGCGATCAAGGCCGGTGATGCCGAATGCATTGTTGCCGGTGGCCAGGAGTCGATGTCGGGCGCGCCGCACTACCTGCGCGGCTATCGTTCCGGCATCAAGGCCGGCAATCAGGTGATCGTCGACGGGATGATCCACGACGGTCTCTGGGACTCGTTCGGCGACAACCATATGGGTGCCTACGCCGAGTACACCGCTACCAAGGCGGGGGTGACCCGGCAGGACCAGGATGAGTTCGCGCTGGCGTCGCACCGCAAGGCGGTGGCGGCGCAAGAGGCCGGCAAGTTCACCGCCGAGATTGTCCCGGTGGAAATCGCCGGCCGCAAGGGCAGCGTGACCGTTGCCGCCGACGAGGGGCCGCGTGCCGACACCTCGATCGAGGCGCTAGCAGCACTCAAGCCGGCGTTTGTGGCTGATGGCACCGTCACCGCCGGCAATGCACCCGGACTCAACGACGGTGCTGCCGCGACGGTGGTGGTGTCGCTGGCGTTTGCCAAGGCGCACGGGCTCAGGCCGCTGGCTCGAATCACCGGCTACGCCACGGGCGGCGGCGAGCCGCGCGACCTGTTCTTCGCGCCGATTCTCGCGGTGCAGAACCTGATGAAGCGCACTGGTGCATCGATCGGCGACTATGACCTGATCGAAGCCAACGAGGCGTTCGCGGTGCAGGCACTGGCCGACGGTCGCGCCCTGGGCTGGGACTGGGACCGTGTCAACGTGCACGGCGGCGCGATCGCGCTGGGACATCCGATCGGTGCCAGCGGCGCCAGGGTGCTCACCACGCTGCTGTACGCGATGCAGGACCGCGGGGCGCGCACCGGCCTGGCAACACTCTGCCTCGGTGGTGGCAACGCCGTGGCCCTCAGCGTGGAGGCAATGTGAATCCGGAAAAGGTCGCGGTGATCGGGTCCGGCACGATGGGCAACGGCATCGCCCACGTGTTTGCGCAGCACGGTCATCAGGTGGCACTTGTCGACGTCAGCGCCGACGCACTCGAGCGGGCCCGGGCGACAATTGCGAAGAACCTGGCGCGCCAGGTGGCCAAGGGAACCCTGGCAGCGGATGCGCCCGACGGCATCCTTCAGCGGATCACCACCAGCACCGAACTCAGTGCCGCCGTCAACGCCGCGCTCGTGGTCGAGGCGGCCAGCGAGAACCCGGAGATAAAGTACGACATTTTCAGCCGACTCGATCGACTTTGCCAGCCCGACACCATTCTCGCCAGCAACACCTCCTCGATTTCAATCACCGACATAGCAGCACAGACCTCCCGACCCGACAAGGTCATCGGGATGCATTTCATGAACCCGGTTCCGGTGATGGAGCTGGTCGAGGTGATTCGCGGCAAGCAGACGTCGGACGAGACTGCGACCGCGGTGCTCGACCTGGCGCGCGCCCTCGGCAAGACCCCGGTCGACGTGAATGACTCGCCGGGCTTCGTCAGCAACCGGGTACTGCTGCCGATGATCAACGAGGCGGCCTGGTGCGTTCACGAAGGTGTCGCCACCCCCGAGGGTGTCGACACGGTGATGAAACTCGGGATGGCGCACCCGATGGGACCGCTGACGCTGGCGGACCTGATCGGCATCGATGTCTGCCAGGCGATCCTCGAGGTGCTGCAGCGCGGGTTGGACGAGGACAAGTACCGTCCCTGTCCGCTGTTCGCGGAGATGATCGGCCGCGGCGAGCTGGGCAGGAAGACTGGCAAGGGCTTCTACGAGTACCCGTCGAGCAGGGCCTGAATCCAGGGGAAATCTCAACACCCAACACGGAGCCGGACGGCGGATGGATATCTTCGACGAGATGAAGAGCTGGGGTCACGAGCAGGTGGTCTTCAGTCACGAGCCGTCCTGCGGCTACTTCGGCATCATAGCGATCCACGACACGACGCTGGGACCGGCACTGGGCGGTACCCGGGTCTGGCCATATGCCTCGACCAAGGAGGCGCTCGAGGACGTGCTGCGGCTGTCTCGAGGGATGACCTACAAGTCGGCAGTGGCCGGGCTCAATCTTGGCGGCGGCAAGGCGGTGATAGTCGCGGACCCGAAGCGCACCGATCGCGAATCACTGTTCCGTGCCCACGGTCGCTTTGTCGAGACGCTCGGAGGTCGCTACATCACGGCCGAGGACGTCGGCACCTCGCCCCAGGATATGGAGTTCATCAAGCGCGAGACCAGGCACGTGGCGGGCCTGCTCAATCTCTCAGGCGATCCCTCGCCGGTGACCGGCTACGGCGTGTATATGGGAATGAAGGCAGCGGCCAGGGCCAGGTGGGGCAAGGACACCCTCGGTGGCCGCAAGGTGGCGGTGCAGGGTGCTGGCAAGGTGGCCAGCTACCTGATGGGCCACCTCAAGGAGGAGGGCGCCGAGCTGTTCGTTGCCGATATCGACGAGGCTCGCGTGCAGCACGCGGTCGATTCGTTCGGCGCAACCGCGGTGGCGCCGGATGCGATCTTCGACGTCGATGCCGACATCTTTGCGCCGTGTGCACTCGGTGGCGTGCTGAACGACGACACGATTCCCCGGCTCAAGGTCAAGGTGGTCGCCGGTGCGGCCAACAACCAGCTCGCCGAGGCGCGTCACGGCCGGGAGGTCGAGAAGCGCGGGATGTTGTATGCTCCCGACTATGTCATCAACGGCGGTGGCGTGATCAACGTCTACGGCGAGTTGCAGGGCTGGACGATGGAGCGCGGCAAGCGCAAGGCACAGGAAATTTACGACACGATCCTGCGGGTGTTCTCGATCGCCGAGCGCGATGGTGTGCCGTCCTACGAGGCGGCAGACCGGCTCGCCGAGGAGCGGATTCGCTCGGTGGCGGCGCTCAAGGAAATGTGGGTGGCCGGCGACCGCTGAAGTCGACCGGCACGACGCCGGGCAAAGCTGCAGGAACCTCACGCTGACCAACAGCAGCCAGGACGCGAAGATGTCAGAGACGATCCCGATTGCCGCAGATCACGCCGGCTACGAGATGAAGGAAGTGCTGGAACGCGAGCTCGAGTCGCTCGGCTACCGGCCGGAGGACCTTGGCACCGATTCGGAGGCCTCCACCGACTACGGCCCGTACGCCCACAAGGTGGCCGAGGCCGTGGAGAACGGCAGCGCCGCACGCGGGGTGCTGTTGTGCGGCACCGGGCTGGGGATGAGTTATGCCGCCAATCGCCACGCCGGCGTGCGTGCCGCGGTGGTATGGTCACCCGAGGTGGCGCGGCTGGCTCGTCAGCACAACGACGCCAACGTGCTGGTGTTGCCGGCACGCTGCATCGACAACGACACCGCACGCGAGATTCTCCGTGTCTGGCTTGAGACTCCATTCGATGGCGGGCGCCACCAGCGCCGCATCGAGCAGATCGAGGTGAAATCGTGACCGGCCTGGACCACGGTGCGTCGCTGCAGTCGTCCGATCCCGCCATCGCCACGTTGATCCGGGATGAACTGGCCCGGCAGCGCGACGGGCTGGAACTCATTGCCAGCGAGAACTTCGCCTCCCGTGCGGTGCTCGAGGCGATGGGAAGCTGCCTCAACAACAAGTACGCCGAGGGCTACCCTGGCAAGCGGTACTACGGTGGCTGCGAGGTTGTCGACAAGGTCGAGCAGATCGCGATCGACCGCCTCAAGCAGATCTTCGGTGCGGATCACGCCAACGTGCAGCCGCACTCGGGTGCCCAGGCCAACTTCTGCGCCTTTATGGCGCTGATCAAGCCGGGCGAGACGCTGATGGGACTGGCGTTGCCACACGGTGGTCACCTGACCCACGGCTCGCCGGTCAATCACACCGGCCAGGTGTGGAAGGCGGTGCAGTACGGCGTGCGCGCCGACACCGGTCGGATCGACTACGACCAGGTTCGGGAAGTGGCTCGCCGGGAACGGCCCAGGTTGATCATCACCGGCGGATCTGCCTACGCGCGGCACATCGACTTCGCGGCGTTCCGCGAGATCGCCGACGAAGTCGAGGCCACCTTCCTCGTCGATATGGCGCACTTCGCCGGCCTGGTTGCCGGTGGCGTGCATCCTTCGCCGATACCTCACGCGCACGTCGTCACCAGCACCACGCACAAGACGCTGCGCGGCCCGCGTGGCGGCTTCATCCTGACCGGCAACGAGCTGGCCAAGGCGATCGACAAGTCGGTGTTCCCCGGCGGGCAGGGCGGACCCCTGGAGCACGTGATCGCCGGCAAGGCGGTCGCCTTTGGCGAGGCACTCACAGATGACTTCAAGGACTACGCCCGGCGAGTGGTCGAGAATGCCAAGGTGCTGGCGGAGTCGCTGATGTCGCGCGGCCTCGACGTCGTCTCCGGCGGCACCGACACGCACCTGATGCTGGTCGACCTGCGTCCCCGCGGACTCACCGGCAAGGAAGCGGAGAAGCTTCTCGGCGAGGCCGGCGTGACCGTCAACAAGAACACCATCCCCGACGATCCGCAGTCGCCGTTCGTCACCAGCGGAATCCGGATCGGCACCCCGGCGCTCACCACCCGCGGTATGGGTCGCGCCGAGATGGTGCGGATCGCCGAGTTGATCGACGACGTGCTCACGCACCGCGACGAGACCGTGCTGGCTCGGGTGCGCGGTGAAGTGGAGGAGCTTGCCGGCGGCTTCCCGCTCTACCCGCAGGACTTCGGTGCCCATCGGAGCTCCGGTGCCTGAGCTGCAATTCTCCGCCGGCGTGCTCGATCGGCTCCACGCCCGCAGCGGCACCCGTTACGACGAGCGTGCCTTCCTGTTCGTGCTCGAGGCGATCGAGTACCTGCAGATGCGACTGGATGCCCGGCGGCACGTGAGTGGAGTGGAACTGTCGTGGGCCTGTCGCGACCTCGGGCTGGAACGCTTCGGACTGATAGCGCGCACCGTGCTGGAATGCTGGGGTGTGCGCGACACGTCGGACTGGGGCCGGATCGTCTACGCGATGATCGACGCCCAGTTGCTGAGTGCGGAGCCCGGCGACCGGATCGAGGACTTCGACGGGGTCTACGACTTCGTTGCCGCATTCGACGATCACTACACGATGGCCTGGGTGGCAGGGGCCTGAGTCCGGCTGCGCCCCGGCGGTGTCCGGCCGGATATACTTCGTGATGATTCCGATCCTGTCCCCCCGCCAGGCTGCGCAGTGGGACGCTGCCGCCGAGACGGCGGGCCGCCCTCTCAGGATGCTGATGGAGGTGGCCGGTCGCAACGCTGCCTATCAGGCGATGGCTCAGGTCAGCCTCGAACTCAGGCGAGGGGTGATCGTGGCCACCGGCAGTGGCAACAACGGTGGTGATGGCTGGGTTGCGGCGCGCACGCTCCACCGGCACGGCGTTCCGGTGTGGGTAGTGGAAGCCGCGGAACCGACCGGTGGCATAGCCGCAGACGCAAGGCAGGTCGCGATCCAGGACGGTGTCCGGGTGGTTTCAGACAGCGGCCCCTGGCCTCCCGCGGCACTGGTCATAGATGCGATGCTGGGCACCGGCGCAACCGGGGCGCCGCGAGAGAAGGTCGCGTCGATGATCCGGCGGATCCGTTCCCTGGAAGTGCCGATCATCGCGATCGATGGCCCCACAGGTCTCGACCTGGAGACCGGCATCGATCGAGGCGCACTGCCGGCCAATATGTCGGTCACATTCGGTGCCTTCCGGCGTGGGCATCTGTTGGCGCGCGACATCGTGGGAGACGTTGTCGTGGTGGAGATTGGTCATCCGGATCCCGACCCGATGTGGCCGCAGTGGGTGGACCTTCGTCTGGTGCGGCAAGTGTGCGAGCCGCCTGATGTTGCGGCCCACAAGGGTGATCGCGGCCGCATCGTGGTGGTGGGTGGCGCACCGGGAATGACCGGAGCGGCCCGGCTCGCGGCCCGGAGTGCGTTTGCCGCCGGGGCAGGGCTGGTGCACGTTGTGGTGCCCGATCAGTCGGCCAGCGACATAGCACTGGCCGAACCGGATGTGCTGGTGATGGGACACCCCTTCGACGCAAGCCTGCAGCCTGAATTGGTGGAACTGCTTGCCCGCGCCGATGCGGTGGCGATCGGTCCGGGGCTTGGTCGTGAAGAGGGACGTGCCGAGTTCGTGCTGTCGGTGCTCGCCCACTGCAAGCGCGCTGTGGTAGATGCCGATGCACTCACGGTGCTCGCTGATCACCGCGAACAACTGGCCGCACTCGCCGCCGAACGCGATCTCCTGCTCACGCCCCATCTCGGCGAGTTCCGCACCCTGTTTCCCGATTGCGCCGAGCACGCGCCGACCAGGCCTTGGGACTGCGCCGATCTGGCCGCCGAGCGCAGTGGCGCGACAGTGCTGCTCAAGGGCGTGCCCACGGTGGTGTCGAGCGCGGGCCAGCCATCACTCAGTGTCACCACCGGCAATCCCGGCTTGGCCACCGGCGGCAGCGGCGACGTGCTGAGCGGATTCGCTGCCACCCTGCTGGGCCAGTCGGCTGCCCCTCGTGAGGCCGGTGCGGTGGCTGCCCTGATGCTCGGCGAGGCCGCCGATCGTGCCGCGGCCGAACTGGGCACGCGCAACCTGCGACCGATGCAGGTGATCGCGGTCGCATCTGCCATCTGGCCTGATGTGGTGGGGATGAACGAGCATCGGGAAATCTGGTCTGCCATAGAGCTGGGCGGTTTCGAGCGACCGACCACCAGATGAAGGCCCTGATCGCAGGTGCGCTGCTGCTCGGGGGATGTGCGGCGGGGACCGGCACTTCGGATGGTGTGCCACTGCCCACCGCCTCCTTCCGGGCCGAGGACCGAGTGGTGCTCGGTGACTTCGCCACCGTGCAGGCGATCGCCACGTCGCTCGAAAGGGTGTATGTGGTCTACCGTTCGGCGGTGGCGATCCGTGATCCGGTCAGCAATCGATGGCAGGTTCCGCACCAGGCACCAGCGCCCGACGCCCTCGCCAGGGTAGGACACGCATTGATCGATCCGCTTGATCATTCGCTGTGGATGGGCGGTGCCGACGGACTGATCCACTTTGACCCGATGATGGAGCGCTGGGACCACACTCCCGTTGGTGGAAGCGTCACTGCGCTCGCGATCGATCGACGCGATCCAGCCGGGGGCATCTGGGTCGGCACGCAGTCGGGCTGGTTGGTGATCCGGATGGGTGCCCAGCCGACGCCAGCCACGCCACCCGCTACGCTGCAAGCTCCACCGACGCTGGAGGACTTGTATCAGGACTTGCCGATGCTTCGCGGGATGGGCCAGATGGTCGCGCTCGGTCCGGGGATGCAACCGGGTCGGATCACCGCAGTGGCGCCGGTTGGTGGCAGTGGCGACTGGCTGGTGGGCACCGACCGCAACGGCCTGCTGAAATTCGATCGCTTCTCGATCAATCCCACCCCGCTGTCGCCGGGCTTGCCCGGTGACATCGTCGGTGCGATCGCCGCAGTACCCGGCGGCGTGTGGGTGGCCACCGATGAGGATCGCAGCCGCGGTACGCCGGCCGCGCTCACGTTTGTCCCCGATGACCTGAGCGGCAGCGAGTTTCATTTCGGCGACGCTGCACTGGGTCTGGGGCTGTCGGCGATCCGACGGATTGTTCCGGGTGACCGGGCACTGTGGCTGGCAAGTGATCGTGGCCTGGCACGATTCGATATCGACACGGATGATGTCGAGTGGTGGGGCGAGGCGCGTGGCTTGCGCGACCAGCGGGTGCTCACTGCTCACCGTTGGCAGGACGGCATCCTCTTGGGCACGATGGCCGGAGTCACCTTCCTGGACGCGGTTGGCGAGACATCGATGCCGGCACCCGGACTTATCGATCCGGCATACGCACTGTTTGCCTGGCGCGACACAATATGGATCGGCACTGGGCGCGGGCTGATGACGCTGGCCGCCGGCGACGACGCTGCGGCGGTGGCAGCAGGATGGCGCGCCAATTCCGCCGCATACCGACCGGTGATCGGCGTCGGGCTGGTGGCTGACACGCTGGTCGCGATGACGCGCGAATTGCTGGTTCGACGGGACCCGCTCACCGGCGAGTGGATTGCCGGTGCGCCGACCGCCGCGGCAACCGGGTTGTTGCGGGCGTTTCACGCCACGCCATTCGGGGCGTGGATCGGTGGCGATCGCGGCGCGGTGTTCGTCACTGCCTCGGGCATTCCGCTCCACACCCTGATGGTGGGTCGTGAGTTGCCTGGGGCGGTCACTGCCATCACTGCCACGCCGGGGCTGTTGTGGGTCGGCACCACCCGGGGCCTGGTCCGCCTGGTGCTCCGCGACTGATGCCACATCTGGCGATGGCCGACGGCGACGAGTTCGACGCGATCCGCACCATTCTCGCTGCAGTGGGAGAGACCTCGCGGTTGGTCGGCGATGACACCGCGATCATTCCCGATGCACCGGGCACCCTTGTGGTGAGCACCGATACCAGCGTCGAGCAGGTGCATTTCCGTCGCGACTGGTTGACGATGTCGGAGATAGGCTGGCGCGCCACCGCCGCGGCGTTGTCGGACCTTGCCGCTGCTGCGGCTGTGCCCGGTGGAACGCTGTTGGCCCTCACGTTGCCGCCGGGCACCAGTGACGACGAACTGCGAGCGTTGGCGCACGGCCTTGCCGGTGCGCTGCGCAACGCGGGTGCATACCTGATCGGGGGCGACTTCACCACGGCCGGGTCGCTCTCCCTCACCGTGACCGCATTCGGTCGAGCGGTCCGGCCGATGTCACGGCTCGGTGCGTCGCCCGGTGACGAAGTCTGGGTCACCGGAGTGCTGGGGGGAGCGCGCGCCGCGTTGCTGGACCGACTCGACGGTCTGGTTCCTTCTCCCGCCGCGCATGAGGCGTTCGCCAGGCCGACTTCCCGGCACCGTGCCGCGGTGTGGCTGGCGGAGCACGGCGCCACCGCGATGATGGATGTGAGTGACGGGCTGGCGGGCGACGTCGGTCACCTTGCCGCCGCCTCGGGAGTGCGGATCGAGGTGGACCTGGATGCATTGCCGATTCACCCCAGTGTGCACGGGGTGGCCTCACGAAAGCAGGTGCCGTCCCGTGAGTTCGCCGCGGTGGGAGGCGAGGACTACGAATTGTTGTTCACCCTGCCGTCGGGGTCGCCGGCTGGTGCTGACCTGGAATCAGCCACTGGCGTGCCTTCCACCAGGATCGGCACCGCCCGCGAGGGTGCCGGGGTCGCTTTTCGGAGCGGCGATCGGCTGGTGGCATTGGAGGGCTACCGCCACCGGCGCACCCGAGTTGACCCGGACCGCGTCCCGACCGACCTTTGATTCACTTCAACCGCGAGCCGTTCCCAGATGACGATGATCGATACGCTGATCGCCCGTGAAATCCTCGATTCGCGCGGCAACCCCACAGTCGAGGCAGAGGTAACCACCATCAGCGGCGTGATGGCTCGCGCTGCCGTGCCGAGCGGCGCATCCACCGGGGCACACGAGGCGGTCGAGCTGCGCGACGGCGATCAGTCCCGCTATGGCGGCAAGGGCGTGTTGCAGGCAGTCAAGAACGTCAACGAGGTGATCGCACCGTTGCTCGAGGGGCACAGTGTCCTCGACCAGATGGAGATCGACCTCGAGATGATCGACGCAGACGGCACCGACAACAAGTCGCGCCTTGGCGCCAATGCGATCCTTGCCGTGTCGATGGCGGTGTCGCGGGCTGCCGCCGAGGAGTCGGGGTTGCCGTTGTATCGCTACCTTGGTGGGCCGATGGCGCGGACAATGCCGGTGCCGTTGATGAACATCCTCAACGGTGGTGCTCACGCCGACAACAACGTCGACGCGCAGGAGTTTATGGTCGTGCCCGTGGGTGCAGAGACCTTCTCCGACGGTTTCCGGATGGGTGTCGAAGTGTTTCACTCGCTAAAGAAGGTGTTGCACGACCGGTCGCTCTCGACAGCGGTTGGTGACGAGGGTGGTTTCGCGCCGATGCTGCCGAGCAACGAGGCGGCGCTCGACCTGCTGATGGAGGCGATCGAGAAGGCGGGCTACCGGCCGGCAGAGGACGTCGCGATCGCGCTCGACGTGGCCGCCAGCGAGCTGTACAGCGACGGCAGCTACCATTTCAGGAAGGGCGACGGTTCTCGCCGTACCTCCTCCGAAATGGTCGACCTGTACCGAGGCTGGTGCGACAACTACCCGATCGTCTCGATCGAGGATGGCCTGGATGAGAACGACTGGGATGGCTGGAAGCTGCTCACCGATGCGATCGGTGATCGTTGCCAGCTCGTCGGTGACGACTTGTTCGTCACCAACGTCGAGCGGCTCGACGAGGGGATCCTCAAGGGTTGCGGCAACGCCATCCTGATCAAGGTCAACCAGATCGGCACCCTGACCGAGACGCTCGAGGCGATCGAGATGGCGCGGACCAATGCCTTCGGGGTGATCAGCTCACACCGGTCGGGTGAGACCGAGGACACCTTCATCGCCGACCTGGCGGTTGCGACCAACGCCGGACAGATCAAGACCGGCAGCGCTTCGCGCACCGACCGGATCGCCAAGTACAACCAGCTGCTCCGGATCGAGGAGGAGCTGGGGCCGTTGGCGATCTACCCGGGCGCGAGTCTGTTCCCCTCGTGACGGTCTGGCGGTGGCTGGCGCTGGGCGTGGCGCTTGCAGCCGCCGTGTTTGCCCTCAAGGGCGGGGTGTATTCGCAGTCGGATTACCTGACGCTCCGACGCGAGGAGGCCACCATCCGGTCGCGGATCGACTCGCTGCAGGCGGAGGTCGATTCGTTGCGACTGTTCCACGACTCGTTGGCCAGCAATCCGGTGGTGCAGGAGCGGGAGGCGCGCGAGCGGCTGGGGATGATCAGGCCGGGCGAGATCCTGATCCTGCTGGTGCCGGACAGTGCAGTGGAGAAGTGAGGGGGTCGTGGCGGCCTCGGCTTCCGCGGCCCGCCCCGACCCGCTAGTTTAGCCCCTCGCGGCAGGGTAGCTCAGGTGGTTAGAGCACAGCACTCATAATGCTGGGGTCGCGGGTTCGAGTCCCGCCCCTGCTATTGGTCCCGAGCCATAGAGGTTCGGGACCTTTGCGCAGCAGGGCCCCTCACCCCTCCCGCCCGGCTAGTGTCGCGATCAGCCGGTCGCCCTGATGCTCCCTCGCAAACTCCCAGCACGCCTCCTCCTCCGCCTTCCGGAACGACGGCACCAGCACATACCGGAGCACGTAGCGCCAGGAATCACCCCGCATCCGTATCAGATGCCCCAGCTCGTGCGCCAGCAGCGCCGCCGAAACGTGTCGCTCGCGGATGTGCACCACTCTGCCCACCGCCAGCCCACAATTGCCGCGCCTGCCCAACCACAATAACGCCGCCAACGGTGAACCGAAGCGGATTCGGAACCTGAGCGCGCCACCCGGCGCCTGATCCCAGGTAGATTGCACCCCGCGGTGCGGGTCGAACAACCACCACACTGCACCGATGCCGGCACCAATCATCACCACTAGTGGGACCATCGCGCCCAGGCCTCCGTGCGGATTGACCGTTCCGGGAGAATACCATTGAATCGCCGCAACCGCACGACACTGCTTGCAACCAGTCTGATTGTCGCGATGGCCTGCAGCAATACCGCCGTCGACCGGCCGCTCGATGCCCCGGCTGACTGGCGGATCGACGAAGTGCCCGAACTGGTCATCGGCGACGATCCATCGGCATCAACCGCTGTGCTGGGCTACCCCCGCGCTGCATACCTGCTGCCCGATGGCGGCGTCGTGGTCGCCGACTACGGTCTCCACGGCCTCCGCTACTTCGACCGCGAGGGCAACTACCTGCGACAGGTAGGTCGCGAGGGCGAAGGCCCCGGCGAATTCCGATACCTGGCGCGGATGCTCCGCTGTGGAGACTCTCTCCACACCCAGGATATCCAACTGCGCAGGATGGGCGTCTTCGGCCTGGATGGCGAGCTGGCGCGTTCCTATAGTCCTGGTGGCCCGGATCCGGTATTCGATTACCCCTATCATCTCGCCTGCGGCAGCTCTGGCAGGATGCTGGCCAACGGCTGGGACACCGTGAGGACGGCCGAGTATTCGAGAGTGCGGGGCAGCGTCCCATACTGGCTCTACAACGCCGACGGCTCAGTCGACCGAGTGCTGGGGTCCTGGCCCGGTTCCGAGCGCCTCTCCAGTCCGGGTGGATCATCTCCCCACCCGCTCGGCAAGGAAGCCGTGATCGCGGTGGGCTCCGATCGCGTTTACATCGGCACCGCAGACTCGTTTTCGATCGAAGTGATCGATTTCGGGGGAAATCGGCTTCCATCCATAAGCAAGCAGAGCGTCGAACTGACCACCACTCCGGCAGACATCGACCGCGACCGGTTGCTCGACACGCTGGGCAAGAGTGAGGGCGACATCGCCTGGGAAGTCCAGAGGTGGCAGCAGTTCGAGTATCCGCCCACCGTTCCGGCATACACCGCGATGGTGGTAGACCGAGGTGACAACCTCTGGGTCCGCACATTTCCGCGCAGCGATGCCGATCTGGTGCGCTGGGTCGTGTTCAGCAGCGATGGCGAGGAGATCGGATCGGTGGACCTGCCGGCTTCGCTCGAGGTCTCCGAAATCGGGCCCGATTGGATCCTCGGCATTCGGGTATCGCTGGACGATGGCTCACTGCGGGTGGTGAAACACCGGCTCTACCGCCGCGAATGACCGTTCCGGGTGCCTGTCGGCACCCACCAACCCCGCACCGACCGGTGCGCGTATCATTCCGGTGACCCGTCGAGAGTAACCTTCGCGGTCGCTCGCTCGTCTCAATGATGGAAGGCCTGGTTCCCGGCCTGACACTTTCACGTACCGCCCTCCCGACCGGAGCATTCGTGAACGGCACCATAGACGCGATCAGCGCCTTCCTGCTCAAGCACCCCCCGGGTGAGCTTGCGCGGGGTGAGGTGGTCTTCGCGCCGGCAATCGGCGTGGTGCCGCTGCTGTTGCTGGTGGCCGGCGCGATCGCGATTGCCTGGTGGGCAGTGTCGCGCCTGCGGCGTGTGGGTGGCACCGATCGCGTCGTGCTGGGCGCGATCCGCACGGCGGTGTTCCTGCTGCTCGGGTTCTGCCTTCTGCGCCCCACGCTGGTGCTGTCGCGGGCGATCGCTCAGCGCAACGTGCTGGCAGTGGTGCTGGACGATTCGCAGAGTATGCGGGTGTCGGATGTCGGTGGTACCACCCGGATCGGTGCCGTGAAGCAGCACCTGGGCGATTCCACCGAGATCGTCCGGCGTCTCGGGGAACGATTCACGCTGCGCTTCTTCAGGGCAGGGGGCGATGCCGAACCGATCGGCGGCGCCGCGGCACTGAGCGGCACCGCCACTAGAACCGACCTGGCCACCTCGCTGGCTGCGGTCAACGATGCACTTGCAGACCTGCCGCTGGCTGGCGTGGTACTGGTGAGCGACGGCGCCCAGAACGGCACCGGCGACCTGGACAACGAATTGCGCCGACTTGCCTCGCGCGAGATTCCGGTGCACACCGTGGGTGTGGGTGCCCCTCGTTTCGACCGCGATGTCGGTATCAACGAGCTGCGGCTGCCGCGCGAGGTGCTGATGGGTGGTGAGGCACCGGGAGAAGCGGTGCTGCAACTGCGAGGTGTTGCCGGTCGACGCGCCGTGCTAACCACCCTCGCAGACGGCCGCCTGGTGAGTCGGGACACGGTGCGACTTCCCGAGGACCGCGAACAGCTCGTGGTGCCGATCCGGGTGGCCGCCGTCGAAACCGGTGCGATGGCGGTGCAGGTGTCAGTCGATCCGCTCGACGGAGAGGCGACGACATTCAACAACAGCGCCGCTGCGGTGATGACGGTGCGTCGTGGCCCCGAGAAGATCCTCTACGTCGAGGGAGAGCCGCGGCCGGAGTTGCCGTTCCTGCGTCGAGCCGTGCGTCACGACTCCGCCCTGCAGGTAGTGGCGCTGGTGCGCACCGGTATCGGCAAGAATCTTCGGCTGGGCGTCGACGACTCGCTCGAACTGGTGAACGGCTTCCCGGTCCGCCGCGAGGAATTGTTCAGCTACCGCGCCATCGTGCTCGGCAGCATCGCAGCAGGCGAATTCACCGCCGACCAGCTCCGGATGCTGGAGGAGTTCGTGGCGGTGCGCGGCGGCGGATTGCTGGCGCTGGGAGGCCGCCGCGCACTGGGAGAAGGTGGCTTTGCCGGCACCCCCCTCGACCTGGCGCTGCCGATCGCACTCGATCCGGCCGACAACGGCCAGGACCAGCGCCCGATCCGCAGCGTCACCGTGCGCACCACTGCTGAGGGCAGCGAATACGCCGCACTCCAGATGCCGTCGCAACAGGTCACCGGCTGGGATTCACTGCCGCCGGTGTCGATCGTCAATGGCGGCGGTCGGCTCCGGCCCGGGGCCGTGGTCCTGCTCGAAGGTGTGGATGCTGCTGGAACGACCCCGGTGCTAGCGGTCCAGCGCTACGGTCGCGGTCATTCGGCGGTGTTCCTGCCGCAGGACGCCTGGCGCTGGCAATTGACCAACCGACTGCCTGCAGATGACGCCACCCACGCCGCCTTCTGGGATCGGCTGCTTCGCTGGACAGTGGCGGGTGTGCCCGACCTGATCGAGCTCGACACTGATCCCGGAATAACCGCGCCGGGAGAATCGGTGACCATCCTGGTGCGAGTCGCCGATTCTACCTTCGCGCCGCGAGACGATGCCCGCGTGTCGGTGGAGGTGGTGCCACCCGACGCGCCTGCATACGACGTCGCGCTCGATGCAGATCTCGCGGCCCGCGGCTCCTACTCTGCCGACATCGCGCCCGGTTCGAGCGGAGCATACCGCCTGCGGGTGATGGCAGTGCTGGATGCCGACACGCTGCGCACCGAGGGGTTGCTGATCAGTGATCCGATGCAGGGAGATCCGGGTTCGATGGAGCGGGACGACGCCATTCTCACGGCGATCGCCAGCCGGACCGGTGGCCGTCACTATGATATCGACGCGATCGACGGCCTGCCCGACGAAGTGCTGCTCACCCGAAGCGGAATAACCGCCCGGGTCACCAGCGATCTATGGGATGCGCCGCTTCTGTTCCTGCTGCTCGTGCTTATGCTCGGCCTGGACTGGGGCTGGCGCCGTTCGCGGGGGTTGGGATGATCGGCAGTTTCTCCAAGTCCGGTCATCTCGTCCGGCTGCTGCTTGTCGCGGGCCTCTCCGCCGCGCCTGTCGCGGCTCAGCAGGTGCCGGTCGGGCACGTGCTTGTAGTGACAGGACTGTCTGGCGAACCATCGTTTGCTGCCACCTTCCTCGGGATCGGTGATGCCCTGGTCGAGGCGGCCAGCAGTTCGTGGGGAGTTCCCGATTCACAGATCATCTGGCTGGCCGAACGCGCTCCGGTGGAAGGGCATCGGATAGACGGACGGGCCACCAGGGGTGGGATCGATTCGGCGATCACCCGGATCGCTGCATCGAGCGCGCGCGGCGATGGTGTCGCGATCTTTCTGATCGGCCACGGCAGCGGTGCCGGTGCCGATTCGCGGCTTTCGGTTCCCGGTGCCGATCCGACGGCAGCGGAGTATGCCACCCTGCTCGACAAACTGGCAGGTCGCACCGTGGTGGTGGTGATCGGGGCGAGTGGCGCCGGCGACTTCGTGCCAGTACTGGCGCGGCCCGGGCGCGTGGTGGTGACAGCCACCCGTTCCTCGACCGAACGCAACGAGTCGCTGTTCGCGGCCCGTTTCAGTCACGGACTGGTGTCGGGCGAGGCGGATGCCGACAAGGATGGCAGGATCACGGTGCTGGAGGCATTTGACTGGGCCGATCGCGAAGTCGATCGCGCCTATTCGTCCACCAACCGACTGCGCACCGAGCACGCACTGCTCGACGACGACGGCGATGGCAGTGGTTCCGCAAGGCCGGGTGCACCAGGCACCACCGATGGTGCACTGGCCCGTCGAATGGTGTTCGGCATCCAGCCGGTGAGCACCGATCCCCGGGTTGCCCGCTTGATCAGTGAGCGCCAGCAACTGGAGGTCCGGATGGAAGAACTCCGCAGGCGCAAGGACGATCTGCCCGAGGCAGACTACCTGCGCGACCTGGAATCGCTGCTGGTGCAGATCGCCGAACGCAGTCAAGCGATTCGTGCAGCAAAGGCGGGCGGTCCGTGATCAGGCGCACCTGGTTGCCACTTCTGTTGCTCGCTGCCGCGCCGTGCTCGGCCCAGCAGGGCACGCCGTCAATCGAGCAGTTGATGCTGACGGGGAAGCTGGACGAAGCCGAACAACTGGCCCGCGCCGGCGGCGACAGCAGCCGCATTGCCCTGGCCGAGCTGCTGGTGCTGCGCGGCGATCTCGCCGAGGCTGAATCGCTTTATACCGTGTTGGTCGACGCGGTGGATGCCCGGCGCAGGTCCGCGATCGCAGCCCTGGCAGAGTTGGCCGAGCGGCGCGGCGAGCGCGAGCGTGCAATGTTGCTGGCGGGTGGGCTGGCCGACGAATGGCGGGCCGGCAATGCCACGTGGAGTGCACCCGACCAGGTTGCAGCAGGCCGGGCCTTGCGGCTGCTTGGCCGGGAGGATCCCGGTGCGGTGCGGGAGGCGCTGGCCGCGTTCGATGCCGCCACCGCGGCTGATCCCGACCATCTGCAGGGCATACTCGGCGCCGCCGACCTGTTCCTGGAGCGCTACAACGCTCCCGACGCCGAGGCTGGTTACCGGTCAGTGCTCGAACGGAACCCGGAGGACCCGCGAGCGCTGGTGGGCCTTGCCCGTGTGGCCGCGTTCAACCACGACCGCGGTGCAGGCGAGCCGTTGGCGAGGGCACTACAGATCAATCCGGCATCGGTACCGGCACTGCTTCTCGACGCGCAACTCCGGCTCGAGGCCGAGCATTACGACTCCGCGGCTGCCCTGGTGGCCGCTGCACTGGCCGTGGACTCGTCATCGCAGGAAGCGTGGGCGGCCCAGGCAGCGCTGGCGTGGATCGCCGGTGACAGCGCAACATTCCGCGACGCTGAACGCCAAGTGTCGGCTCTCAACTCTCGTCCGGCGGCGTTCTACGCTGCAATCGCCGAGGCCGCCGGACGGCAGCGACGCTATGAAGAGGCGGTGGTGCTTGCCAGCCAGGCTGTAGCGCACGATTCCAATTCGGTTGCAGCACTCGGCGCGCTGGGCACCAACCTGCTCCGCACTGGCGATATGGTGACTGGTCGCCGGATGATCGAGCGTGCCTTTGCGCGCGACCCGTATCACCTCTGGCACAAGAACACTCTCGACCTCCTTGATGCGCTCGATGGCTTCGTCACCACCACTCAGGGGCGGTTCACGGTGGTGGCCCCGGCCCGGAGTGCGGCGGTGCTCACTGCCGTGCTGGTGCCGCTGCTTGAGGAGGCCTACGACTCGTTGGTGGCCCGGTACCAGTATTCACCGCCGACGCCGATCCGGATCGAGTTGTACGATCGCCACGCTGACTTTTCCGTCCGCACCATCGGGCTGGCGGGACTGGGAGCGCTCGGGGTCTCGTTCGGCACACTGCTGGTTATGGATGCACCCGAGGCTCGACCGGCCGGCCAGTTCAATCTCGGCTCCACCGCCTGGCACGAACTTGCCCACACTTTCACCCTGGGCGCCTCGGATCATCGCGTGCCGCGCTGGGTGTCGGAAGGACTGTCGGTGCTGGAAGAGCGACGAGCCCGGCCTGGCTGGGGCGCCCGAGTGAGCATCCCGTTCGTCCAGGCGCTGGCGGGCAGGGACCTGCTGCCGATTGCCCGGCTCAACGATGGCTTTGTGCGACCGGATCGCCCGGATCGGATCAGCCTGAGTTACTACCAGGCCTCGCTGGTGATGGAATATCTGGAGGGTCGGTACGGTATCGAGGGCATTCGCCAGATGCTGAGCGACTACGCCGCCGGCAAGGGAAGCGAGCAGGTGCTGCGATCAATGACCGGGATCGCGCCCGATTCACTCGACCGACTCTTCGACCAGTGGCTGCATCAACGTTTTGCCCAGCCGCTCCTGGCAATGCGCGAGGGTGACGCGGCCATCATCGGGCAGCCGATGACGCAGGCGGACGCTGCACTGGAGCAGGCCGACACCGCAGCTGCCGTTCGCTACCTCCAAGCGGCGCGTGATCGCTTTCCCGAACTCGGCGACGAGACCGGACCCAGGCAGCCGCTGGCGATTGCGCTGTGGCAGCGCGGCGAGAGGGAAGCGGCATTGGCAGAAATATCGGCAGTCACCGCTGGTGACGAGACCGCGAGGGAAGCCAACCTGCTGGAGGCAGGATGGCGACTTGCCATCGGTGATTCGGCAGCGGCTTTGCAGGCGCTGGAACGTGCCAACTGGATCGCGCTCACCGCGGTCGAGCCCTGGCGTCAGCGGGCGGCAGTTGCATCCGCATTGGGCAAGCACCGGGAGGCGATCAACGCACGGCGGGTGATCGTGGCATTGATGCCATCCGACCCCCTCGCTGCCAGGACCGACCTTGCGGAGGCCCTGCTTATGGGTGGCGAGCGGGATGCGGCACGTCGCGAACTGATCAGTGTGCTCGAGGAGGCGCCGTTGTACCCGCGGGCCCAGGATCTCCTGCTGCAGGCGAGGCGGCAATGACCAACATCCCGACGCGCGCGGCCCTGCTGATGTCGTTGCTGTCCCTGCTTCCCGCGGTTGGCATCGCCCAGCGCTTCGAGGAAGGTCGTCGGGGTGGACCGCCGGTGATGCTGGCAGCCAATCTTCCGTACGATGGTTCCTTCGAGTTTGCGCGGATTCGCTACGGCACGTCACTGGGCAGCTTCCGTCGCGGCTCGATGTGGGCGCACGACTATCCGCGTGCCGAGGCAAATTTTTCCAGGATCCTTCAGGAAGTCAGCACGGTCCGGACGCGCACCAACGCCAGTGCCGTGATCGGCCTGGACGACCCGGCCCTGTTCCAGCACGCCATCGCATACATCGTCGAGGTGGGCTACTGGCTACCCACCCAGCCCGAGATGGATGCACTGGCGACCTGGCTGCGTCGGGGCGGGTTCCTGATCGTCGACGACTTTCAGGGCAACGACATCATCAACTTCGAGCAGCAGATCCAGCGGGTGCTTCCGGAGGCGGTGCTGATGCCGATACCGCCCGAGCACCCCATCTTCGACAGCTTCTACCGATTCACCGAATTCGCCGAAGTGCGTCACCCGTACAGCGGCGTGCAGACCAGCTTCGTCGGCATCTTCGAGGACAACGATCCGTCCGCCCGGCTGATGGCCGTGATCAATTACAACGGCGACATCGCCGAGTACTGGGAGTTCTCCGATCAGGGATTCTTCCCGATGGACGTGTCCAACGTCGCCTACAAGCTGGGCGTCAACTATGTGGTGTATGCCCTCACCCGCTGAGCGAAAGGATCGCAAGTGACCGTTGTCACACCGCCACCCGATCTCGACCAGGTCGACGACGTAGTGCTGGCCGAACGGCTGCACGACGCGGCGCACCGTATCAGGGCCGAGCTGGGCAAGACCATCGTCGGGCAGGAACAGGTCGTGGAGCAGGCGCTGATCGCACTGTTCGCCGGCGGCAACTGCCTGCTGGTCGGCGTGCCCGGGTTGGCGAAGACGCTGTTGATCCAGTCACTGGCGCGTGCCCTGGACCTGCGTTTCTCGCGCATCCAGTTCACCCCCGACCTTATGCCGTCGGACGTCACCGGCACCGACGTGATCCAGGACGATCCGGCAACTGGCCAGCGACGGCTGTCGTTTCTGGCCGGCCCGATCTTCGCCAACATCGTGCTGGCCGACGAGATCAACCGCACCCCGCCCAAGACCCAGTCGGCGCTGCTCGAGGCGATGCAGGAGCATCGTGTCACGGTGCAGGGCCGCAGCTATGACCTGGAAGAGCCGTTCTTCGTGTTCGCAACCCAGAACCCGATCGAACTCGAGGGCACCTACCCGCTGCCCGAGGCACAGCTCGACCGCTTCCTGTTCGAGATCCTGCTGGACTATTCATCGGAGGATGATGAGGTGCGGGTGGTGCAGGCAACCACCGCGTTGCCGGCGGATGCGATCAGGCCGATTGTCTCCCGCGAGGAGATTCTCGCGTTCCAGCGGCTGGTGCGGCGGGTGCCGGTGGCAGATGATGTCGTCCGTTATGCCGTCAACCTGGTGCGGGCCACCCGACCGGGTGCCGGAGGCGGTGAGTTCGTCACCCGTTACCTGGCCTATGGAGCATCCGTGCGTGCGGCCCAGGCGCTGGTGCTGGGCGGCAAGGCGCGGGCGCTGCTCAACGGCCGGGTCCACGTCAGTTATGAGGACATCCGCAGCCTGGCCGCTCCGGTGCTGCGACATCGCCTGCTGAGGACCTTCCAGGCACAGTCGGAGCGGATCACCACCGACCAGGTGGTGGCGAAGGTGCTGGAACAGGTGAACCCACCCAGGTCGGGGATCTGAAGTCTTGAGTCACGTTGCCCCCGCCTCGCTGCTCGACCCGGCACTGCTGGCCGGGATCGGCGACCTCGAGTTGGTCGCCCGCACGGTGGTGGACGGTTTCCTCCACGGAAGGCACCGCTCGCTCAGGTCGGGCCAGTCGCTGGACTTTGCCGAACACCGACAATACCAGCCCGGCGACGACCTGCGGCGAATCGATTGGCGCGTGTATGGTCGCACCGACCGTTTCTACCTCAAGACGTTCGAGGCGGAGACCAACGCGGACTTCCGGGTCGCGCTCGATCTTTCGCGCTCGATGGACTTCGGCAGCGGCGCAACCACCAAGTTCGTTGTCGGGCGGATCCTGCTGGCGGCGTTGGCCTGGCTGGCTCGTCATCAGGGTGACCGGGTGGGATACCTGCCATTGGGAGGCGAGCTGGCCGATGCAGTTCCGTCGTCGGCCCGCAACCTGCCGCTGCTGCTGCAAGCGCTCTCCAGGGCGGAGCCCAATGGCACCATAAGTCTGGGTGTCGCACTCGATCGACTTGCCGCCGTGAGCGGCAGACCGGGAATGATGGCGGTGGTGTCGGATTGCTATGACACACCAACCGCGATCCGCCGGGGCGTGGGACTGCTTCGGGCTCGCGGACACGACGTGATGTTGTTCCACCTGATCGACTCGGCCGAGCGAGACTTTCCCTACGAGGCATCGGACACCTTTGCCGATCTCGAGACCGGGTCCCGGCTGGCACTCGAACCGGATCAGGTCCGGCAGGCCTATCGCGAGGCGTTCTCGACCCACCGGGCCGAGGTCGAGCGCCTGGTGGTGTCCGATGGCGGGTCGTATCTGGCAGTGTTCACAGATCAGCCACTCGACGCCGCGCTCCGCTTCTGGTTGGAGCACCGGCAGAACTACGTGCCGATCCGCTGATGCCACTCGGCTTCCTGGTTCCCGCGTTCCTGGCCGGACTGGCCGCGGTGCTGGTGCCGCTGTTGCTGCACCTGCGCCGGCGTGACCGCCGCAGGCCGCGGCCGTTCCCGTCGCTGATGTTTCTCGAGCGACTGCCGGTGCAGACCGACCAGAAGCGGCGGATCACCGACTGGCCGCTGCTGCTGCTGCGGGCGCTTGCAGTTGCCCTGCTGGTGGCGGCGTTTGCGCGGCCGTTCCTCAACGATCCGGATGCGCTTGTTGCCCCCGACGCCGGACTCACCGTGCTGATGGTCGATCGTTCGGCGAGCATCGGCGCGGCCGGCAGCGACGCGGCACTGCGCGACTCACTCGCCGCGGTGATCGATCGCACGCCCTCGTCACGCCGACTGGCCCTGGTGGCATTCGATGCCAGTGCCACGGTGCTGGTGCAACCAACGGGGGACCACGCGGCCGTGCGCGCAGCGCTAGATCATCTCCCCGAACCCGCTGGTGCGACGCGCTTCAGTGCTGCGTTGCGGGCAGCGTCGCAGTTGCTGGTCGCCGAGAGGCTGCCCGGCGAGGTTGTGCTGATCTCCGACCTGCAGCAGAGCGGTGTGGCCACCGGCGCCGCCCCCGGACTGCCGGCAGGGACCAGTGTTGTCACGGTCGCAGTCGAGCCCGACGATCGCGACAACACCACGGTAACCGCGCTGGAAGTGGAGCAGGTGCCGGCGGGCGACAACGGGCGCCGGGCATTGATCGCTGCCCGACTGGCACGCTTCGGTGGCGATGCACCCCGCAATGTGGCTGTGACGCTTGATGTCGATGGGCGAATGGTGGCCAGTCAGACGATTTCACTGGCGCCGGACGCCGTCGAACGGGTGACATTCGACACGGTGTCGCTTTCCCGCAGTGCGGTGCGGATCGCGGCGCGACTCTCGGGAGACGGCCTGCCCGCGGATGATGTGCATCACGTCATCGTCCCGCAGGAGGCGGTCAACCGGGTGCTGCTCGTGACTGCGCGCGATGCTCGTCCCGACGAGCATCGATTCGTGTTGCAGGCGCTGGCGATCGGACGCGATCCCGCCTTCGAGGCAACCAGGACGACCACACTCGATCCGGAACAATTGCGGCAGGCGGCAGTGGTGATGCTGGTCGACGTGATCCCGTCCGAGACCGCGATCAGGGAGGCACTGGATACGTGGGTGCAGGGTGGGGGCGGCCTGATCGTCGTGCCCGGTGACCGGATCGCCTCGCGGAGGAATGACCTGAACGGCTTGCCGGCTTCGATCGACGGCAGCAGGGAACGACGCGATGGCGCAATGCTGGGTGCGGTGGAACATTCGCATCCGGCGCTTTCCGGTTTTCGTGGCGAGGGTGTCGGTGGCCTGAGTCGGGTGCGGGTGCGCCGTCACGCCGAGCTGGAACCGGTGGCCGGTGGGGATGTGTTGCTGCGCTTCGACGACGGGACACCCGCGCTGGTCGCTGGCAGTTCGGGTGAGGGCAGGATTGCGGTGGTAGGCGTTCCGCTCGACGGCCGGCGGGGTGATTTTCCGTTGCAGCCCGGCTTCCTGCCGTTCGTTCGCGGTCTGGCAGGCTGGGCAGCAGGCGCTGACGGCGAGGTGCTGTCGCGAGTGAGTGGTTCAGCCTGGCTGGCTCCCGCCACTGTCCGCGAACCGGTGCTGCGAAGTCCTTCGGGCGACCTGATCCGTCCGGTGGCCGCTTCCAGGTCGATCACCTTGCGCGAGAACGGCGTGTACGATCTGTTCGACGGCGGCACCGCAGGGCTGCCGGTTGCGTCGGTGGCCGTGAACGGGGTCGCGGCGGAATCCGATTTGCGCGCGGTCCCGCCCGAGCAGGTGATGCTTGGTGTGACCGACCTGCCGGCCGGAGCCACCGTGCCAACCGCAGATGCGGCGGTGGCGAGCGAGTCGTCTCAGCAGTGGTGGCGTTGGGTGCTGCTGATACTGTTCTTGTTGCTGGTGGCGGAAGGCGTGATGGCATCGAGCGGTTGGCGCGGTGTGGGTGCCGATCCGATTCTCGAAGGGAAGGGACAAGAAGCGTGAGCGAGATTCCGCTGCGTGCCACCGATTGGACGGCGGGCGACCATCCGCTGAGACGTGCGCTCGCCCGGGCGCGCGGTGCCTGGCGTCGTCGAGTGGTGATCGGGGGCATCACCGTGTCGGTGGCGGTGATCCTGGCCGGCCTGCTTCTGTCAGTGCTCGCATCTGCCTGGTTGCGCGTGACCCCGGCAGAGCTCGGCGTCATCCGTTTGCTGTTCGGCGCCCTGGTGCTCGCAACCATCGGTTGGTGGGTGGTGCGGCCGGCGGTGCGGCGAGTGCCTGACGCCACCGTTGCGCGATACCTGGAGGAACAGGCACCGGAGTCGGGACAGGTGGTATTGAGCGCTGTTGACCAGGCTGCGTTGCCGGCAGGGCAACTCAGCTCACCGTCGCTGGCACGGCGACTGGCTGACCAGGCCACCGCAATCCTCGAATCGCACGGCGACGGCCGCGCGTTCGAATCAGGTCGGCAGCGGCGGTCGCTGCTCGCGCTGGTCGGGATGACCAGCGCCACGGTGTTGGTGCTCGGACTCGGCCCTGACAACTGGCGGACGCTGGCCGCCGGTTTCCTCGCCCCGTGGACTCCGAATGAGTCGATCGTGCCGGCCAGGACGCTGGTGGTGACTCCCGGCGACGCGACCCTGCCGCGAGGAGCCTCGCTCGACCTCAGCGTGCGTGCGGAAGGTTTCGTCGCGTCGGAGGCGCTGCTCTACCTGCGGAGCGGCGACCAGGCCGAGTGGGAGCTGGTGCCGATGGCAGCGGAACCTGGCGGCCAGTTCACGCTGCGACTGTTCGATCTCGACTCCTCGTTCACGTACCAGGTACGCGCCGAAGACGTCCGCTCGGCGGTGCATCGGGTCACCATCACCGATCTCCCCGCTGTGCAGCGCGTCGATCTCACGCTCGACTACCCCGACTACGTGGGTCTGCCTGCCGAGACGATCAGCGATGGTGGCGATGTGGCGGCGGTGGTGGGCACCGTGGTGGAAGTGCGACCCACGCTCACGATGCCGGTGGGGGGCGGGATGCTGCGTTTCGACGACGGTACCCGCATACCACTTGCGCTGATCGACTCGACCGCACCGATGGCCCGCTTCAGGGTGCAGCGCAGCGGGTTCTATTCGATCGACCTTGTCGCTCCCGATGGCACCGTGGTACCGGGCACGGTGCGCTGGGCGGTCGATGCCCTGGAGGATCGCCCGCCGATCGTGCGAGTGCTCGATCCCGGACGCGACACCCGGGCAACCAACGTCGAGGAAATGCCGATTGACGTGTCGGTAGACGACGACTACGGAGTGCGCACCGTGTCGCTGCGTGTTGCTGTCAACGGTGGCGCGGAGCGGGAGATCGTGCTCGCACAGGGTCTCGCACCCGGTTCGCTGACGCCACGACTGGCGCACACACTGTTCCTCGAGGAGTTCCCGCTTGTCGCCGGTGACCTGGTTGCGTATCACGCGGTTGCAGTCGACGGGGCAGGCAATGAGGCACGCAGCGATCTCTATTTCGTCGAGATCCGGCCCTTCTCGCGCAACTACCGCCAGGCCGAGGAAGGCGGCGCACCGATGCCGGGTGGCGGGATGGGCGGGGGCGAACAGGAACCCGAGTTGTCGCGAGAGCAGCGCGACCTGATCGTTGCCACCTACAACGTCATCCGCGACAGCGGCGCAACCACCAGGCAGCGCGAGGAGCAGGATGTGGCAGCGATCGCGACCGGGCAGGAACGATTGCTGGAAAGGGTACGCGAACTCACCAATGAAATGGCTGTCCGGGGCGCAGCCGCGATGGATTCCACCTTCGTCGACGTCAAGCAGGCACTGGATTCGGCCGAGGTGGTGATGGACACCGCGCTCACCGCGCTGCGCGCTGCCCGGCTCGATGCCGCCCTGCCTATGGAACAGCGTGCCCTGCAGCAGTTGCAACGAGCCGAGGCGCTGTACCGGGACGTGCAGGTGCAGATGGGCCAGCAGCAAGGTGGCGGGGGTGGTGGCGGGGGCGGTGGTACTCCGCCCGAAGATCTCGCTGACCTGTTCGAGCTGGAGCGCGATCAGTTGCGCAATCAGTACGAGGCGGTTCAGCGCCAGTCGAGTGCCGCTCCCGCCGCAGCCCGTGAAGTGGATGAAGTCCGTGAGCGCCTGCGCGACCTGGCCCGGCGACTGGAACAGGATAATGAGCGTCAGCGCCGGATGGCCGAGGCGATGTCCGAGCGGCTCGGCCAGGCCGGTTCGAATGGCGGCGCTGGATCTGCAAGCGGGTCGTCGTCCGCTTCGGCGGGATCATCGCAAGGCAATGCCGCCCAGCGTCGCCTTGCGGCCGAAGCAGAGGAGGAGGCACGACGGCTTGAGCGACTCGCCCGCGAGCGCAACACTCCGGAACTCGCGGAAGCCGCACGGTCGGCCCGTCGTGCAGCCGACAACCTGAGGCGAGCGGCCGCGGGCGAGCGGCAGCGCGGCCAGCAGGCACTGGAGGAATTGCGCGATGCTGCACAGGGGGTCGGATCGGGCCAGGAGTCTCGGGCGAGGAGAGAGGCGGAACGGCTGGGGCAGGAAGCCGCTGAACTGGCGCGTGAACAACAGAGCCTGACGCGCCAGGCGGCGTCGCTGCCGGCCGGATCCGGTGATCGTGATGCGACGGTGCGACGGCTGCAGCAGCAGGGAGCGCGGCTCTCCGGAGAGGCCGACCAGTTGCTGCAGGATCTCGATCAGCTCTCGCGCGAGTTGCGGGGCGCCGATCCCGCGGCGAGCACCGCACTGGCAGATGGTGCGCAGCGGATGCGCGAGTTCCAGATCCCCGAGCGGATCGCGCAGGGCAGCCAGTTCATCGGCGACGAACGCGTCGACCCGGCCGCGCTCGAGCGTTTCAACCAGCAGGTCGGCCAGGTACTGGACGAAGTTCGCGATCGGGTCGCCCAGGCTGCTGGTGCAGTCGGGACATCGCCGGAGCGACAGCAGGCACGTGCGCTGGAGCGCGCTCGCGAGCTGGTACGCGGGATGGCCGCAATGCGCGAGCGCACCGAAGCGGCTGCGGGTGAGGAGGGAACGCAGGGTGGGCAGGCGCAGCAGGGGGAGCAGGGCAATGCCACCGGCCAGCGTCAGTCTCCTGCAGGCGGCGGCGACACCCGCCAGTTATCGGGTGAGGTCCGGATGCGACTGGGCGCAGCGGAGCAGCTCCGTGCCGAGCTCGACGAACAGGGCATAAGCGTCGCTTCGCTCGACGAGGCCATCGCGACGATGCGGCAGCTTCAGCAGGATCGGGTGCTCGGCGACCCGCTCGACCTCGCCCGATTGCAGGCCGAGGCCCTGGAATCGCTCCGACAGGCGGAGTACGACCTGTGGCGCCGCTTTGGCGCCGGTGGCAAGGAGGGGCCTGCGGTGGGTGAGCTGTCGCGGGTATCGCCTCGCTACCGGGCACTGGTCGAGGAGTATTTCCGCTCGATCGCCCGCGAGCAGCCTTGAGCCAGCCTCGCGGCTTGCGGCAGTAGCCCTGCCGCAGTGCCCTCGCCAGGATGGCGTGCCGGTGCGGTGGGCGGCGGCCGCTGGCCGGGAGGTGCCGCGCTCGCGCCGGCCGCCGTGTCCGTCCGTCACCGACTCCACCCCACGCCTTCGGCCCGGAATCACCGGCCGGCTTGAGGGTACGGCTGGCGTGCAGGCCGCACAATCACTGCCTTTGCAGGCCGGGGCCGGTACCGATTCATCGGCGCCACAGTGCCCGGGTCAGGTGCTGCTGCGTCTCCAGGACACCGGCTGCTGCACGTCCCCGCGTGGCGTCGGCGCCACGATCCGGGCGCAACAGGTGGACTTCTTCTTGCGTGTGTTGCTGCGTCCATACCCTCAACGACGGGACCGATGCCGACCACCGCCACTACGACCGACGCGCTCTGGCTGCGCTGGCGCGAGAAGAACGATCTGGAAGCCCGGCGCGAGTTGTTGTCGCGCTACATCGGACTGGTTCATCACGCCGCGCGTGAAGTGGCACCGCGGGTGCGCGATGCCGTTTCGCTCGATGAGCTGTTCTCGGCCGGGTCGCTCGGGTTGCTCCAGGCGATGGAAGGGTTTGACATCGATCGCGGTCTGGCGTTCTCGACGTTCGCGATGCGACGGATTCGTGGTGCGATCCTCGACGAGCTCCGCTCTCGCGATCCGCTGTCGCGGGCCGACCGCGCGCACCTGCGTCGCCTCGATGGTGCGGTCGCCGAGCTGGAACAGCGGCTGGGACGGGCACCCCGCAGTCACGAGGTTGCCGGATTTCTCGGCGTCGATCACGAAACCGTGTCACGGCTGCGACAGCGCACTGCGGTGATCGGTTCGGTGTCGCTGCAGGGCGAGGCGGGCGAGCGCGACTTCGCCGAGCGGATCGGCGATGACGGCGCGGCGGAGATCCACGCCGAGCTGGATATGGCTGAGCGCACCGGCGCGCTGAGGGCCGCACTGGACGACCTGCCGCCGCGTGAGCGCCTGATCCTTTCTCGTTCCTACTTCGAGGAGCGCCCGCTGCGCCAGATTGCCCAGGAGCTCGGCGTCACCGAGTCTCGCGTGTGCCAGCTCCGGGCACAGGCGCTGAACCGGCTCCGCCGCCATCAGGGGCTTGCAGCAGTGGTGACGGCCTGATCCTGTCCGGTTTGCGGTTCCTTTGATGAAGCGTTGAACTCCCGCCGTTAGATTCTGGCGTTGCTGCCAAGTGCGACGGGAGAACGCCAGATGCACCCGGTATTCAATCATATGGTCGACTACGCCGGCTTGTTTCCGCCGGCGTCCCTCTCTATGGACGCGGCGATGCTCAAGTATGTCGAGCACCGCGGATCGATGGAACGCGAGATGCTGGGGCGCTTCGTCGTTGCCGCGCGGCGGCTGCACGAACTCACTGATTCCGCCAGCCGCAACCGGATCCAGCCGCCCACCACCGACCCCTGGCTGCTGTCGGTGGTCTTCGGCACCAACCACATCGACGACCTTCACCGGATCGAGTCGCTGGGCGCCACCCAGATGGGCGCCATCTTCCGCGTCGACGCGGTCGAGGTCAAGGTGCAGAATGTCGGCGAAATCTCGGTGGTCACCGAGCGGTTCCGCACCGACTGGGACATATTCCTCGAACTCAACCACGACGCCGACTTCAACGCGATGGTGGTGGCCGCCCGGGACGCCGGGGCGTGGGTGAAGTTCCGCACCGGTGGCGTCACTCCCGAGGCATTTCCCTCGCCGGACCGACTGGCCTCGTTCCTGATGGCCGTGTACGATCACGGGGTGCCGTGGAAGGCCACCGCCGGGCTGCATCACCTGTTCACCGGCGATTATCCCCTCACGTACCTGCCCAATTCTCCGAAGCACCGGATGTATGGCTACCTCAACCTGATCTACGCCGCGTCAGCGGTCCGATTCGGAGCCAGTCACCAGACGGCGGTGGAGATCCTGACCGACGCCACGCCCGGGGCATTCCAGCGTGGCTACGACTACATCGCCTGGCGCGACTGGATGATCAGCTACGAACACATCGGGTTGGCACGACTCGGCGGATTCCAGAGTTTCGGCTCCTGCTCGTTCCGCGAACCGGTGGATGAAATGATCCTGGAGTTTGGTCGATGAACAAGCTTGACCGCAGTCACGATCCCCAACGGCAGTCCTGGGTTGCCTCTGCAAATGGCCACCCGGACTTTCCGATCCAGAACCTGCCGTTCGGCGCCACCGAGGAAGGAGCCGTCGTGGCAATCGGCGACTCGGCGCTGGTGCTGCGCGAGGCGATCGCTGCGGGTTGGGGCGAGGGACTGGACATCGAACCGTCCGAGTTCGACCTGCCGTTTCTCAATCTGTTCCTGCTGCGTGACCCGGCGGTCTGGCGTGCCGTGCGACTGGCCCTGTCGGATGCCCTGTCCGACCAGGCCTGGCAGGAGCGCCTGACACCGGCGCTGCGGCCGCGCGAAAGCCTGCAGATGGACACGCCCGTGCAGGTGGGCGACTACACCGATTTCTACGCATCGGTGCATCACGCCACCAACGTCGGATCGATGTTCCGTCCCGACCAGCCGCTGATGCCCAATTACAAGTGGGTGCCGATCGGCTATCACGGTCGTTCTTCAACCATCGTCGTCGATGGCACGCCGATCCGGCGGCCGATGGGTCAGACCAGGCCGGCAGGCGCCGAGACGCCGGTGTTCGGTCCGTGCCGGCTGCTCGATTACGAACTGGAGCTCGGGCTGGTCATCGGTGGTGGCCAGACGATGGGCAGCAGCGTGCCGTCGGAGGAGGCCGCCGGCCGGATCTTCGGCGTGGTGCTGCTGAACGATTGGTCGGCGCGCGACGTGCAGGCGTGGGAGTACCAGCCGCTGGGTCCGTTTCTCGCCAAGAACTTCGCCACCACCATCTCGCCGTGGATAGTCACCAGCGACGCGCTGCTGCCGTATCGGGTTCCGATGCCGGACAGGCCCGAGGGCGACCCGGCGCCAATGGAACACCTGCGGGTGCGCGACGACTCGACGTGGCAACTGGAACTTGATGTCGAGTTCCGCAGCGCTGCGATGCGGGCGCGCGGAGAGTCGCCGTATCGGATGTCCCGCGGGGAGTTTGCCTCGGCGATGTACTGGTCACCGGCGCAACTGGTGACTCATCACGCGTCGAACGGTTGCCTGCTGATGCCGGGTGACCTGCTCGGCACCGGCACGATCAGCGGCCCCGAAGCAGCAAGCCGCGGCTGCCTGTTGGAGCGCACCTGGCGCGGCAGTGAACCGATCGACCTGCCCGACGGCACCCGACGCACCTTCCTCGAAGATGGCGATGAGGTAACCCTCCGCGGCAGGGCACTGGCGACTGGGCGGCCGCAGATCGGATTCGGCGCCTGCCGGGGCATAGTCGAGCCGGCGTGAGCAGGGTCATTCCGGTCGTCGTCAGCTACCTGGCGATGACATCACCCGATGAACACCGCCCCAGCGCGAGCGGCCAGCCAAGAGGGGTGCGACTCGAACGGGCAGAACCTGGCGATCGCGGCAGGGCGGCTCGCGAGGGCTACCTCGCAGTCGGCGGTCCCTGGCTGTGGACCGACCGGATCCACCTCTCGGACGACGAGTGGCAGCGGATCGTGGAGGAAGAGCAGGGCGAAGTGTGGCAGGCGCGCGATGACGAGGGGCTGGTCGGTTATTTTCATATCGCCCGTGTCGGTGCCGGGGTGGACATCCGGTACTTCGGCCTGGTCCAGCGTTCCATCGGTCGCGGCATTGGCGGCTGGCTGCTGAGCCGCGCAGTGGAACGATGCTGGGCGATCGGTGCCGATCGAGTGACGCTCAACACCTGCACGCTCGACGGGCCAGGGGCGCTTCCCAATTATCTCAAGCGTGGCTTCACGCTGCTGCGCGAGGAACACCGGGTCAAGGAGCTGCCGTGATGGAGTTGGGCGACCGGCGGCAGGACTACCAGCGGGACGCGCTCGACGAGCAATCGGTCGCCGCCGACCCGCTCACCCAGTTCGCCAGGTGGTATGCCGACGCAGAGGCATCGGAAGTGATCGAGGCCAACGCGATGACACTTGCCACCGCCGATGCCGCCGGGCGTCCCAGCGCCAGGATCGTGCTGCTCAAGGGCGTGAGCGAGGGCGGTTTTGTCTTCTTTACCGACTACCGTTCACGCAAGGGCCGCGAGTTGGCGAGCAATCCGCACGCGGCACTGGTGTTCCACTGGCCACCGCTCGAACGACAGGTTCGCGTCACCGGCCGGGTCGCCCGCCTCAGCGAGGCCGAATCGTCGGCATACTTTCACACTCGTCCAGTCGGTTCCCGGCTCGGCGCGTGGGGTTCGGAACAAAGCAGGCCGATCGGCGGACGCGACCAACTGGTCGCGGCGGTCGAGGCGCGGCGACGCGAATTCGCCGCTGGCGAAATTCCGTTGCCGCCGCATTGGGGCGGCTTCCGTCTCACGCCCGACAGCGTCGAATTCTGGCAGGGTCGGCCCGATCGCCTGCACGACCGCATTCTCTATTCCCACAGCACGGAGTCCGGATGGCAGCTCGTCCGCTTGTCGCCCTGATCGTTCTGTTGCTGGCGCCGTCGTTGGCGGCCCAGCAGGCCAATCTCCCGGACCTGCCCACGATGATGCGGGGCACCGAGACTGTCGGGCGCGAACCGGGGCAGGTGCGCTGGACCCCGGATGGCCAGTGGATCCACTTCTCGTGGGTGCCGCCGGGCACCGACTGGCGCGAACCGACCAGGCAGTACCGGGTCCGCGCCCGTGCCGGTGCGGTGCCCGAGGAAATCAGCCGGGCCCTTGCCGACTCGATCGCACCGGTGCTGGCCAGCGGCGTCACCGCTCGCGACGGTCGCCATCGCTACGTGTCGTCGGGTGGCGACATCTGGGAGGTGAAGCTGCCCGAGGGCAACCTGCGTCGACTCACGCGCACCAATGCTGGTGAGCAGGTCGCCGACCTCTCGCGTGACGGTTCGCGACTGTTCTTCCAGTCGGATGGCAACCTCCACTCGCTCACGCTGGCCACGGGGTTTGTCGAGCAGCTCACCGACATCCGCACCGGCAACGCACCGGACACCGCGAAGCGGACCACTCCCCAGCGGGCCGCGCTCGAACGCGACCAGCTCGACCTGTTCGCTGCACTTCGCGACGACGCTCGTGCCGACTCGCTGCGCAATGTCGAACGTGCCCGGCGCGACTCGACCTCATTGCCCACGACCTGGCTCGGCCGCGACTGGCGGCTGCGGTCGCTGGAGGTGTCGCCCACCGGCTTGCACGCGATCGTGATTGCGACGCGGAGTGCATCACCGGAACCCAGGCGCGCGATGGTGCCCAGCTACGTGACCCGCTCCGGTTACACCGAGGAACTCACCACATACGCCAAGGTCGGCGATGGCGACAGCAGGCAGCGCCTCGGCGTGCTGACAATCGGTTCGGGCAAGGTGGAGTGGATCCGTCCGTTTGCAGATGACTCGAGCGACGGCTACGGATCGCTGTTCGTGTCGGGCTGGAACGATGCCGGCACCGCCGCCCTGGTGCGAGCCGACACGCGTGACTACACCCGTCGCAACCTGGTGCGTGTCGACGCAGAGCCGGTCGGCGTGACCGTGATCGAGGCACACACCGACACCGCGTGGGTTGGTGGGCCGTGCGGTGGTTGCGCCGGCTGGTTGCCGGGGGAACAGGGAGTCTGGTTCGCCAGTGAGGCGACCGGCTACGCGCACCTGTATCGGACCGACCCGTTGGGTGGCAACCGCACCGCGCTGACCAGCGGTCGCTGGGAAGTGCTGCGTGCCTCGCTCACCCCGGAGCGCGATGGCTTCCAGCTCACCACCAACGAGACGTCGCCATACGAGGAGCACTTCTGGACGATGCGACTCGACGGCAGCGATCGCACCAGGATCACCAGCGCCAAGGGTGGCCACTCGGTCTCGGTGTCACCCGATGGCCAGTGGCTGGCAGATGTCCATTCCCGGTCGAATCGCCCGGGCGAGCTGTTCCTCCAGCGGGCGCGACCTGGTGCCGAAGCGGTGCAGTTGACCACGTCGCCGACTGCCGAGTGGCTGTCGCACGACTGGATCGAACCGGAGATCGTGCTGATCCCGGCCAGTGACGGTGTCGAGGTGCCGGCACGGATCTACCGCCCGGAACAGTTCGGCGCCGCCAGCAACGGTGCCGCGGTGCTGTTCGTGCACGGTGCGGGGTATCTCCACAACGTCCACGATATGTGGTCCAGCTACTACCGCGAGTATCAGTTCCATCACCTGCTCGCGTCACGTGGCTATGTGGTGCTCGATGTCGATTACCGCGGTTCGGCCGGATATGGTCGCGACTGGCGCACCGCCATCTACCGGCATATGGGTGGTCGCGACCTCGAGGACTTCGTCGATGCGTCGCGCTGGCTCACCACAACGATGGGCATCCCCGGCGACCGGATCGGCATCTACGGTGGCTCCTACGGCGGCTTCATCACGCTGATGGCGCTGTTCACGAGGCCGGAGTACTTCGGGGCAGGGGCGGCGCTCCGGTCGGTAACCGACTGGGCGCACTACAACCACGGTTACACGGCACGGATCCTCAACGAACCGCAGGACGACTCCACCGCGTTCCGCCGCAGCTCGCCGATCTACTTCGCCGAGGGCCTGGAGGACCCGCTGTTGATCGCCCACGGGATGGTCGACACCAATGTCCACTTCCAGGACGTGGTCCGGTTGTCGCAACGGCTGATCGA
>CBFGRM010000013.1:0-42465 GCA_965651205.1 uncultured bacterium
TCAGGTGGTATTCAGTTCGTAGCCCTCGCTCTTTGCCACCACGAGTGTCGTCAACTGGTCGCCCATCACGTTGGGCACCGTGCGGCTCATATCAAGGATCCTGTCGACGCCAAGAATCAGCGCGATGCCCTCTGCCGGTACGCCCACCTGGGTGAGGATCATCGCCATCAGCGGGATCGAACCTCCCGGTACGCCGGCAGCCCCCACCGCAGTGATGACACAGAGGATGACAACCACAACCTGCATAGGTAGTGACAACCCCAGGCCGAACACCTGCGCCAGAAACAGCACCGTCATTCCCTCGAACAGCGCGGTGCCGTTCATATTCATCGTGGCACCCAGCGGCAGCACGAACGACGCGATTTCCTTGGGCACCCCGAACTCGTCCTCGGCGGTGCGGATGTTGGTGGGCAGCGTGGCGTTGGAACTCGAGGTGGAGAAGGCGGTCACCATCACCGCGCGACACTTGCGGAAGAAGGTGCGGTAGGGAATCTTCGCGATGACCACCGCCAAGGTGCCGATCACGCCCGTCAGATGCAGCACCAGCGCGATCAGCACCGTGACGACATAGAACAACAGTGATTGCAGCACGTCGGTGCCAAACCGGACCACCACCGAGAAGATCAGCCCGAACACGCCATACGGCGCGATCTGCATCGCGAAGTCGATGATCTTGGACACCACTTCCACGGTGCCATCGAGCACGTCCATCAGCGGCTTGGCCTTGGCCGCCGGAATCTGCGTCAGCGCGATGCCGAACATCAGCGAGAAGAAGATCACCGCCAGCATATCGTTGCCGGCCATTGCCTCGACGATGTTGCGCGGCACGATGTTGACGAATGTGTCGACTCCGAACACCCCGCCGCCTGCCACCCGGGAGGCCGCCTCACCGCCATACTCCGCCAGCAACTGCGCCCGCAGTTCGGGGTCCAGACTCCGCCCGGGCGCCAGCACGTTCATCAGCGTCAAACCGATGCTGGCGGCGATCCCAGTCGTTATCAGGAAGAACCCCATCGCCTTGCCGCCAATCCGGCCGATCTTCCGGAGGTCGCCCAGCGATGCCACCCCCATCGTCACCGAGGCGAAGATCAGCGGGATCACGATCATAAACAGCATCCGCAGGAACACCTGTCCCACCGGATTGGCCACGTTGTCGGCGAACCAGAGGAGCTGAGTGCCGTCGGGAAACACCAGCTTGCCGACGATACCGGCGACGGCACCGAGGACGAGACCAAGCAGGATCTTGGTATGGAGTTGCACGCGTCACAACCTTGGGTGTGGTGATGAACTATGCTGCTGTCGGGATGATGCCTGCTGCGCTGCGGAAATGCCCCCGGCGCGACTCGAACGCGCGACCCCCAGTTTAGGAAACCGGTGCTCTATCCAGCTGAGCTACAGGGGCAGCGACAACGAAAGTAAGGGTGCCCGGCGGTTGAGACCACCCGACAGGACACCCCCGACCCAGGTCACTGATCGCAGGAATAGGTGTCTGTCCGGACCAGGAACCTGACTGGTAGGGAGGGCCGAGGGATGCGCACCAGGTCCACCGGTTCCACAAGCGCCTGCGTAGTCACGCAGTCGGGCCCCGGCATCCGGTGAATCGCCCGGACCACCACCGAATCGCGGCCGCCGCGGTACACCGAGTCGATCCGGACCGAATGGCCACCATTGGGCTGTTGACCGATCGCCACCAGAACGACTGCCTCCTCGGTGAAGTCGATGGTGGGAATTGCCGGCGCCATCCCCCCGGGGTGCAATACCTGCCAGACCGACTGCCAATGGCCGGCATCGGTGATAACCAGGTTGGTGGCGGTCTCGAAGCCGCTGTTCACCACTCCGCCCTCGATGATTCGGGTGTGCGCGATAGGTGCCCGCGAAGGAGTGAGTCCCGGCGTGCCCGGCCTGCCGCCACAGGCGACCGTCAGCGTCAGCAGTGCCAATACGAGCTTCCTGTTCACGAAGCCTCCGCAAACTCCAGGTAACCGATCCAGAGGTCGCTGTTCACCTCGGCGGTGGCCACCCAGATGTCGAAACAGCCGGCCAGGTCGTCCCGCTCCGCCTCGGCCGGCGTGAAATGGATGCAGATCCAGTCGCGGAACCTGCTCCGCTTGAGCTGGCTCGGGAAGGGTTCACTCGGCGGGCCGTTGCCGTAGGGCTCCCTTACGTCGTCGTACTCCAGTGGCGAAATCTCCAGCTCCCAGACAGCCGGTCCGCTGCAATCCTTGACCGCGGCACGCACCGCCCGCGCAAGGGACTCCGCGGTCCAGCGAGAACTGAGCCAGGGTGCCAGCAGGTCGTGGGCGGCGTCCCAGTCCTCGGCGATCAGCATCTCCGCAAACGCGTCTGCTATTTCGTGCGATGGCATCAGCGACTCCGAGACAGGTAACGCTCGTTGAGGATGGCCAGATGGTGCTCCACGTGGCCGGCGATCACCCAGGCCAGGGCACGCACCGTCACCGGTTGCCCGCTGGCGATCCCGCCCCGCGACCACGCCGCTTCGGTGAGCGAATCGAAAAGGTCGAGAGTGGAGGCCCGTACCTCGGTGAATTCCCGGATCAGGCCGCCGAAATCCCGACGATCATCGTCGGCGTGAGCCACCGCCACGTCCTGATCGTAACCCGGCAACGGTTCCACCAGACCCCTGGCGAACCAGAAGGCCCGGAACGCGAACACCCGCTCCGTGTCGGAGATATGCCCCACCAATTGACGGATGCTCCACTTCTCCTCGGCGTATCGATGGCTCGCAAAGGAATCAGGGATGTCGTCCAGGGTCGCCCTGACCCGGTCGGTCTGGTCGTGGAGGAATTGCACGATGTCGCCGGGCGGGACCCGGGTCAGGTAGCCGTGGTAGAACTCGGCTATTTCATCCAGTGGCGCGACCTTGGAACTCGGCATCAACCCTGCTCCATACGAGAGTGGTGACAGGTAAGATGACACGATCACTGCCCTCCCGCACGGGCCTGTCGGAGCAACGGCCGACGGCTGATCTCGCTGCCATCATCGCGCTGTCCGCGGAGCGATCGGCCCGGCGGGGGTCAAGATCAGGCCGGGCGACCACTGAGAATGGGCCCGCTCATCATCTTGGATCCCACTTTATGTCGGCCCGCTAAGTCCTTGCCCCACAACGCGGTGGCGTCCGTTGAGAATGACCTCAAGTACTTTCGCGACGGCCCGCCAGCCACCCCTTGATGATCTCGATCGCGATCGGGACCACGCTCACCGCGATGATGGCCAGGATCACCAGCGAGAAGTTCTCCTTGACCGCCGGGATGTTGCCGAACAGGTAGCCGGTCCAGACGAACAGCGTCACCCACACCACCCCGCCCACCACGTTGTAGGCCAGGAACCGGCCGTAGTGCATCTCCCCCACGCCGGCCACGAACGGGGCGAAGGTCCGCACGATGGGCACGAACCGGGCGAGGATGATGGTCTTGCCCCCGTGCCGGGCATAGAATCCCCGGGTCTTGTCGAGATACTCCCGCTTGAGGAACCGGATGTCGCCGGTGAAGGCCCTGGGCCCGATCCGCTTGCCGATCCAGTAGTTGACCGTGTCGCCCAGGATCGCGGCGGTGATCAGCAGTCCGGTGAGCAGCCACGGGTTCAGGTCCCCCAGCGCCGCGAAGGTCCCGGCGGCAAACAGCAGCGAGTCTCCCGGCAAGAGCGGCATAATCACCAGGCCGGTCTCGGCGAAGATGATCAGGAACAGGATCACATAGGTGCCGGTGCCGTACTTCGAGATTATCTCGGCGAGGTGGGCATCCAGATGGATGAAGAAGTCGATGAACTGCCTGATGAGGTCCATTCAGTTTTCCTGGGCTGACCAGCCGAACTGGCCGAGCAGGGGGACGAAGCGGACATCCTCGATCGGGGACTGATCGAAGCCGCTGCCTTCGGGGTGTCGTTCAACCAGGGTGAGCACCTGGACTTGCTGGTCGCCGATCGGGATCACCATCCTGCCGCCGGGGGTGAGCTGGTCCACCAGCGGCTGGGGCACCTCGGGCGACCCGGCAGCGACGATGATACCGTGGTAGGGAGCGTTTGGCTTGAAGCCCAGGGTGCCGTCGCCGTGGATCACCGAGACGTTGTCGTACCCGGTGGCCCGGAGTGCCTCGCGGGCAGCACGGGCGAGGTCGGGAAGCCTTTCGATCGAGAACACCGACTCTGCCAGGATCGCCAACAGGGCCGTCTGGTAACCAGAGCCGGTGCCAACTTCGAGCACCCGCTCGCGGCCAGTGAGCTGCAGCAGTTCGCAGGAACGGGCCTGCACGAACGGTTGGGAGATTGTCTGGCCTTGGCCGATCGGCAGGGCGTTGTCGTCGTAGGCCCGGCTCACCAGCGAATCCGGCACGAAGCGATGGCGGGGTACGGTGGCCACCGCCCGCAGCACCGCCATATCCTTGATTCCCTTGCGCTGCAGCTCCTCGACCAGCGCGCTCCGGTAGCCGGCGTAGCCGTCGCTCATCGACCCTCTAGCGCCAGGGCCCATCCACGCACCAGGTCGAGCTGGCTGTGCGCGGTGAGGTCGAGATGGAGTGGTGTCACGGCGATGTAGCCGTCACGCACCACCGCGTGGTCGGTGTCTGGTTCGGTGGACCAGGTGGTGGTTCCGCCGCCGACCCAGAAGACATCCCTGCCCCACGGGTCCTGATGCCGGGTGACCGAGTTCTGGAAGAACCGCGACCCCAGGCGCACCACACGCACACCCTGCACCTCATCTGCCGGAATGCCGGGCAGGTTGATGTTGAGCAGGGTGTTGGGTGAAAGATCTTCCAGCTCGGTGATCCGACGCACCAAGGTGGCCACCAGATCGGTGTATCCGGGTATCAGGTCGTCTCTTCTGCCGGCAAACGAGAACGCGATGCCGGGGATGCCGAGGACCGTGGCCTCCATCGCAGCGGACACGGTGCCGCTGTAGAGCACGTCTTCGCCGAGGTTGGGGCCGTGATTGATGCCGGAACACACGAAGTTGGGCCTGTGGGGCACCAGCGGTGCCTCCAGCGCCAGCAGGACGCAGTCGGTGGGGGTGCCGTCGACCTGCCAGGTGCCATCGGGGCGACGTACCGGGCGCATCGGCCGGGTCAGGGTGAGCGCGTGGCTCTGGGCGCTCTGCTCGCGGTCGGGTGCCACCACGGTGACCTGACCGACTCGACTGCACGCCTCGGCGAGAGCCTGGAGGCCCGGGGAGAGGATGCCGTCGTCGTTGGTGCAGAGGATGTGCATAGCTGGAAGGTAAGCGGGGGCGCCCTCACTCCTCGCCGCGCGCGACGACATCCCTGCCTTCAAGCACCGCGATCACGTCGTCCAGATCACGACGCAGCTCGCGCACCATCTCGGCCCTGGTAGCCAGTGTGGCGCGATCGCGCAGGTCGCCGTTGCGGCGGAACTGGTCCAGTCGGAGCCGCGCGCCCTCGATGGTGTACTTCTCGGTGTACAGCAGGTGCTTGACGAGCATCACCATCTCGATCTCGCGCGCCTTGTAGACCCGATTGCCCGAGCGGTTCTTGGCCGGACTGATGAACCTGAACTGGCTTTCCCAGTACCGAAGCACGTGTGGCTTGAGATCGGTAAGCTGACACACCTCACCAATCGAGAAGAATTCCTGGACCGGATTCGGCAACGCCATCACCACGCCTCCGCCTTGAGAGTCCGTTCCATCAGGGTACGAATGCTTTCGGCCGGCGACACTCCATCGAACAGCACAGCCTTCACCTGCTCCGTGATCGGCATTTCGACACCGTGCCGCTCAGCCAGTCGTGAGGCGCCGAGCGCGGTGTTGACACCCTCTGCAACGGTACGATGCGTGGCGCGATGGTGCTCGAGTGTCTCGCCCTGTGCCAGCGCGACACCCAACCTCCGGTTGCGCGACTGGCCGCCGGTGCACGTCAGCACCAGGTCTCCCATACCCGCCAGGCCTGCGAAAGTCGCCTGATCGGCCCCCATCGCGGCACCGAGTCGACTGATCTCCGCCAGACCGCGGGTGAGCAGCGCCGCCCGGGGATTGTGTCCCATTCCCAGGCCATCAAGCACGCCGGCCGCGATCGCCATCACGTTCTTGAGTGAGCCGGCCAGCTCCACACCAATCACATCGGACTGGCTGTACACGCGGAAGCTGGACGTCGAGAAGAGCTCCTGCGCCAGGACCGCCGCATCGTGGTCGTGGCTCGCCGCGACTACTGCAGTCGGCTGCCCCTGGTGCACCTCGTCGGCGAATGATGGTCCGGAAATGGCGACGAAGGTCGCCTGCGGCAACACTTCATTGGCCACCTGATCCATCAGGCTGAGCGAGTCAGGTTCGATTCCCTTGGTGGCCGACACCAGCGGCGTCCCGGAGCGAATGTGCGGTGATGCCTGTTGCCACACCCTGCGCGCCACGTGGCTGGGAGTGGCCGTCACGATCACGTCGGCACCGTCGAGCGCCTGTGCGATTTCGCTGGTGGCACGCAGGCGAGCGTCCAGCGGCTTGCCGGCGAAGTAGATCTGGTTCTCGTGATTGTGGTTTACGTTGGCAGCAACTTCCTCCTCGAACGCCCACAGCACCGTGTTCACACCCTTGCCTGCCAGCAGGTTGGCGAGAGCTGTACCCCAGCTCCCCGCCCCGATCACTGCGACACGAGTCACGCCGATCTCCTTCCGAATCTGTTCTCGGTTCCATCCATCAGGCGCCGCAGATTGGCACGGTGGAACCACACCACCAGCAACGCCAGCATCGCCACCGGCAACACCAGTTCCTGACGAGACGGCTGCAACAACCAGATCGCCGGCGGCAACGACAGAGCCGCGACAACCGAAGCCAGTGACACATATCCGGTGGTCTTGACGATGATCGCCCACAGCAGCAGCGACACCAGGAATGCCCACGGCGCCAGCCCGAGGATCACGCCCCCTCCGGTGGCGACCCCCTTGCCGCCCTTGAATCCGACGAACACCGAGTAGACGTGACCGAGCACCGCGATCAGGCCGAGCACCACGGCCCACGCCAATCCCAAGCCGGCCCAGGGTGCCAGCACTGCGGCGGGGACCGCCCCCTTGATCACGTCGAACGCACCCACCGGAATCGCGTAGCGCCAACCAAGCTGACGATAGAGGTTGGTTGCGCCGAGGTTGCCGGAACCCACCGTGCGCAGATCGATGCCGCGTGCCAGCCGCACCACGATGAACGACGTCGGAATCGCGCCGATCAGGTATGCGGCGAGGATCGCTGCCAGCAGGCGACCGCTCATCCACGCGCTCCGCGACGATTGAACTTCATCCGGATCGGCACGCCGTCGAATCCCCAGGCTTCACGAAAACCTCGTACCAGGAAGCGCTGATACGATTCCGGTATGTCGTCGGGGCGATTGGAGACCACCGCGAACGTCGGTGGTCGGGTTGCGATCTGGGATGCAAAGAGCAGCTTGACGGGTTCGCCTTGTTGCTGCGGTGGCGCATTCCGTTCCACCAATGCCCGCAACACCTCGTTCACATCTGCGGTCTGGATCCGTCGGTCGCGCGAGTCGGCCACGTCCAGCACCAGGTCGAGGACCTTGCGGACCCGCTGCCCGGTGAGCGCCGAGCCGTACAGGAAGGGCACATATTCCAGGAACGGCGCCTTCTGCACCAGCAACTGCTGACCGCGCGAGGCGGTGTTGGCGTCCTTGTCGGGGATCAGGTCCCACTTGTTGACCACGATCACCAGCCCTGCACCACGGTCCCACGCGTGGGTCGCAATCCGCAGATCCTGGTTGTGCAGCCCTCGCTCTGCATCGACCACAAGCACGCACACGTCGGCCCGGTCGATGGCCCGCTCGGTGCGGATGGTGGAGTAGAACTCGAGGTCGCCGTCGACCTTGGCCTTGCGCCTGAGCCCGGCAGTGTCGATGAAGGTGAGGCTGCGACCGTGATACGACATCACCGAGTCGATGGCGTCGCGGGTGGTGCCGGCGATCGGGGTGACCACCAGCCGCTCCTCACCCAGCAGCCGGTTGACCAGCGACGACTTGCCGGCGTTCGGACGGCCTACCACCGCCACGCTGACGGCGGTCTCGTCGTCCACCGACTCCGACTCCGGCAACCGCCCCACCAACTCGTCGAGCAGGTCGCCGGTGCCCTTGCCGGATGCCGCGCTCACCGGCCAGGGCTCACCCAGGCCCAGTTCGTGGAAGGCGTGTCGGGCGTCGTGGTCGCGCAGGTCGTCGAGCTTGTTGACCGCAAGAAGTACCTGGGCGCCAGTCTGACGAAGGCGCCTGGCGATGTCCGCGTCGATCGGGTTGAGGCCATCGCGGCCGTCGACCAGCAGCAACACCAGGTCGGCCTCGGCCACCGCGCGATCCACCTGCTCGCGGATCGCCTTGTCCATCGTCTCGTGCGAGTCGGGAACCAGGCCGCCAGTGTCGACGATCCAGAAATCGACTCCATTCCAAGTGGCTGTGCCGAAGTGTCTATCGCGGGTGGTGCCGGCCTGATCGGACACGATGGCGTCGCGACCGCCGACCAGACGATTGAAGAGGGTGGACTTGCCGGTATTGGGTCGGCCGACCAGTGCCACGGTGGGTTTGCTCATCGGGCTTCGGCTCGCGGCAGAACGTGGTGACCAAGGCGTCGGGTGACCCTGGCAATATGTGGCTAAACCAGCTTGCCGACAAGGGTTAGGACCCCTCACTTCAAGCGGCTTCACGGCGGACGCAGCCGCGGATCGCCACCAGAAAGCCCCGAAACCGCGACGGCGATTCCGGGGCAAGCGGGAGACGGGGTTCGAACCCGCGACCCTCAGCTTGGGAAGCTGATGCTCTACCAACTGAGCTACTCCCGCGTCAGGGCAGAATCTACAAGCGGACGGGGCGACCGGCAACGCCGATCGCCCCGCCCGATGGTGACGCAGCCGCCGTCACTTGACCCGGTAGCGCCAACCGACAATGCCAGCACCGGTACCGTTGGCTGTCCACTCGTACTTGACACCCGGCTCGAGCGCCGGGATCGTCACTTCGCTCGACGCGACAACCGCACCGCCGTTGTCGAGGAACTCAACCACGAGGGTGCGCGGCGTGGCAGGCACGGCGGCACCATCGCGCTCTGCCTGGCGACCGAGGCCGTGGCCAGCCAGGAGGGCGCCGTCATCGTTGGAGGCGAACCGGTCGATCCCCACCGAAGTCGGCATCGCCAGCAGTTCGGTGACCACGGCGATCAAGGAGTCCTGCTGATTGGTGCGCCGCAACCCCTGCACCAGCATCTTGCGATTGTCCTCGTTGAGCGGCTCACGTTCCACCAGTGCGCTGCTCACCGCGACCAACTCCGTGCCGAACTGCCCATCGACCGACAGGTAGGCATTTGCGAGGTTGTACTGGGCGTCGCGATTGTGCGGCTCCATCTCCAGCACCTTCTTGAACGACTCGGCGGCATCGGCATAGCTGCCGGCGTTGAACTGATTGACGCCCATCGACATCAGGTCGCCGCTGGAGAGGCTGCCGCTGGCTTGGGCCGCCGCCAACGCCTCCTTCTCCACCTCCATTGCGGCGTCGGTCTGCCCGCTCGCCCGCAGCGAGGTTGCCAGGGCCCGACGCGCGTCGTTGTCACCCGGTACCCACTCCAGGTACTTGCGCAGTTCGATGACGGCCTCGGGGTGCTGCTCGGCACGCTGATACATCGCCGCCAGGTTGAAGGTGGCCGAGTTCCGCTCGTTGAGGTAGGCCTCGGGCGATGCCTCGGCGTCCTTCTGTGCAAGCTTGAAGTACTTGATGGCGGAATCGGCCTGATCTGCGTTGGCGTAGATGACACCGAGGTTGTAGTTGGCCTGGGGCATCCCCGGGGCGATCGACGCAGCCTGCTTGAACAGCACGATCGCGGAATCGACCTTGCCCTGGTCGGCGTACTCGCCCGCGGGCGCCATCAACGGCAGCACCGCGCGCTGGCGCCAACTCGATACGTCTTCTGCACAGGCGGGAGCCAGTTCGACCGCCTTGACGAAGGCCGAATCGGCGCCGTGCACGTCGCCCTGCTGCAGGTAGGCCCGACCCAGGAAGTACCAGGCGCCGGCGTTGTCACCCTGATCGTTCTCCCTGATCGCCTGGGTGATGACCCGAACCGCGTTGTTCAGCGCGGTCTCCACCTTTGCCGGATCGGTAGTGCCATCGATGTTCCGATTGCCGCCCGAACCGACGGCCAGGTAGGTCACGCCGCTGGAAACCAGGAAGTGGCCCGCGCTGATGTCGCAGGTGGGCTCGATATAGCGAGACGGCATCGCCTTGGCGACGCTGGCCACGCGCGACTGCGCGCCGACCATCGAGGGACTAACCGCCACCAGCATTGCCAGGCCCAACAAGCCCGTCTTCGTCATCGCTTCTCCTCGTATGCTCCGTAAGTGGATCCGAACTGCCTCCGTGCCGAGGCCGGTTTGGCGTTCCAGACAGGAGACGTCTGTCACCCGCTGAAGCACACTCCCCGGCCCGGCTGTCGGGCAAGCTAAAATATCCCCCTGGTCGCCATTTCGGCCAATCAGGCGGGGGTGCGGTACAGCCAGCCGGCACCGGTGTTGCACACCACCACCCGCTCGCCGGCGGCGAGGTGCCCCTGCTCGCGAAGCATCAGCGCCCCGGCGATTGCCGCGCCACCCTCCGGTGAGCAATCAATGCCCTCCTGGCTGGTGGCAAGCGCAGCAAGCCGGACCAGCTCCTCCTCGCTGACTGCGATCGCGGTACCACCACTGTCGCGAACTGCCTCGAGGATCAGGGTATCACCCAGCGCCGCTGGCACCCGGAGACCGCTGGCCACGGTGACGGGGTCGAGCCAGGGTTCGGCCCTGGTCGTCCCGGTGGCGATGGCACGAACAATGGGTGCACACCCCGCGCTCTGGATCGCATACATCCGCGGCAGCGAACCAGTCACCCAGCCGGCGTCGAGCAGTTCCCTGAACCCCTTCCACATCCCGATCAATCCTGTGCCACCACCGGTGGGGTACACGACGGCATCGGGGAAGGTCCAACCGAGTTGCATCGCGATCTCGAGGGCGAGGGTCTTCTTTCCCTCGATCCGGTAGGGTTCGCGCAGAGTGCTCAGGTCGATGGCACGTTTGCTGGCGGCGAACGCGCGTGCCTCCCGGCCACAATCACCGATATGACCGTCCAACAGTCGCAGATCGGCCCCGAAGGTCCGGATCTGGGCGAGGATGGTGGGCGGCGTGGTGGTCGGTGCAAACACCGTGACCGGCAAGCCGGCACGGGCTCCGTATGCGGCCGCTGCCACACCGGCATTGCCCGCCGTCGGCAGGACGAAGCTGCGGGCACCTGCCGCCACGGCGCGAGTGATCGCGGCACTCATACCGCGCGCCTTGAAGGAACCGGTCGGATTCCCCGATTCATCCTTGATCCGAAGCCCACCCAGTTGGAGTGCCGCCCCCAGGCGCGGCACCTCGAGCAATGGTGTGTCGCCTTCGCCCAGGGAAACCGGGGTCTCGCCCTCCTCGATCGGGAGGAAACTCCGGAATCGCCACATTCCGTGACGCCGCCGGAGTTCGGCCCGTTCCTGGGTGGAGTGGACCCGGTCGGGATATCGAACCAGTAGTGGCCTGCCACAGTCGTCACAGACGCCCCGCAGTCCGGTGGGGGCGGACTCGGTGGCACATCCGGAACATTCGAGATACCAATCCATTGCTCAGCGCTTGTTGATGGTGTCGAGGATTCGCTCTGCGAGTCGGGTCGAGAAACCCGGCAGTGCGGCGATGTCGCTGACCGAGGCAGCCTTGACCCCGGCCAACGACCCGAACGCCTGCAGTAGCGCCTTGCGGCGATTGGGACCGACACCGGGAATGTCGAGCAACGCCGAGGTCACGGTGCGCGCGGTGCGTCGCTGGCGATTGTAGGTGACACCATAGCGGTGCGCTTCGTCGCGCGCACGCTGCAGCAGTCGCAACGCCGGCGATCGTCGCGACAGCCGCAATGGAGTCTCCTGGTCGGGGAGGTAGATCTCCTCGTCGCGCTTGGCAAGCGAGATGATCGGCAACGATTCCACGCCGTGTTCTGCCAGCGCCTGCCTGGCCGCGTTGAGCTGGCCGCGACCGCCGTCGATCACGATCAGGTCTGGCAGCGGCTTCCCCTCGCGAATCCGACGATCGAGGTAGCGACTCACCACCTCGTTGATCGCCGCGAAGTCGTCCTGTTGGCCGGGTCCCTTGATGCGGTAGCGCCGGTATTCCGACTTGCGCGGCCTGCCCGCCTCGAATGTCACCAGCGCGCCCACTGTGTCCCTGCCCTGTGCCGTGGAAATGTCGACGCAGATGAAGGTCCTCGGCAATGTCGTGAGGCCGAGTTCCCGGCCGAGAGCGTACACCGGATCTTCGGCTCGCTCCTCGGTTTCGTAACCTTCCATCCTGAGCGACTCCAGCAGGTGGCGCGCGTTCTGGTCGGCCAGTTCCAGCCAGCGTGCCGCGACTCCACGCTGCGGGACCGCAAACCGGCTGCCCTCGAGCAGCGCCTCCACGGCTTCGGGCTCTGCCGGCGGAAATGGCAGTATCACTCGACGCACCCTCGCCGGCATCACTCGATAGACCGAGAGCATCCAGCTCTGCAGCACGGCGGCATCATCGTCCTGCGCGGTGGCCTCCAGGAAGCGATGTTCCCGGCCGATCACGCGGCCGTCGCGCACCCTGAGCAGCACACCGACGGCATCGTCGCCGTCGCGAGCGTATCCGATCACGTCGGCGTCACCGGTGCCGATCACTTCCACCGCGGTCGGCCGTTCCACCTGGTCGAGCCAGCGCAGGGTGTCGCGCAGGTCCCTGGCTCGCTCGAAGTCCTCCGCGTCGCTGGCCTGCTGCATCATTTGGCGGATCCGCGCCTTGACGTCCACCGTGTCGCCCTCCAGGAAGGCGATCACTTCGGCAATCATCGCGCGATAGCTGGCCTCGTCCTGCCACCCCACGCACGGTGCCTTGCAGCGTCCGATGTGATAGTCTAGGCAAGGCCGACTGCGGCGTTCACGCGGAATGTCGTCGAGGCAGCTCCTCACGGTGAACATCCGCCGGACCATCCCGAGGGTGCGCCGCATATCCGAGACATCGGTGTAGGGACCGAAATAGCGGGCGCCCGCGATGTCGCGCTGCCGGGTCGCGATCACCCGCGGGAACGGATCCGCCATAGTCACCGCGATCGAGGGGTAGCTCTTGTCATCCTTGAGGCGGATGTTGAACCTGGGCTGGAACTCCTTGATCAGGTTGTTCTCCAGCAACAGCGATTGCGCCTCGTCGGGCACCACGATGGTCTCCACATCGTCGATACGCGACAGCAATTGTTCGTGCAGGTAGCCGCCGCGTGCATCAGTGGAGAAATACCAGCGCACCCTGGTGCGCAGGTTGGCCGCCTTGCCGACGTACAGCACGTTTCCGGCAGCGTCCTTCCAGAGATACACGCCGGGACCGTCGGGCAGCGTGTCGAGCTTGCGTTCAAGCCTGGCGTTCATCGCCGGCCCAGCCTGCCACGACGGAGGCGGGCAGTGATCACTGCAGACTCCGGAATGTCCATACCGGCGGTGGCGACCAGGTACACCACCGAGAACACCGGGATCACCGCCACCGCCTGCAGCAGCGGCGGCACACTGTCGGTGAGCAACCGGACGGCAGTGGCAGCACCGGCGGCGGCGAGTGCTGCAATCCACAACTTGATCAGTTCGATGAAAGGCAACGCGAACCTGCCGAGGCGACGACAGAGTGCTCGACGCAAGAGTGCGAACTCGAGCCAACCGGCGATGCCGCCGGCCAGGGTGAGTCCGGCCGCACCCCACGCTGCCGGCAGCCCCAATCGACCCGGGAGCCAGAGTGCCGCGACGGCGCCGAGGGTGGCGGAACAGGCGATCCTGATCACCGCAAAGCGGAGCGGCGTGACCGTGTCGTGGAGCGCATAGAAGGTCGATGAGTAGAGACGGCCCAGCGTGGAGGCCAGCAGCCCCACCGCCGACCCGGCCAGGATGAGCCACACGTAGCGGGAATCGGCGGCGTCGAACGCACCGCTCTGGTACACCGCCCCGGCCAGCACGCCGCCGATTGCCAGGAACGCCATCGCCGACGGGATGATGTAGTAGGCGAGTCGCTGGGTTGCCGCGTCGAGCCGGATCCGGAGCGCACGTGACACCGCCGCCTGATCACCGGTCTCCCGCGCCATCTCCGGCAACTCCGCGGCACTTACGGCCATTCCGAACAGCGACACCGGCAGGGTGTACAGCACCTGGGCGTTGGCGATTGCCGCAACCGCACCGCCCGGCAGGAATCCGGCGATGGCGAGGTCTATGAAAGCAGCCACCTGGGCGGCACCGCGCGAAATCACCGCCGGCACGAAGGTTCTCACCACCTGCCGCACCGACTCGACCTTCCGCCAGGAATGCAGCCGCAACCCGCCGACCACCTGGCGCACCCCCGGCAACTGCACCAGCACCTGCAGCACCGCACCGATCACGGCACCCCACGAGGCCCAGATCACGATGTCGCGGCGATCATCGGGTGCCAGCAACACCGCGGCGATGATGGCGATGTTCCACGCCACCGGCGCGCTGTAGGAAACCAGGAAGCGGCGATGCGAGTTGAGCACACCAAGGCACCAGGCCGAGAGCACCAGGATGCCGACACTCGGAAAGAGGATCCGCACCAGCGTTTCGGTCAGCGCCTTCTTCTCTTCGCTCCAGTCACCAACCAGGAGTGCTACCAGCCAGGGCGCGGTCAGCACGCCCAGCACCACGATCACGGCGACAACCACGCCGAGCAGCGCCAGGATTGCGCCCGCCAGTCGGCCGGCCTCATCCTCGCGGCCCTCACCCAGCAAGCGGGCGTAGCGGGGGATGAACGACGCCGACAAGGCGCCCTCGCCGAACAGGTTCTGGAGGAAGTTGGGAATCCGGAACGCCGCGTTCACGGCGTCGGCGTGGTCACCCAGACCGAGAAAGTGGGCCAGGATCCGTTGGCGGACGAGTCCGCTGATCCGGCTCAGCAGGATACCGGCCCCGACGAGGTAGGAGCCGCGCCCGCTCACACGCGTTCCGGCGGGAGCGACGGTGGGTCGCGCTTGTCCTCCAGCAACCGTTGCAGGAACTGGCTCTCCTCGCGGAGTTCGACCAGCGAGTCCTGCAGCATTTCGACTTCGGCTTCGAGCAACTGGAGCCGGTGCTCGAGTTCTGCAACCACTTCCGGCTCGGTGCCCGACTGCACTGCATCGGTCTCCACCCGCTTGGCCAGCGCCCTGCCGAATGGTGAATCGAGCAGGATCGCAATGATTGGTATGCAGAGCGCCAGCAACAGCGCGATTCCCACTATGCTCACGAAATGACTCCGGTAGGGGCCGCATCGAGCGCGGCATCTGCCCACGACTCCGCAGCGCTCGCGGCTTCCGCGATCCACTCATCGCCCCAGCGACCGAGCGCAGCCGCAACGCCCATCACCCGTTCCTGGGGCCGGTCCAGCGGAACCACCCTGTTTCGAAGTCGACGATACTGTGCCCACAGGATGTCGCTGCGCTTGCGGTGATGCCGGAGCATCAGTCGCTCGAGGTCGTCACTCACGAAACGGAGCCGACGTCGGCGCGACTCGATGGCGCGTTCCAGCACGGGATCGATACCCCGTCCGATTGCGGTCAGGTCACCGGCGACCTCATCGATGCGGGCGTCGAGCCGGGCGATTGCGTCGGGAATCTCCGCCGGCAGGTCGCGCGCGAGCACTTCACGTCCCAGCGTGCCGTCGTCGTGCAGCACCTCGTCCAGGCCAGTGCCCACGCGTCCTAGCAGTCGATCGGTGACCCGGTCCACCACCACCGCACCCCACCTCGGCACCGGTGCCTGCGGGGTGACCTCGAGCGGAGCGTAAACGGCCCTGGCCTGGCGAGTCAGGTAGCGCAGCTCGCCGGGACCGGCGACGTATGCCACTGTCGGCAGCAGTGCCGCCTCGACCACCGGCCGCAGCAGCACGTTTGCCGAGAAGCGACCCGGGGCCTGGTCGAGCAGTTGATGCAGGTCGGCGAGCGAGAAGCGCTGGCCGCTCCGGCGGGTGCGAAAGCCGTCGCCATCGCGCACCAACCGGTCGCGACCCTGTTCCGCCTCGAGGAACACCAGGGTGAGCCGCTGTCCTGCGGCGACCCACTCTTCGCGTTCCGGCAGCGCGGCAAGTGCGCCGTCGATCTCGTCCGAGCGCTCCAGTGCGCGGGCGATCCAGGGTCGCTGGGCTTGCTTGACCGCGACCGACGTGGCGTCAAAGGTGACGACACCCAGCGGTGTCAACAACTCGGCAAGCGCGGAGGAAAAGGCGCCGTGAACGGTCGCGCCGTCGCGCCAGTGCCGATCGATCCAGGCGATGGTGGCGTCGCGGGCATCACCCGGTGGCAGGTCGTCGGCGAGTCGCTCGCGAGCCGCCGCCATTTCATCCGGCAATGGTTCGGCTGACATCGGCCGCTGCGGTGCCTGGGGCTCGCGCGGCGCCAGTCGCCACTCGATCACCTCGTCGGTGCGGGTCCACCACGCGGTCCGGGTTGCCTCGTCCCAGTCGTGGTCGTCACCCGCCAACCAGAACACCGGTACCACCGGTCGTTGCCATTGCCGTTCGAGCGACAGCGCCAGGGCGCGGGCGGCGAGTGCCTTGTGGACCACGTACATCGGGCCACCGAACAGGCCTGGTTGCTGGCCGGTGGTGACTGCCAGCGCACCGGGAAGTTGCAGCCGCGCTGCCAGGCCGGGATCACCGAAGGCGTCGGCGAGAAGTACCGGGTCTGTGGGTGCCGTGCGTGGCGACAGCGCTGGCCATTCACCGCTCACCGGTGTCGTGGCAATGCGCAGCGCGGTTGCGTTGTCGACACGTCTGGTGGTCACGCCGCTCCCTTCACCGGTCAAGTCATCAACACCCGTTGCCGCGGTGGTACGGATGGCCCTGCAGGATCGTCCCGGCACGATACAATTGCTCAGTGACAATCACCCGGACGAGTTCGTGTGGCAAGGTCAGGTTGCCGAGACTCCAGTGCTGGTCGGCGCGATCCGTGACAGCGGCACCGACACCGTCTGCACCACCGATCACCAGGGCGCGGTCGCGTGCCGACTCGCGCCATCGGGCCAGTTGCTCCGCCAACTGTTCGGAACTCCACATCCTGCCGCGCGGATCGAGCAGGGTGATCGCAATCCCGTCCGGGATCCTGGCAAGGATGCGCCGATCTTCCTCGTCACGACGCTCGGCCGGGCTGGTCCGATGCCCGGCCTCGCGCACTTCGTGTTCTGTCACGGCCACCACCCGACGAAGTCGCCGGAGGTAGTCGTCACACACCTCGCGCAGCGCCGGCCGGAGCCGGCCGACGCCTACGAGGTGGAGTTGCATCAGGCATACAGTCCGCGCATCCGGTGCATCGCAGCCACTCGGTCGATACCGAGCATATAGGCACCGATGCGCATCGACACGCCGTGCTTTTCGGACATCGCCACCACTTCGTCGAAGGCCTTGGTCATTATCTTCTCGAGCCGCTCGTGGACGGTATCCTCGTCCCAGAAGTAGCCGCCACGATCCTGCACCCACTCGAAGTAGGACACCGTCACGCCGCCGGCGTTGGCCAGGATGTCGGGGATCACGAACACGCCCTTCTCGTCGAGAATCGCATCGGCGTTGGCGGTGGTCGGTCCGTTGGCACCTTCGCAGATGATGCGCGCCTTGATCGACTTGGCATTCTTGCTGGTGATCACGTTCTCCAGCGCTGCGGGAACCAGCACGTCGCACTTGAGGGTAAGCAGCTCCTCGTTGGTGATCGGCCTTGCTCCCGGGAATCCCTCGAGGAAACGATGCTCCTTGACCCACGCCAGTGCTGCCGGCACGTCGATGCCCTTGGGATCGTGGATGCCGCCCTTCTTGTCGCTGACCGCGATCACCTTCATTCCCTCGGCCGCCATCAGCTTTGCCGCGGTGGAACCGACGTTGCCGAAGCCCTGCACCGCCACGGTGGCCTTCTCCGCGGGAATCCCCAGCCGATTGAGCGCCCGCCGGGTTACGACCAGGCAGCCACGACCGGTGGCTTCGCGACGGCCGACCGAACCGCCCATCTCCACCGGCTTGCCGGTGACCACCGCGGTCACGGTGTGGCCCTTGTGCATCGAGTAGGTGTCCATAATCCACGCCATCACCCGTTCGTTGGTGTTGACGTCCGGAGCCGGAACGTCGCTGTCCGGACCGAGGATCTCGATGATTTCGGCGGTGTAGCGACGGGTGAGCCGCTCCAGTTCGCCCACCGACATCGTGGTGGGATCGCAGATCACGCCACCCTTGCCACCGCCGAACGGCAGGTTCACCACGGCGCACTTCCAGGTCATCCACGCGGCCAGCGCGTTGACCTCGTCGAGGGTTACCGCGAGGTCGAATCGGATCCCACCCTTGGCCGGTCCGCGCGAGGTGTTGTGCAGCACCCGGATGCCGCTGTACACCTCGATCTCGCCGTTGTCGCGCACGATCGGCACGGCGACGATGATCTGCTTCTCGGGTGTCCGCAACACCTTGTAGAGGCCCGGCTCGAGATTGAGCCGGCGTGCGGCGTCGTCGAAGCGCGACATCATCGCTTCGAAGGGATTGTCCTCGGTGACGAAACGGCGATCACGATCGGGCTTGATGATCGTCTGGGCGCGTCGCGTCTTCGGGTTCGACATCTTGTCGTGGCTCCGGCCCGCCTGGGCCAAGAAAAGGAGGGTGAAGGGGATTTCAGTGTTGCGGCGTGATCACGGCGTCAATCACGTCGCCCAACTCCGCCTCGCCTGCCTCGAATGTCACCGAGAGCAGTGCAACCAGCGGTTCCGGCACGGATGCCGGCCATCGGTCCCGCAACTTCACGGCGTCCTTCGCCGTCATCACCACGTGATCCGCGCGCCGGGCGGCGTGAGCCAGCCACGCCACGTCCTCGTCGCGGAACGCGTGGTGGTCCTTCCAGGTTGCCACCTGAACCTGCGCACCGATCCGCTTGATCTGCGAAACGAATGCACCCGGGTCAGCGATGGCGCAGGCGACCACGACCCGGCGGCCATCCAAGGCGGTCACCGGGTAGCGCCTGTCCGACACCAACCCCGCCAGCTCGACGAGGTCCAGTCGGGCGATCGCAACCGGACCGCGGAACGAACGCCTGACTCGTGCCACCATCTCCTGCGCCACATCGGCGCCGGCCCGCTTGCGGGTGACGATCACCGCGTCGGCGCGCCTGATGGCCTGCCATCCTTCCCGCCACGGTCCGGCCGGCAGCCGCCATCCCACCGCCCGGGCGGTCTCCGCGCTCACCACACAGACGTTCAGGTCGCGGCGGACATCGAGCCGTTGGAAGGCGTCGTCCAGCACCAGCACCCTCGCCCCCGCAGCGGCAGCCGTGATCGCTCCCCTGCGGCGGTCGGGGTCCGCCACCACCACTGCCTCCGGCACCGCTTCCTGATGGACCAGGGTCTCGTCACCCCCGACCCCGCGAAGCAGGATTCCCGGCCGCTCCCCGCGGGCGGCAAAGCGCTGCGCAATCCAGCCGGCTATCGGAGTCTTGCCCGATCCGCCCACCGTGAGGTTGCCGACGGCGACACTGGGCAGCGGCAGCTCGTGACTGGTGAGCCACCCCCGTTGCCAGGCCGCTGCCCGCAGCCGCACTGCAATATCATAGAGAAGGGATGCCGGGACCAGCAGGGCCCGCACCAGGCGTGCGTCGATGCGCCGGCTGGTCCAGAGCCACCGCACCACCTTGTGTCCATCGCTCCGCCTGCTGTGGCTCAAGACTGCTGCATCTCCGATTCGAGGGTGGCCATCGCCACAAGGCAGCGATCGACGCCTTCGGTGCCCGCGTCGACCTCGGGCCCGATCACGAACGGCTCGCCATATCCCACCAGGATCCGGGCGCGCGGCTTGGGGATGGTGAGTCGATCCCACGATCCCGCCCGCCAGGCCGGACTGGCCATCGCGTGCAACGGCACCAACTGTGCCCCGGCTCGCTGGGCGGCCTGGATGGCGCCCGGCTTGAGTTCACGACGGGGCCCCTTGGGACCGTCGGGCGTGATCGCAACCGTGCGACCTTCCTCCAGCATCCGCACCGCCCCGAGCAGCGCCCGCGGTCCACCGCTCGATGACGAACCGTGAATCAGGCGATACCCGAGACCGGAAGCATAGTCACCGATGTAGCGTCCTTCACGTCCCCGGCTCACCACGATGGCGATCCCCTGATCACGGTGCCACCATAGCAATGGCAGGATCGACTCGTGCCAGAGCACGAAAACGAATGGCCGCGGGTCGGCCACGGCCGCCTTCCACCTGCCCTCTCCCACGGTGCTGAACTGCCAGGTGCGCGACAATGCACGCAGCAACGGTGCCGCAACGGTGCGCACCACTGCGGGAGGGACCGGGAACCTCATCGCTGCAACAGCTCCAAGGCCAGCCCGGCGACCCGCCCAGATGCCCCCGGACCGCCGAGCCGGTAGCGCACGTCGGCAAACCCGGTGTGCTGGGCACGACATTCATCACTGGTGGCATCGAGCAACGGTCCCACCCTGCGCACCAGTTCGGCCGCGTCCACCTCGTCCTGCACCACCTCGGGAACCACCTCGCGCTCGGCGATCAGGTTGACAAGCGAGACCCACGGCACGGTGACCAGGCGGCGAGCCAACCGGTAGGTGATCGGATGCACCCGGTACGCCACCACCATCGGCACATCGGCGATGGCTGCCTCCAGTGTGGTGGTGCCCGATTTTGCCAGCACCGCATCGGACGCCGCCAGGACCTTCGACGGCTGTTCGCGCACCAGCAGCATCCGGTCAGCACCGGGATAATCGCCCCAATCGGTGGCCGCCACCAGCACCACGTCGGCACGGCCGTCGGCCAGCAACATCAGTGCGGCATCGCGGTACGGCTGCCACAACCGGCTGATTTCGCTCCGGCGTGAACCCGGAAATAGGGCCAGCACCTTGGCCTCGGCCGCAATACCAAGTTCCTGGCGGGCCTCGGCGCGATCGGGTGTGCTGTCGGCATCCACCAGCGGATGGCCGACGTAGCTCGACTCGATGCCGTGATCGCGGAAGAACGCCTCCTCGAACGGCAGGATCACCGCCATCCGATCTACTGCACGCGACCAGCGATCAGCACGTTCGGGATGCCAGGCCCAGAGTTGCGGTGCGATGTAGTGCAGCACCGGAACGCCGGCCTGCCTGGCGGCCTCGGCCAACCGCAGGTGAAAGCCGGGATAGTCGATGGTGATCAGCAGGTCGTAGCGTCCGGCCCGGAACTCGGCACGGAGTCGGCGGAACAGTCGGAGGTGGTGCGGAAGCCGCAGCACCGGCTCGACAAAACCCATCGCCCCCAGGCCGTCGAGCGGATGGATGATGCTGGCACCGGCTCGCTGCATTTGCGGACCACCCACCGCGTCGATGGTGGCATCCGGTAACCGTTCGGCAAGGGCCTGAACGACGCGCGAGCCGTGGAGGTCACCCGAAGGCTCCCCCGCGGTGACCAGGATGCGGGGGCTCATCTGCCTATCTGCGGTACCGGCGTGCGATGCACCGCGGCCGACACATCGAGGGCAAGCGCGAGCGCGGTGCGCCCCTCCTCCGCCGTGACGATCGCCGCGCGTTCTCCCCGGACAGCGGCCACGAATGCCGCGAGTTCGAGTCCCAACTGGTCCGAGTCCGGGGCTTCGAGCCGTACAGTCTCCACGATCTCCTCGATCGAACTGCCCACGCCGGGTCGCCATCCCTCGCGCAGACGCATATAGGTGCCGGTACCTGCGGCGAGATCGAGCGAGAAGTATCCGCTGGGCTGGAAGATCCGGAGCTTGCGGACCCGGTCGCGCGCCACCCGGGACGCAGTCATCGATGCCACTGCGCCACCCTCGAACTCCACCCGGGCGTTGACCATATCGAGGTGAGGCGAGAGCACCGACACCCCACTGCCCCGCACGTCGGTGGCACGCGCGCTTCCGATCAGGTGATTGGCAAGATCGAGATCGTGGATCATCAGGTCGAGCACCACCTCTACATCGGTGCCGCGGGGCTGGAACGGCGACAGCCTGATTCCCTCGAAGAACATCGGATGATCGAGATACTGCGTCGCGGCACGCACCGCGCGATTGAATCGCTCGATGTGGCCGACTGCAAACACCACGTCGTGCCGGGCCGCCTCGGCCAGCAGTTCATCGGCCTCGGCAAGAGTGTGCGCCAGCGGCTTCTCCATCAGCACCGAGACGCCGCGCCCGAGGCACTCCAGGCCGACCTCGCAGTGGGCAGTGGTGGGTACCGCCACCACCACCGCTTGCACCGCCTGCAGCAGTTCGGCAAGCCCCCTGAAGGCACGGGTACCCACTTCGCCTGCCACCAGATCGGCCCTTGCCTGATCGGCGTCGTAGACTCCCACCAACTCGGCGCCGTGCTGGGCCGCGAAATGGCGGGCGTGATGGCGACCAAGCGCCCCCACGCCGACCACGCCCACCGGTACCCGCTTCACGCCGGCACACCCCGCTGGGACGATGCCACGAAGGCGATGAAGTGAGCGACCTCGGGCAGGTCCGGCACCTCGGTGCGGGCTCGCTCTATGGCCTGGCCGAGGTTGAGGTCGGAGTTGAAGAAGAGGCGATAGACCCGCTTGAGCGCCGCGATTGTCTCCGGCGGCAGTCCGTGCCTAGTCAGCCCGATCGAGTTGAGGCCGTACAACTCGACCGGATTGCCCACCGCCTTGACATAGGGCGGCACGTCCTGGTTGACCCGGGTTGCACCACCCACGAACGCGTGCGCCCCGATCTTGGTGAACTGGTGCACCGCAACCAGTCCCGACAGGATCGCGCGAGTCTCGATGGTCACGTGACCCGCGAGCTGGCTGCCATTGGCGATTATCGCGCCGTCACCGACCTGGCAGTCGTGCGCGATGTGCACGTAACTCATCAGGAAGCAGTCGCTGCCGACTGACGTGATTCCCGAAGCGCTGGTGCCGCGATTGACCGTCGAGTACTCGCGGATGATGGTGCGCTCACCGATCTCCACCCAGGTCTCTTCGCCGGCGTACTTGAGGTCCTGTGGTGGCCCGCCAAGGATGGTCCCCGAGCCGATCTGCGCCTCGGCCGCGATGCGCACGTTGCGCTCCACGGTGACTCGTGCTGCGATCCGTGCGCCGCGCCCGATCCGTACCGAGGGACCGATGATGGTAAACGGACCGATTTCGACTTCGTCCGCGATCTCTGCCGTGGGGTCGATCAACACCGTGGGATGGATTCGCTGACTCATCGATCCACCACGCGTGCCATCATTTCCGCCTCACACACCGCCTGGCCCTCGACGTAGGTCACTCCGCGCATCCTGCAGGTTCGTCCCTTGAACTGGATCATCTCGAGCTCATAGCGTAGTTGGTCGCCGGGTGTCACCGGCCGACGGAACTTGACTCCATCGATGGACATGAAATACACCACCTTCGACTCCGCGTTGTCGAAGTGATCCATCAGCAGCATCCCGCCAGCCTGCGCCATTCCCTCGACGATCAGCACACCGGGCATTATCGGGTGGCCCGGAAAGTGTCCCTGGAAGAACGGCTCGTTGATGGTGACGTTCTTTATGCCGACAATGCGACGTTCCGGTTCGACCTCGATGATCCGGTCGACCAGCAGGAACGGGTAGCGGTGCGGTATGACCCGCATTATCTGGGTGACGTCCAGGGCACTGGGATCGCGCCGTTCCGAACGGCGGGCGATCTCCTGTGCCAGGGTGACGTTGCCCTGATGACTCGGTCGTTCAGCCACGATGTGCCCCTCCACTCGGGCGCCCAGCAGGGCGAGATCGCCCAGCAGGTCACCAATCTTGTGTCGCACGAACTCGTCCGGCCAGTGCAGCTTGCCGGAGGCGATCCCGTCGTCGGACAGCACCACCGCCATCTCGCTGGTGGCGCCCTGCAGCAGTCCCCGCTCGCGGAGCGCCTCGACCTCGTGCACGAACCCGAAGGTACGCGCTGGGGCGATGTCGCGCCTGAATTCCGCCTCGTCGGTGCCCACTGCGAGCGTTTGCCGACCGATCGAAGGGTGATCCCACTCGATGGTGGCCGAGATGGTGAGCTCACGTGCCGGTGACACCAGGTAACGGGCCCCGCCTGCCACCACCTCGAACTCGGACCGTACCCGCACCACCGACGGTTCGCCATCGCGCTCGGTCACCCCGGCAGCCGCAACCAGGTCGAGCCACGGCAGAAACGAGCCATCCAGGATCGGCGGTTCCGGACCGTCGAGGTCCACCAGCACATCGTCTAGCCGGCTGGCGTGCAGCGCCGCCATCAGGTGCTCGACGGTCTGGATCTCGACGCTGTCGGTGCCGATTGCGGTCCGGCGCTCGGTGGCCCGCACGTCGCCCACCCGGGCGCCCACCTGGGGCACTCCCGGCAGGTCGGAGCGCTGAAAGCGGATCCCGGTGCCGGGTGCCCCCGGTCCGATGGTCACCGTGGTGTCGGCACCGGTGTGCAGGCCACGCCCGGTGAGTGCGGCAGTGGAGGCCAGTGTGCGCCTAGGCATCGTCTTCCGGGGCGGCCAGGGACTCCAGGGCATCGACGTGCGGGGTGAGCCGGTACAGCGCCGCCTGGGCCCGCAGGAACTCCCGGTGGGGTCTGGCGGGATAGCCCGACACCCGGGAGCCGGCAGGTACATCGGCAATAACGCCGGCCTGGCCACCCACCATCGCGCGGTCCCCCACCTCGATGTGGCCGGCCAGACCGGCCTGGCCAGCAAGCACGACGTGATTGCCTATGCGGCAGCTTCCCGAGATGCCGACACCCGACATCACCAGGCAGTGCTCGCCGAGGCGGACGTTGTGGGCCACGTGGACCAGGTTGTCGATCTTGGTACCCTTCCCGATCACGGTGTCGTCGAGCGAACCGCGGTCGACGGTGCTGTTGGCGCCGATCTCCACATCGTCCTCGAGGATACAACCGCCAACCTGTGGAATCCGTTGGTGGCCGGCCGCGCTGGAAACGAACCCGAACCCCGGGCCGCCGATCACTGCGCGCGCCTTTACATAGACCCGGTCACCGATCACCACGCCACCGTGGATCACCGCACCGGGATCGATCCGGACGTCATTGCCGATGCGGACGCCAGCGCCGATCACCACCTGAGGGCCGATGACGCAGCGGTCTCCCAGCCTGCTGTCTGCGTCGATCACCACCGCGGCCCCGATCCGCACATTCTCACCGAGGGCGACACCGGCACCGATCCGAGCCGACGGATCGATCGACGGAGCCACCGGCTCCTGGTCCGCGAACAGTTGTGCCACCAGCCGCACCGCCTGCATCGGGTCTGCGACGACGATCCGGGTCTCGGGGCCGGGCACTTCCTCCAGCTCGGGCGGAATCAGGACCGCACCGGCGCGGGTTCCAGCGAGTGCATCCAGCCAGCGCCGGCCTGAACACACGCTCAGGTCGTCGGGTCCGGCGCTGCCGAGCGAGCGGACCCGTGCCACAGGCTGGCGCCCAGCGCCAAGCAGGCGGCCACCGACCAGGTCGGCGACCGCCTGCGCCGTAAGGGCGCCTTCAGGTTGCGAGATCAATCGCTCCCCGGTGTGCCACCCGCACCTGCCGTACTCAATCGTTCTATCGCGCGCGCAGTGAGATCGCGAGTGGTGTCGGCCGCCACGACGGTGTTGTACTGGTTGCTCACGTCGAGCACCAGCGCGTAGTTCCCCTCGGCGCGCAAACCCTCGATCACCGCCATCACCCGCTCCTCGATCGGGCTCAGCAGTTCGCGCTGGCGATCTCGCGCCCGCTGCTGCAATTCGGCCACCTTCTGCTGCAGCTCGACGGCCTGGTCCTCGAGCTTCTTCCGCTCGGTGGCGCGGTTGCTGGCCGACAGCATCACTGCCTGCTGCTCGAACGCGGTGGTGGCCGAGTCCATCCGCGCCTGAATCTGGGTCATCTCGCGCTGGTAGGTCTCCATCTCGCGAGTCCAGGTCGACTCGGCCTGGGTGTACCCCGGTGTCCGCTGCAGCACTGCCTGCACGGCGACATAGGCAACCGAGCCGGCCTGGGCCTGGGCCACCATCGGGGTGACCACGAGGAGGGCCGAAAGGCCGAGAATCGAGCGCAGACTGAGCATACCGTAATTCCTCATCGATGCAGCCTTGGTCCCGAACCGGGACTCAGAAGAAGTTGCCCAGGCGGAAATGCAGCTTCCAACCCGGGTCGGGACGACCCGCCGTGTCGGTCTTGTCGAAGCCGTAGCCGAGATCGACGCCGATCGGACCCAGCGGGGAAATTAACGCGGCTCCCACACCCGCGCCGCGATATAGACGAGTGGGGTCCCACGCACGCACACTGCTGTAGACGTTGCCGGCATCGAAGAAGGCGTTGAAATAGATCGCCTGCGAGATCCTGGCGCCCAACTCGACGGTGAAGGCAGCGTGGGACTTGCCGAAGGCGTCGGCGCTCGCCGAGGTTGACCCCGAGAACGGATCGAACCCCTTGGGAGTGATGGCGAACTCCTCGTAGCCACGCAGCGGCACGCCGAACTGGACACCACCCATCGAGTACAACTCGGTGAAGAAGCCACCCGGGTTGCCGAGGATGAAGCCGGACTTGGCGGTGACGCCCAGCGTGAACTGGATCCCGCCGGCGAACTGTCCCTCGCCGCCGGTGCTGCCCAGCGGGGTGTACCAGCGGCTCTCCAGATCGATCCGCTGGTAGTCGCCGGTGCCGCCCAGAATGCCGCCGTTCTGTTCCAGGTTCACCGACACCTGCGATCCCGCCACCGCAAACGGCAGCCCGATTCGCGAGTCGCGCAGGAACGAGAGTCCGACCGTGGAACGCGAACAGGGCGAGCAGTTGAAGCGCTGCTGCAGGTCGGCGGAACCCTCCGTGTAGCGGATCCGCTGGAAGCCATACGACGCGAACACGCGCGAGTAGCGCGACCCCAGCCACGGCAGGCCCACCTGGATCGAGCCGCCCTCCTGCTGACGGCGGCCCAGATCGCCAACCACGAACCGCTGCCGGGAGTTGAACACCGACACGGTTCCGGAAATGCGGGACTCGAGCACCGCGGGATCGGAGTAGCTCAACTGGAAGTCGTTGATGTTGCGGCCGAACTGCCACTGCAACCGGCCGCGCTTGCCGCGCCCGAACAGGTTCGGCTCCTCCAGCCCGAGGAAACCGCCCAGCCCGGTTCCCTGGCCGATCGACGCGCCGAAGTTGATGTTGCCGGTGCGGCGCTCGGTCACGCGGAAGGTGATGTCGACATCGCCGTTCTCCAGCGGCCTGATGTCGGGAATCGCCATCGGTTGTTCGAAGAAATTGAGGTTGCTGATGTTGTTCCACGAGCGGATCAGCCGTTCGCGGTTGAACAGCTCTCCCGGCACGATGACGATGGCCTCGCGGATCACCCGCTCGTGGGTCACGTCGTTGCCGGTGATGTAGATCCTGTTGATGTAGGCCGGCGACCCCTCGGTTATCACCAGGCGCAGGTCGAGCATCGGAGTGGAGTCGGTCTCGGTGCGGCGCGCCTCCTGGGCCACCACCTGCGAGTACAGGTAGCCGCTGTTGGCGTAGATGTCGCTGACCCGCTGCTGAGCCGCCTGCCACTCGCTGCGATCGTAGATTGTGCCGATCTCCGCGCCGCTGTTGACCTGATCCGGCCGGACAAACGGCAGCAGCAGCGCAAGCTCCTCGGTCGAGTAGTGGCTGTTGCCGATGATCTCGACCGTGCCGATGCGGTACTGCTCACCCTCCTCGACGGTCAGCAGCAGCGTCGCCTTCTCCGCGCCCGGTTCGGTGGCGAGGGAATCGCCGGTAACCTGGAAGTCGACGTAACCGCGGTCACCGTACCAGTTCGGCAGCCGCTCGCGGATGTCCTGGTCGACGCGGTCCTCGTCATACTTGCCGGAACGGAACCACCAGAAGCCCTCCGGCTTGGATGCGATCGCACCCACCACCTCGGCGTCCTCGTACCTGGTGTTGCCGTTGACAATCACCTGCGAGATGGCAACCCGGTGGCCCTCGGTGATGTCGAATGTCACCCGCACCGACGCGCTGTCGACCGGATCGATCCGGGTGACCACCCTGGCACCGTAGTAGCCCTCGGCGCGGTACATCGAGTCGATCGCGAATGCCGATCCGGTCATCGCGGCACGGTCGAGCGGGCGACCCGAAACCAGTCGCACCCTGTCCCGCACGTCGCGCGACGAGATCTGTTCCGCACCGCTCACCCTCCACTCGGCCAGCAACGGTCGCTCGGCCACGATGATCGCGAGGATGACCCGGCCCGGCATTTCGCGCTGCTCGACCCGCACCGAGTCGAACTGCCCGGTCGAGTAGAGCGTACGGATGGCGCGCTGCACGTCGCGAAAGGTGACTTCGGTGCCGAGCACGATGCCGGCGGCGGCGGTGATCTGGCTGCTGCTCAGGCGGCTGTTGCCGTCAACCGCGATGCTGTCGACTCTCGGAAACGTGGGCACGCCCTCGACGTCCTGGGCCACCGCCGGCGCGGCGATCCAGGTGAGCAGGGCGAGCACGATGGCCGCCCAGCGGGCGGGAGCGGGCGCCAGTCGGCGCCCGGAAAAGAAGCAAGTCAGGTGGATGTTCCGGTCAGGGCCCGGAAGGTCAGGCGGTCCTTTTCGGGTGCGACGTCGACCTCGATGTCGTCGCCGTGCTGCAGTTCGCCGGCCAGAATCCGCTCGCTGAGCGGGTCCTCGACCCAGCGCTGGATGGCGCGCTTGAGCGGCCTGGCGCCGTAGGCCTGGTCGTAGCCCTGGTCAGCGAGGAAGTCGATCGCAGCGGGAGTGAGCGTGACGTGGTCGCCGATCCGGCGGGCGGTCTCGTGCAGCAGGATCTCCACGATGCTGGAGATGTGCTCGCGACCCAGCGGGTGGAACACGATCACGTCGTCGAGCCGGTTGAGGAACTCGGGGTTGAAGACCTTGGCCATTTCCTCCTTCACCGTCTCGCTCATCCGCTCGAAGGTCCGGGTGCCGTCCTCCGCGTGGAACCCGAGCGAGCGACCCTGCATCAGGTCGCGTGCGCCGACATTGGAGGTCATTATCACCACGGTGTTCTTGAAATCGATCACCCGGCCATAGTTGTCGGTGAGGTGACCCTCATCCAGCACCTGCAGCAGCAGGTTGAACACGTCGGGATGCGCCTTCTCGATCTCGTCGAGCAACACCACGCTGTAGGGCTTGCGGCGCACCGCCTTGGTGAGCGTGCCGCTGTCCTCGTAGCCGACATATCCCGGCGGCGCACCGATCAGGCGCGACACCGAGAACTTCTCCATATACTCGGACATATCGACGCGGATCAGCGCCGATGCGTCGTTGAACAGGAACCTCGCCAGCGCCCGCGCCAGTTCGGTCTTGCCGACTCCGGTGGGGCCGCTGAAGATGAACGAACCGATCGGCCGCGAAGGATCCTTGAGCCCGGCCCGCGAGCGTCGGATCGCGCGGGAAACCGCACGGATCGCCTCGTCCTGGCCTATCACCTGCTTGTGCAGTTCCTCCTCCATCCTGAGCAACCGGTCCGCTTCGGCTTCCTGCAGCCTGGTGACGGGAATGCCGGTCCACCGACCCACGATGAACGCGATCGCTTCCTCGTCGATCACCGGTCGGCGCGTCTGGCGCTCCTCTTCCCAGGCCTCCTTGACCGAGCGGATCTGGAGTTGCAACTCGCGCTCGCGATCACGGAGTGCAGCCGCGACCTCGAAGTTCTGGTCGCGCACCGCCTCTTCCTTCTCGCTGGTGACCTCGTCGAGCTGTGCCTTGAGCTCACCGACCGCGGCGGGCGGATGCTGCGACGCCAGCCGGGCGCGGGCACCGGCCTCGTCGATCACGTCAATCGCCTTGTCCGGCAGGAACCGATCGGTGATGTAGCGCTCCGACAATTCGGCTGCGGCCCGGAGTGTGGCGTCCGGCAGCGTGACCCGGTGATGCTCCTCGTACTTGCCGCGGAGCCCCTGGAGGATCTGCACCGTCTCGTCGATCGAGGGCGGCTCCACCACCACGGTCTGGAAGCGGCGCTCCAGCGCGCCGTCCTTCTCGATGTACTTGCGGTACTCGTTGAGCGTCGATGCACCGACACACTGCAACTCGCCGCGCGCCAGCGCCGGCTTCAGCATATTGCTCGCGTCGATCGCGCCCTCGGCGGCACCGGCACCGACCAGCGTGTGCAGTTCGTCGATGAAAAGGATCACGTTCTTGCTCTGCGCGATCTCGTTCATCACCGCCTTGAGTCGCTCCTCGAACTGGCCGCGATACTTGGTGCCCGCGATCACCGCTGCCATATCGAGCGACAGCACCCGATGATCACGAAGCACGTCGGGACACTGGCTGTTGGCGATCAGCAGGGCCAGGCCCTCGACGATCGCAGTCTTGCCCACCCCGGGTTCACCGATCAGCACCGGGTTGTTCTTCTTGCGCCGCGCGAGAATCTCCATCACCCGCTCGATTTCGGTTGCCCGACCGATGGTGGGGTCGAGTTCCCCCTCGGCGGCCAGCGCAGTGAGGTCGCGGCAGAAGTGATCGAGTGCCGGGGTCTTGCTCTTCTTCTCCGTCTTGGGCGGCATCACCTGGGGGCCGTTCTGGGGCGGCGTGCTAGGGGTGCCGGAGCCGACCGTCGAGTCGCTGCCGAGCAACCGCAGCGTCTCGGCGCGAGCGTGCTCCAGGGTGACACCGGCATCGGTGAGCACCTGGGCCGCGATCCCCTTCTCCTCGCGCAGCAGGCCGAGCAGCAGGTGCTCGGTGCCGACGTAGGAGTGGTTGAGCTCGCGCGCTTCCATCATCGCCAGCTCGAGCACCTTCTTGGCCCGCGACGTGTACGGCAGTTCCGGTCCGGAAGCCGCGGCAGCCTTGCCCTTCTTGACGGTCTCCTCGATCTTCTGCTGGATATCCTCGAGGTCGACCCCGACATTGGTAAGCACCGCGGCGGCGACACCCTCGCCCTCGCGAATCAGTCCCAGCAGGATGTGCTCGGTGCCGACGTACTCGTGATGGAGCCGCGCAGCTTCCTCGCGGGCCATCTGGAGCACCTTCCGCACCCGGTCGGTGAAGTTGTACCCGTTCATCCGCCACACTCCTCATCCAGCAGCCGTCGCACCAGTTGGGCCCGGTGTGCCGGCAACGCCTCGTCGTCGAGGCCGGTTGCTCCGCTGAGGGCCAGATGGGCATCCTGGGCCTCGATCAGCAGACGATTCATTGCTTGCCACGACAGCGGTGGCAACAATCCAACTGCCACTCCCAGTCGCACGTTGCTCAGCACCCTGAGCAGTTCCTCGTATCCCATCAGCCTGGCGTGACGGGCAGTCCCCCACGCCCGCCAGACTCGGTCCTCCAGTGCCGCCGGTGCATCGCGAAGCAGCACCTCGCGGGCCCGGCGTTCGTGCCCGATCACCACTTCCACTAACCGCATCAAGTGGGCCACCAGCTCCTGCTCCGAGCGGCCCAGCGTGATCTGGTTCGAAAGCTGGAAGAGGTCGCCGCGAACCTCACTTCCCTCGCCACGGAGCCCCCGGTGAGTCAGCCCGATTTCGGCCAGACCGTGGAGCACCTTCCCGATTTCCCGGGTCAGGACGAGGGCCGGCAGGTGGATCAGCACCGAGGCCCTGAGACCGGTGCCGACGTTGGTCGGACAGCTCGAAAGATAGCCGAACTCCGGATGGAACGCGAAGGAAATTTCTGCGGCCAGTTCCCCTTCCAGGCGGCTCACCGCCGAGTAGGCCGGCGCCAGCGCAAGCCCGGAGCGGAGGGTGTGGATCCGCAGGTGGTCCTCCTCGTTGCAGAGAACCGCCCAGCCGTCGCTGGCCAGCACTGCCGCCTCGCCCGGGACCCGGGTGGCGGTCTCCATCCCGGCCAATTCCCGCGAAATCACCTGTCGTTCGAGCAGCCAGAGCCGCCCCTCCGGCGACATCTCGTCGAGCCGATGCCACATCCCGCCCGAGAGGGTCGGAGCACCCGCACCAGCCCTTTCGACCAGACTGATCACCTGCTGCCGGTCCGAGGGGGTGTTCCGGCCCGGGAAGCGCCTTCCGGCCACGTTTCGGGCCAACCGGGTCCGGCTGGAGATCACCAGGTCCGGTTCGGGTCCGGTTGCCAGCAGCCAGGCCGGTGCTGCCGAGATCACGCGTCCCCCATATCCCGAAGCCGGTCCCGCAGCATTGCGGCCTCCTCGAACTCCTCCGCTGCCACCGCCTCCTGCAACGCCTGCCTGAGCCGGCTCCGCTGCTGTGCCAGGTGCTTCGCGGTGCCACTCCACGGCGCTGCCTCGTGGGGCGACTTGCCGGTGTGCACCGTCGCCCCGTGAATCCGCCGCAGCAGGTCGCGCAGCGGATTCTCGAAAGTCGACCAGCACCCGGCACAACCCAATCGGAGCGATGCCCGAAAATCAGCAAGGGTCGCACCACACTCCGGGCAGGCGGCCACCTGCTCCGCTTCCGAACCGGCGTGAATCATCGGCAACCCGGCCAGAAACGCCGCCAACGGCGTCGCGGCTGCGGCCGCTTCGGTGGTGATCCCCCGCTCGGCCGCACAGCGACCACAGAGATGGATGGTGACGGACACATCGCCGCTGACCTGGGTCAGGTGCACCACCGCGGGAAGCAGGTGACATCCCTGGCAGGTGGTCACGGCAGCATCACCTCGGCGCTGACCTCGCGCAGATGGCCATCCGCCATCTCCAACACCCGGTCGGCGCGACGGGCGAGGTCGCGATTGTGGGTGACCACGACCAGCGCGGTGTCGCCGCGCTGCGCGCGATCCCCGAGAATCGCGTGCAACCTTTCGGCGGTCGGCGGATCGAGGTTGCCAGTGGGTTCATCGGCCAGCAGCACTGCAGGTTGGTGCACCATCGCCCGGGCAAGTGCCACCCGCTGCTGCTCGCCACCCGACAGCACGGTTACCCGCGAGTGGATCCGGGCTGCCAGGCCGAGTCGCTCCAGCATTTCGATGGCACGCTGGCGCGCCTCCGATTCGGGAGTGTCGCCGATGACCAGCGGCATCGCCACGTTTTCGAGCGCAGTGAAGTCACGCAACAGGTGATGGAACTGGAACACGAAGCCGAGACGTCGGTTGCGGAGCAGCGCCAATTCCCTCGAATCCAGGGCGGCGTACGACCGACCCTCGAGCAGCACGTCGCCCTCGTCGGGACGGTCCAGCGCACCCAGCAGGTGCAGCAGCGTGCTCTTGCCGGAGCCACTGGCACCGACGATCGCCGCGAATTCGCCGGGAGCCACTGCAAAGTCGAGCCGTTCCAGCACGGTGAATGACTTGCCGTCACCACCGGTGAAGTGGCGACCGAGCCCGCGCGCTTCCAGGATCGCGCTCACTCGGCCCTCACCGCGTCCACCGGGGTGAGTGCTGCGGCCCGGCGTGCCGGGTGGATCGTGGCGACCAGTGCGAGCGCCACGGCGACTGCGACAATGATCGTCACGTCGAGCGGGTCGATCCGGATCGGCAGCCGGTCGATGAAGTAGACCGACGGGTCGAGCCGGATCAGGCCGCTGGTGTCCACCACCCACGACACGGCGAGGCCCAGCACCAGCCCGATCGTGGTTCCGATCAGCCCGATGATCGCACCTTGTGCGAGGAAGATCCTGCCGATGCCACCCGGCTCCACGCCCATCGCCTGCAGGATGCCGATCTCGCGCGTCTTGAATGCGACCACCATCGTGAGCGTGCCCACGATGTTGAACGCAGCAACCAGCATAATGAAGAAGATCACCAGCCCCATCCCGAGCTTCTCCAGTTGCAGTGCACTGAAGAGCTGGGAGTTCTGCTGCTGCCACGTCTCGGTGTGGTAGGGATACCCGAGTGCCTCGTCGATTCGCGTCGCCACCTCGGGGGCGAGCATCGCGTCGTCGACCCGCACCGAGATGGTGGAAACGGCGCTGCCGAGCCCGGTGAAGTCCTGTGCAGTGGCACGGCTCATCACCAGGAATTCGTTGTCGTAGATATACATCCCGGTTTCGAAGATGCCGGTCACGCGCACCAGCCAGTAAACCGGTGTCGGGGCGCCGGTGACCCGGGAGGTGCGGATCGAGCGCGGTGAGACCAGCCTGATCACGTCACCGGGGAGCGCATTGAGTCGTTCTGCCAGCCGGGCGCCGATCATCACGCTGCCGTCGAGCGAATCGGGCAACGCCGTTTCGTCGGGAAATTTCCCGTCGACGATCGACTGGCGGATCCCGATCACGTCGGAATCCGGTTCCAGGCCGGCCACCTTGGCCGATTCGACGTGGTTGCCGCTGTTGATCACCAGGGTCTGCGAGATCACCTCGGGAGACGCCGAGGCGACGCCGGCGACGCCGCGCACCTGCTCGAGCGCCTCCTCCCACTCCCGAATCACCAGTGCGTCGCCGAAGGTGAGGACGCGGATGTGTGGCGATGCGATCAGGATCCGGTCGCGCAGGTCATCGCGGAGGCCATTCATCACGCCGAGCACCACGATCAGTGCCATCACGCCGGTGGCGATGCCGCCGATGGCGACCACGGTCTGGAGCGATGCGCTCCGGGTGCCGCGCTGGCCACGGAGGTAGCGCATCGCGATGCGGCGTTCCAGGGCGGTGGGCCACCACCGTGCCATTGTTCAGTCGTCTCCCGCCAGTCGCAACTCCGGGTCAGGCCGCATTGCCGGGAAGAGGATCACGTCGCGAATGCTGTCGTGGTCGGTGAGCAGCATCACCAGCCGGTCGATCCCGACACCGATCCCGCCGGTGGGAGGCAGGCCGTATTCCAGCGCGCGCACATAATCGGCGTCGAACTGCTGGGCCTCGTCGTCGCCCGCGGCGCGCTGTGCAACCTGATCCTCGAAGCGGGCGCGCTGATCATCGGGATCGTTGAGTTCGCTGAAGGCGTTGGCAAGTTCGTGGCCGAGCACGAAAAACTCGAACCGTTCGGTCAGGCGAGGATCCGAACGGTGCGCCCGGGCGAGTGGCGACAGCGCCCGCGGGAAATCGAGCACGAAGGTGGGCTGGATCAGCAACGGCTCCAGCGCCTCCTTGAACATCGCGTCGAGCAGTCGGCCGCCCGACATCGAGGCGAGCTGCTCCTCGGGAACCTTCCCGCGGAGCCACTCGCGCATCGCCGGTTCGCCATCTGCCAGCACATCCACGCCGCTGGCCCCGCGAATGCCGTCCACGAAGCTCACCTCGGCAAACGGCTTGCTGAAATCGAGGCGATGCCCCTGTCGCTCGATCACCCTGCTGCCGACGACTTCGTCGAGCAGCACCAGCAGCAGCTCGCTGAAGCGGCGCTGCACGTCGCGATAATCGGAGTATGCCTCGTACCACTCCAGCATCGTGAATTCCGGATTGTGGGTCCGGTCCATCCCCTCGTTCCGGAAGTCGTGCCCGATCTCGTACACGCGGTCGAAGCCGGCCACGATCAGTCGCTTGAGATAGAGCTCGTCCGCGATCCGCAGGTAGAGCGGCATATCGAGCGCGTGGTGGTGGGTCACGAACGGTCGCGCCGCTGCACCACCGTACAAGGGCTGCAGCGAGGGCGTCTCCACCTCCAGAAAACCGGCGGCGTCGAGGAAGCGGCGGATGATCGTGATGGTCCGTGCCCGCAGCACGAAGGTCTGCCGCAGCTCGGGGTGCACCGCCAGATCGGCATAGCGCTGCCGATAGCGCACTTCGGGATCGACCAGCCCACCGTGGGTCACGATGGTGCCGTCGGGAAGTTGCTCGGTCTTGCCACGCGGCAGCGGGCGCAGCGACTTGGCGAGCAGGGTGATATCCGACACGCGCACCGTCGGTTCACCGGTGCGGGTGCGCATCAAGTTGCCGACGACGCCGACGTGATCGTCGAGGTCGAGCAGTTGCACCATCGGCCAGGACTCGCTCAGTTCGTCGCGCCGGAGGTAGAGCTGCACCCGCCCCGAGGAGTCCTCCAGGTGCGCGAACACGGTCTTGCCCTGGCTTCGCCAGGCCACCAACCGACCGGCCAGCCTGACCTCCTGCCCGGTGGCGTCACCTTCCAGTGAAGCCGCTGCGGCGACCGCCTCGCTGGCGGTGGTGTCGCGATCGAACGACCACGCGAACGGCGCAATGCCCAGTGCCTCCAGCTCGGCGCGACGTGCGCGCCGGGTCTCCTCGACGTGGCCGCGCCTCAGCAACGGATGCTCGCTCACGCCGCCTTCTCCCCGAACTGCTTGAGGTAGGCCTCGATGAACTCGTCGAGGTCACCGTCCATCACCGCCTGCACGTCGCTGTCCTTCCGCTCGGTGCGGTGATCGTTGACCATCGTGTACGGCTGGAACACGTACGAGCGGATCTGGCTGCCCCACGAGTTGTCGCTCTTGGTTGCCTCGAGCGCATCCTTGGCAGCCTGCTGCTGATCCAGTTCGCGCTGGTACAGTGCGGCGCGCAGCATCTTCATCGCCACCTCGCGATTCTTGAACTGCGATCGCTCCTGCTGGCACGCCACCACTATTCCCGTCGGCACGTGGGTCAGCCGCACCGCAGATGAGGTCTTGTTGACGTGCTGACCACCGGCCCCCGAGGCGCGGAACACGTCCATCTCGATGTCCTCCTCGCGGAGGTCGATTTCGATCGTGTCGTCGACGTCGGGATACACGAACACGGAGGCAAACGAGGTGTGCCGGCGCTTCTGCGAGTCGTAAGGCGAGATCCGCACCAGCCGGTGCACGCCCTTCTCCGCCTTGAGAAAGCCGTAGGCATACTCCCCCTGGATCTCGATGGTGGCCGACTTGATCCCCGCCTCCTCGCCCGCCATCAGGTCGAGAATGGTGACGGTGAACCCCTTGCGCTCCGCCCAGCGCACATACATCCGCATCAGCATCTCGGCCCAGTCCTGTGACTCAGTGCCACCGGCGCCGGGATGGATGGTGAGGATCGCGTCACGACCGTCGTCGGGACCCTGCAACATCGTCTGCAGCTCGAGTCGGGCGATCGCTTCGTCGGCGGAATCGAGGTCCGCCGCCAGATCGGCAAGCATCGACTCGTCGGGGTCGGCGGCCAGCAGTTCCATCAGGCCGTCGGCGTCCTCGAGCTGCTGCTCGAGCCCGACGAATGGAGTGATCCAGCCCTTCAGACGCTTGATTTCCTGGACCTGTTCACGCGCCCGCTCGGCATCGGACCAGAACGCCGGATCGCTCTGGCGCGCCTCGAGGTCGAGCAATCGGGCCCTGCGACGATCGAGGTCAAAGAAACCCCCGCAGCTCGACCATCCGCTGCTTGAGGTCCGCGATCCGTTCTGCCAACTCCGCCATCATCCCCTCCGGGAATCGCAGGGCCGCTCACCGTCCAGCCCGATGGCTACGGTGAACGGCCCATTCCAGCCACGCAAGATAGCAACGCGACCCGATCCGGTCGAGCGATCAGCCGAAGATCGCGTTGCCCTCGGCGAGAATCTCGTTGAGCGCCTCGGTGAAGTACGGCGTGGTGGTGGCAATCTCCTCCCCTACCTGCTCGGTGTACTCCTCCCAGCTCTTGCGGATCTCCTCGGCGAACAGGTCCTTGAGATTTCCCTCGACCAGGCCGCGCTGGCGCTTCTCGGGGTGATAGACGACCAGGTCCGACACCAGTGCCCGGGCCAGCCGACGCGCCCGCGTGGCCGGATCCTGCTGCAGGAACGGATTGCTGTAACGGCCGGTCGCACCGGCATCGCTGGAGGGTGCCGGCGCCGCCGGTGGCGACGGCGGCGGGTCAGCCGGACGCGGCGGCTCCGCCGTGGGCAGTGCATCGAGTGGCACCACCGGGGAGGTTACCGCCGGCGGTGTCACCGGAGCAGGCGGTGGCGGTGGCGGTGGCGATGCCATCGGCGGTCGAGCTGCGGCGGCCGGTGCGGGTGGCGGGACCACGATGGGAGCAGCCGGTGACGGCGTTGCCGGCGCGACGGTTACCGGGGCGACGGGCGGGGCAACCACCGGTGTCGGGGTCGGCTCTGCGGGGGTGCTCGGCTCCGGACGGCGTACCGCGATCAGGCCGCCACACTCGGAGCAACGGGCGCGCACGCCTCGCTCGGGGACCTTGGCCGGGTCGACCCGGAACACGGTGGCGCACTGGGGACAGGTGACGTTCATTGCATCCTCACTGGCTGCGCGCATCGCGACCGCCGGGGCCGCTGCGGATCTCCTGGTCACCGCGTCGGCGGTCGGCCACGAACACCGAACCCGGCAGCGACTTGGCGTAGCTCTTCATTTCCGTCGCCAGCTCACTCACTTCCGCCGGATGCGAGAAGTTGCGATGCTGGTTGGTGACCACGCCGATCGAAAGCGTCATCAACGGCACCCGGTGCAACTGCCCCCTGCGGTCCTTGCCGAAGAAGTAGCCGGCCCGGCGGTCCTGGTCACTGTACTGCAACGTGATCAGTTCGTCGAAAACGGCAAGTATCTCGGCGCACACCAGCGGGTAGTCGTCGAGCGAGGTGACGAAGATGAAATCGTCGCCGCCGATGTGCCCCACGAACCCGTCGGTTCCCAGCAGGCCGCGCACCACGTCGTGGAGGATCCGCGACAACAGGTGGATGACCCGATCGCCGTCGTAGTAGCTGTAGCGATCGTTGTACTCCTTGAAGTGGTCGAGGTCGGCGTAGCACACCGCGAACCGGCCGCCGGCCTCGAGTCTGCGCCGGATCTCACGCTCGATCTCGGTGGTGCCCGGCAACCTGGTCGACGGATGCACCGCCACGTTGCGCTCGGTGCGCATCCAGAGCGCGCCCAGCCTGGAGCGCTGCTCGCCTGGCGAGAACAGCGGTGTCAGGATTTCGTCTGCCCCGGCCTCGTACCACGCCTCGATCGTCCGGGCATCGTGCTCCGGTGAAAGGATCGTCACCGGGACGATGGCAGTGAAGGGATCGGACTTGAGGCGACGGACCGCCGCCAGCGACTCGTCCCGGTCGGGGCCGTCGTCGACGAACACCATAGAACCCCTGCCCCGCAGCACCAGCGTTTCGACTTCCTCGGCGCGCTCGTGTATTTCGAGCGCGAAACCGTGGCCTTCGGCCCAGCGCCGCAGCAGGTCCGGCGGTGGGCGATCGGTCGCACCACAGTAGAGAATCGTCGGCCGCGGTGCCACGTCAGCCCTCCCCAGGCCGGCAGTGAACCCGCAACGTACGCCGGGGGCGAGCGGGCGTCAAATGAACCACGCCGCCGCCGCGAGCATCGCGTACAGTGCCAGCAACTGCAATCCCTCGAACCAGTGCGACTCACCGTCTAGGGTGATGATCGCCGAAGTGATGACCGCCACGGCCAGGCCGACCACCTCGAACGGCGAGAACACCAGGTTCATCCCCGGCACCATCAGGATGGCGCCGAGGAACACCAGCACCGGCGCGATCACCAGTGCGACCTGCGTGCTCGAACCCAGCGCGATCTGCAGCGCCAGGTCGGTGTGGCCGCGGCGGGCAGCGATCACAGCCGTGCCGTGCTCGGCGGCGTTGCCGATCACCGGCACCAGGATCAGGCCGAGGAAGGTTTGCGAAACGCCGAAGGTGGCGCTGACCGGTTCGACTGCGTGAACCAGGATCTCCGACATCACCGCGACGCCGACGGTCGCCAGCAGCAGCAGCGAGATGGCCTTGGGCACCGACCAGGTGCCGCTCAGGTCGTGCTCCCTCATCTGGCCGCCGCCGAACAACGGCCGGTGGGTGCGGAACACGAACCAGAGCGAACCCAGGTAGGTCAGCAACAGGATCGCGGCAACCAGCTCCGACATCCGCAGTTCCGCCTGCGCCGCCCCCACCGGATGAGTGGTGTGGAACAGGGTCGGGAAAATCAGGCCCGCCACGGCCAGGGCCAGCATCGCCGAACTCATCCCGGCGTTGGTGCGGTTGAAGCGCAATTTGGCCGTCCGAGCCCCGCCGGCCATAAGCGCCAGGCCGAGAATCAGCAGCAGGTTGCCGAAGATCGAACCGGTGATCGACGCCTTGACCAGGTCCACCAATCCGGCACGCAGGGCGGCGATCGCGATGATCAATTCCGCCGCGTTGCCGAAGGTGGCGTTGAGCAGCCCACCCAGGGTCGGGCCGGTGCGCTCGGCCAACTGCTCGGTGGCCTCGCCCATCAGCCCTGCCAGCGGCAGCACGGCCAGGCACGACGCCAGCAGGATCCAGATTGGTTCGGCGTGGCTCAGGTACAACCAGACCGCTACCGGGATCGCCAGGTACAGCGGAGTCGACCACCGGAACCAGCCGCCCCGCTCGACATCGAGCGGCGGCGCCTGCCGCATCTCCGGCTCGACGGGCCGGGGGGCGGGCGCAGGCGGCGGCGGGGTCATCGGTTCAACGGCCTTTGCAGCGCGGCTGGAGTCGGCCTGCGGCCGCTCCTGGCGTCCCTGGCGCTCCTGTCGGGCAGGTCGGCCCCTCGACTGGCCCTTGGGCTCCGGTTGCTCAGCGGCTGGCTGCTGCGACGGTTGCCTGGCCGCAGCGGAACGCTGGCCCCGGCTGGGTCGGTCGGCCACCAGTGCCTTGAGGCGCGACGGCTTGAGGTCGAATTCGGTGAGGGCACGGGCGATCGCCCCCCGAGGCTCCTGGATCATCGCCAGGATAAGGTCGTCGGCGGCGGGTTCGTCACGCCCGGCGGCCTGGCCCCGCTCGGTGGCCTGTTCGATCACCCGCTGGGCGTGACTGGTCAGTCCACCCTGCTCACGGGCCGGTGCCGCGCCACCACGACGGCCGCGGCCACGGCGACCACTCTTGGCCAGCACTTCGGTGAACGACTCGGCGGTCAGGCCGGCTGCGCTCATCGCGTCGACGATCGGGCCGCGCGCGTGGTTGAGCCAGGCGAGGAAGAGATGCTCGGTGCCGATGAAATCGGATTCGAGGGCCGTGGCCTGTTCGGCAGCCGCGGCGCGCAGGGCGTCGAGAGTCGGCACAGGATTCAGTCTAGGGTTGTGGCTTCGTCGATCAGCAGGATGGGGATGTCATCCTCCACCGCATAGCGCAACCGGCACACGTGACAGGTCAGGTGTTCCTCGGGGTCCCGCTGGTACTCGAGGTCGCCCCGGCACTGCGGACAGACCAGCACGTCTAGCAATTGGGTGGACAGCGGCACTCAGGGTCCCTCGTCGTCGGGAAGCGGAAATCCGAACCGGGCCAGTGCTCCCCGGCTCTTCCGCCAGCGGGGCAGCACCTTGACCCAGGTCTCCAGATATATCGGCACGCCGAGCAGTGCTTCCAAGCGGGCCCGTGCGTGGGAACCGATCTCACGGAGAACGGAACCACCCTTGCCGATCACGATGCCCTTCTGGGATTCACGCTCGACGTACAGCGTGGCACGAATGTACACCGGGGTGCGGTCCTCCCGGAACTCATCGACCTCGGCGGTGAAGGCGTAGGGGACCTCGTCCTCGAGCAGCTCGAACGCCGCCTCGCGCAGGAACTCGGTCACGAAGAATCTCATCGGCTGGGTGCCGATCTCCGCTGGATCGTGGCGGAACGGCCGCTCGGGCAGCAGCGGTGCAAGCCGGGAAAGCAGCGACGAGATCGAGTCCGGATCGTTGGTGGCCACCACGGCGGCCCCTTCGGCAGCCAGCTCGGCACGCCGCTCGGTGCTCACCAGATCGGCCTTGGTGTAGCAGGTCACCACCGGCGCCCGCAGCGGCGGCAGGTCAGGCACCAGGGTGGCCAGATCGGGGGCAGGTGCCTCCGGCGCCGGATGGAGGTACAGGATGACGTCGGCGTTCTCCAGGCCGGCCATAGCCAGGTGGCGCATCGATCGCTGCAGCGCATAGGCGGGATCGAGCAGGCCGGGCAGGTCGAGAAAGATGAACTGGGTGTCGTCCTCGGTGTGGATCCCGGTGACCGGCAACCGGGTGGCCTGGGCCTTGGGAGAGACCAGCGACAAGCGGGTGCCCAGGATTGCGTTGAGAAGCGACGACTTGCCGGCGTTGGGACGGCCGGCGATGGCGACAGTGCCGCAGCGGGTGGAGGTAGCCATAGCCGGAAGATGAAGGGAGAAGGGAGAAGGGAGAAGGGAGAAGGGAGAGCGGAGACCGGAGATCGGAGGGTGGACGGCGTGATCTCGGTACAGTGAAAAACAGAAGCCGGGCATCGCAGGGATGTCCGGCTTCTCAGGGGTGGCTGACGATGGTCTACTCTCCCACGACCTCTCGATCGCAGTACCATCGACGCTACGGGGCTTAACTGCCGTGTTCGGAATGGGAACGGGTGTGGCCCCCGCGCGCTAATCGCCAGCCAATATGGCGACAACGGAAGGGAGGAATGATGTGAGTTCGGGCAAGCACAGATGTTCAAGAAATGGGGAGAGATCAAACTTCACGGGCGATTAGTACGGCTCGACTGAAGCGCTTGCACGCCGTGCATCTGCCGCCTATCAACCTGGTAGTCTCCCAGGGCCCTTCAGGAGTCTTAAGACTCAGGAGTGTTCATCTCGGGAAGAGTTTCCCACTTAGATGCTTTCAGCGGTTATCTCCGCGCGACATCGCTACCGGGCGCTGCCCCTGGCGGAACAGCCCGTACACGAGCGGTCGCTTCGTCCCGGTCCTCTCGTACTAAGGACGACGTCCCTCAACACTCCCACGCCCACGACGGATACAGACCGAACTGTCTCACGACGTTCTGAACCCAGCTCAT
>CBFGRM010000014.1:0-42293 GCA_965651205.1 uncultured bacterium
AAGGGAGAAGGGAGAAGGGAGAAAGTGAACCACCCCGCGGTGAAGGCGCCTCCTGGCGGCGAGCCTCTCCCCTCTTCCTTCTCCTTTCTCCCTTTTCAGGCCAGCAACGCCACCGTCCGTTCGAGCTGCGACGGCAGGACGTAAATCGCCGTGCTCAGTCGCAGGTATTCGTAGCCGTATTCGGAGATCCTGCGGGTCCGGATCCCGGCCGCGCCCAGCCGTCCCTGCATCTCCTCGGCGGTGGTGCCCTCCTTCCGGAACGAGACGATCGCCGACCGTTGCGCGGCACCGCGCGGCGACACCAGCTCGATCCCATCGACACTGCCGAGCATCTCGAACAGTCGTGTAGCCAATCCCCTGCTCCGCTCCTCGATCGCCTTGCTGCCGATCGCCTCGTGGAACTCGATTGCCGCCGCCAGCCCCGCGATCAGCGACTCGTTGACGGTGCCCACGTGCTCGAACTTGAGGTGATTGTTGCCATCCCAGCCGGCCGATGCCACCAGTGGCCAGGTGGTCGCCATCCGATCGGGACGAGTGATCAGCAGTCCGGTCCCCTTGGGTGCCAGCAACCACTTGTGCGGCGACGTTGCGTAGAAGTCGGCGTCGATCTGCTGCAGGTTCACGGCCAGCATTCCCGGTGGATGCGCCCCGTCGATCACCGTGATGATGCCGCGTTGCCGTGCGGCGCGCGCCAGCTTGGCCACCGGCTGGATCATCCCGGTGGTGAACAGCACGTGGGAGATCGACATCACCCGGGTGCGCGGGGTGACCTGCGCCAGCCAGGCGTCGACCAGTTCCTCGTCGCTCGCCGGGTCGAGCGGCGGATCGAACGTGCGCATCACGCTGCCGTGACGGGCCGCGTGCAGTTCCCAGCAGCATCGTCCGCCGGCGTGCTCGTGCGTTGTTGTCAGCACCTCGTCACCGCGACCGAGGCCGATGCCCGCGGCGACCACGTTCATCGCCTCGGTGGTGTTGCGGACAATCGAGACCGAACCCGGCCAGGCGCCGAGCACCCGCTCGAGCGAGGTGTGCAGTGCGGCCTGGTCGGGATGCTCCTGGCGGGTGATGCGCTCGAACGCCCGCAAGTGATGGATGGTTGCCTCAAGCACCGGAATCGGACAGGCGCCATAGGTGCCGGTGTTGAGATGCACGCCGGAAATCACGAATGCCCGCGCGATCCGCTCCCAGTCGGGTTCGTCGTCCGGCCCCGGGTTGTGCGGCAGTCCCGCATTGCGACCGGGTTCCGCGGCCTGACCATCGCGCGCCAGCGCCGCGAACCCCGGCAACATTGCGGCGAGCGCCAGCAGGTCGCGTCGCGAGATGGTCACGAGCGGTAGAGTGCGCCGGCCAGCAGCGCGATCAGTGCCAGGGTGCCGCCGATCGAGCCGGAGATCGCCAGCCGCTTGCGGGTCCGGTCGAATGCGGCGGCGGTGTCACCGTTGGGGTCCAGGCGCGACAACCGGGCAGCCGCCGGCATCGCGCCCAGCAGCGTCACCAGTGCGCCGAGCACACCGGCCGCCTGCATCGTGCCAAGCCAGGCGCCGACCTGGCCCGACATCGCGCCGTACATCCGGAACGTGAGCAGCAGGCCGCTCACCACGGACACCAGCGCACCGGGTCCCACCAGTGCGCGGTAGATCGCTCCCTGTGCCTCTGCCACACCGCCCCACAGCGTGCGGTCCAGCCGACGCATCGCAATGCCCGCCATCATCACCGACAGTGCACCACCAATCCAGGCGATGAACGAGATGTAATGAATGAACCGCCAGGCCCCGGTCACGCTCCCTCCCGCACCAGGAAGGAACCATCGAGCGGCTGCCTCCCGGGAAAGCCGGCGTCGACCTCGTGCCAGTGACTCACCTCGGCCTCACCGTGGCGCCAGCAGAGAAACACCTCGCGTCCTTCCCGCAGCGCGGGAAAGTCGATCAGCCCCTCCTCGAAACCGCGAAACAGGCAACCGACCTGCTCCAGTTCGTTGAGGCACGACTCGATTTCGCCGGCCAGCCGACCGGCGAGCAGCCGCGCCTCGCGCGCCGGCTCCGGCTCCTCGGTGTTCGACACGGCGTCCTGCTCCAGTTCGTAGGCTGCAACCGCCGCTCGCCACTGCGGATGCAGCTCGAGCAGGTCGCTGGTGATGCGCGACACCAGCGGCAGCGTGGCGTTGGCCGATTCCGGCGTGAAATGGCGGCGTGTCTCGTTCATCGCAATTCTCCCAGGATGGCCCGGACGGCACTCGCCCCGACCTTGCCGTAGTGTCCGATGCGTTCAACCGCGAAGGTGGCTCCTCGATCGCTGGTGGGCCGGACATATACCAGTCGCGGCAGGGCCGGGTTTGCGGCCCAGCGTTCGCGCAACAACTGCGTGGTGCCAGCCATCAACCAGCCGATCGCGGTGTCGGCCGCCGCAATGAACGGCGGCGGACGGAGCACCGGCTCGCCCACCTCGTCGAAGCCGGGACCCACGTCGATCGCCAGCACCACGTCACAGTCTACCTGCTCGGCTTGCGGCAGCGGCAGCGGGGCACGGATGCCACCGTCGTACAGCGCCCGTCCGTTGACAGTGACGGGACGGAACCACGGTGGCAATGCGCACGAGGCCTCCAGTACGTCGACCAGCGGTGCGTCCTCGCCGTCGGTGCCGAAGCTCACCGTCTGCCCGCTGTCGCGCTCCACCGCGGTGATGGTGCAGTCAGCAGCCAGGGCTGCGAAGCTGCGCGAATCCACCAGCCGCTCCAGCGCGGCACGGAACACGTCACTCCTGAATATGGCCGGTGCCCAGATCCCCTTGAGCAGCGCGAACCGTTCGCGCTTGAGCACATCCGCCGCCTCGAGTTCGCCGAACTCCTCCAGCATCGCGACCGGATCCTGTCCACCGGCCATCGCCGCCGCCACCACCGAACCCATCGAAGTGCCGATCCAGCGCACCGGCGTGATGCCGGCCTCCGCCAGCGCCACCGCGGCCCCGAGGTGAGCCGCCGCCTTGGCACCACCACCGCCCAACACCACCGCAACTCGCGGAGTCGCCATCAGCCGCGATACTCGCGCCGGTATTGCTCGGCCGCCTGGTAACGCTGCCGCTCTTCCTCGGTTTCCGGCTTGAGGCGCGGCACCCGCTTGGGATGGCCGCTCTCGTCGATTGCGACGAACACGACCTTGGCGTTGTTGGTGTGCCTTCGCTCGCCGGTGCTGGGCTGCTCGGCGTAGACATCGACCGAAATGTCCATCGACGAGTTGCCGACATACTCCACCTGCGCCACGCAGGTGACCAGCGACCCCATCGGGATCCGGTCCCGGAAATCGACGCGGTGGATCGATGCGGTCACCGCCCGACCACCGGCGTGCCTGATCGCGGCGATCGCGGCGGCCTGGTCCACCATCGCCATAATGTTGCCGCCGAACAGGTCGCCGATGATGTTGGCCATATGCGGCATCACCAGCGTCGAGATTTCGCCGCGCGAGTGCGACATCGGCCGGAATTCAATCGTCACGCAAGCCTCGGTTCGGGCATTCGAAGTTCAATAGTCAACCGGGCGCAGGTAGTACTCGCCGATTGCAGTTCCGGAGACCATCGCGGTGCTCGGCAGTCGCCGCTTCCAGTGGGTGCCGTCGAGACGACGTCGCACCGTGGCAATCTCCTCCGGAGTGTAACCACCGGCCACGATGGTCGGCTCCGAGTGACCCCGGAGCAACAGGTCCAGGATCCCATCGGCACGGCCGTAACTGATCCCGAAATCGGCCTCGTCCGTCTGGTCGGCGACCAGGTCGGCGCTGGCCGGCTTGTCGACGATCACGTCGGGCACGCCGAGATGTCGCGCCAGCGCCCACACCTGGGTCTTGAAGAGGTCGCCGACCGGATTGACCGGCGGCGTGTCGTCGGCGTGCCAGGTGAAGTAGCCCAGCAAACGCTCGGACTTGTTGCCGGTGCCGATCGGCAGTGCGCCGAGCGCCGCCGAGAGGTCGAACAACGTGATCATCCGGGTGCGTGCCATCACGTTGCCGAGGCGGTCGGGTGTCATCGTGGTGCCGGAGGCCGCTGCGTAGCCATCGACGGCCGCGCTGATGTCGACCGTCCGCTCGTTGATTCCGGTGGCATCAACAACCAGTCGTGCGTGGTCGAGCGACTCCTGGCTGGAGGTGCGGTACGGCATCCGCACGCCGATCACCCGATCGGGGCCCAGCGCCTCCGCGGCGAGGAATGCCACCACGGCTGAATCGACGCCACCCGACAGCCCGAGAATCGCGTGCTCGAAGCGCCGCAACCGGCTGACCTCGTCGCGCAGGAACTCCACCAGCCAACGGCGGGTGAGTTCGGGGTCGATGTCGAGATGCGGCGACACTGCCACGGCCGGCGAGGTTTCTGCGCGTGGCGACACTGTCGCAGCCGCCCACTCCCCTGCCTCCAGCGGTCCGTTGCCCTCCGCGCGCCGCAACCGTGCCCGGTCGAGTGACTCGATCAGGTACGGCAACTTCACTTCGAGGTCTGCCAGCAGAGGAGAGTCGGCGCGCACTCGAGTGATCGCATCGAGATCGACCGTGGCAGCGACCAGCGCGTCGGCGAACTGTGGTGCGCGCAGCAACACCTCGCCATCCGGTGCCACCAGCAGCGAACCGCCCGGGAAACCCTTGCCGCCCTCGAATCCCACCAACTGGCTCAGTGCGACATACACCCCGTGTTCGCCGGCGATCTCGCGCGCCAGTCGTTCCCAGCGCGCCTGGGAGCCCGGCTGTCCGGGATGGGTGCTGTCGGGAACCAGGCCCCGCGCCGGACTCGCCGCGACAACCGCGATCAGTTGCGCACCATCCACCGCCGCGATCGTCGGCAACAGCGAATGCCAGGCATCCTCGCACACCAGCATCGCGACCCGGCCGATCCGGGTCTCGAATGCGCGCACGTCGCGCCCCGACTCGACGAAACGCTCCTCGTCGAACACCCCGTATGTGGGCAGGAACACCTTGCGATGCACGTGCCTGATGCCTGCGTCATCACCGCCCAGGCTCGCCCACATCACCGAGTTGTGGAGGCGGTTGTCGTGCAGTTCGTAGAATCCGATACAGGCCTCGACCGGCCCGCTGCCCGAATTGGCGTGCCGTTCCGCCAGCAGCGTGAACAGCGCCGACGCCGTGGTGGCCTGCTCCCGGACGCCGCCCTCGAGGAAATATCCGGTCAGGATCGCCTCCGGAAAAACCAGCACGGAGGCGGCCACGTCGGCAGCGGCTGCGTCGCGAAAGCAGGCCTCGATCCGGTCGAGGTTCTCCTCGGGACGGCCCTTGGCAGGGCGAAACTGGGCGAGGGCGACCGTGAGGGGGCGCATCGTCGTAATCTACCAGCAGCGACGTATATTGTCGGCTGCACCTCCAACAGGAGCCAAACCGTGTCCGATCTCGCTGCCGCCACAGGTGTTTCCGAAGGTTCCAGCCCGCTGCCCTGGCTGGTCGTGACTGCCCAGCCCAGCCTGGAACAATTGCAGGCCGCGCGCCAGGCCGGTGTCACCGCCGTGATCGACCTGCGCGACCCGATGGAGGACCGGCCGTTCAGTGAACCGTCGGAAGTGGCCGGACTCGGGATGACCTATCACAACTTTCCGGTCCGCCCCGGCGCGCTCGCCGACGAGGCGTTGGAGCAGGCGCTCGGCGTGCTCCGTGCACAGAAGGGCACCGGCACGCTGATGCACTGCGCCAGCGCCAATCGCACCGGCGGTCCGCTGATCGCCTACCTCATCCTTGATGAAGGGATGGATGAGCAGGCGGCAGTCGATGCGGCGATGCGCGCCGGCCTGCGCAGCGCAGAGATAATGGAGTGGGGTCTCGACTACGCGAGAAGGCACCGCCAGCCCTGAGCGGTGCCTCCCGGAGCGTCACCCCCGGACGCTCCCCACGTTCCGCGCGCTAATTGTTGCCGCGCGAGCGCGAACGTGAGCTGCTGGCAGGCGGACTCGCCTTGCCTGATGAACCCGAACTACCACGAGCAGAACTGCTGGGCCGCGGCGCCGGACGTGAAGGTGCCGCGCTGGGACTGCGCGTTGCAGCCGGACGCTCAACCCGGCGCTGCGGTTCGGGGGCCCGCTGAACCGTGCGTGGTGGCGCCGACGACGCCGGACGCGCTGCCGGAGCCGGCTCGCTCCTGCGGGCCCTGGTCGGGGTCTGGTTGACCACCGGGGGGCGATAAACCGGCCGCTCCTCGACCCGGCGAGTCGGCACGATCGCCCGGGTCGGCGTGGTGGTCACCGGCCTCGGCGCCGACTCAACGGCCCGATCAGCCGCAGCCGACGGCCTGCGGCTGCGGGAGCGCTCGGTGTTGACCGGCGGAGTGGACCGGGTCGGCGGATTGACACTGCCACCAGTCCGACGCGGAACCTGCACCGGCTCACTCGGCCGTCGCGACGGGGTCGCCTGCGGCTCCGGGCGACGGGCCGGGGTCACTGCCGGCGCGTTGCCGCGGCTCCGGCTGCGGTTGTCGTACTCTGCCGGTCGGGTCGCCGGGCGATTGGGCAGGCCGGGAACCGGCTCGCTGAGCCGGGGAACTCCGCCCGCCGGGATCGCCGCCACAGGCGATCGCGGCCGGGCACGATAGCCGTAGGGCGTGTCTGGAACCACCGGCCTGGGCCGAGGGGTGATCACGGTGATGGGCCGGTACGGGGTACCCCAGTACGGGTCCCAACCCCAGAAGCCATTCCAGCGATTGCCACGGTAGTACCAGGGGTCGTAATACCACGGGTCGTACCACGGATCGCTCCAGCCCCAGCGGTTGCCCACCGTAATCGAGATGCCAGTGCGCGGGTAGCCCCAACCGCAGGCCAGGCAGGCGTAGGAGCCGTCGAAATACGGATCATAGCCACCGCCAGCGACAATCACCGGCTGCTCGCTCTCGTAGCCCGGCCCCCACACCCGGTAGCCGAGCACGTCGTACACGAAATTGCCGTCGGCGGTCATCTCACGAGCCAGGCCGAGCAACTGGGCCTCGGCGTCACCGGCAGGGTCCATCAGACGGAGTCGGCCGTAATCCCAGTGCATCCCGGTAGCAAAACCGCTGAAGTCGAATGGATCGCGCGACAGCACGGCGAGCACCAGTCCGGTACCGCCGCGATCGTCGGCCATAAAGCTCTGCCGCTCGCCCCGACCGCGCAGTTCATACTCGCGGTCGCCGCGGACGTAGGGATCGAGATCCGGATCGAGTGGGAACAGCACCCGGACATAGCCGTCGCCGTCGACGCGGAACACAAGGAGGTAGCCGTCTTCGCCGATCTCCACTCCCACATTGACCCGGTCGCCGGGCTGGAAGTCGCCGCCCTCGTTGATCGACAGGCGGATCGCCGACGCCGTTTGTGGCGCGGTCGGCACTGGTTGCCCGGGGAGTGCGAGGGCAGCCAGAAGTGAGGTGGTCAGGGCAGTGAGCATTGATCCTCCAGGATCGGCACGGTACTACAAGGGAAACGCCAATACCTGTTTCCAGTTCCGTGCCAAGGCAAACGCCTTGTGCCACAACGACTTCTGCCGGTAGCGACCGGCGAGCTGTCCAACTTTCCGGACACCTTGCCCAGCCCCTCAGGGCAGCGCGGTTTCCTTGCCGCCCACCATCCGATGCCAGTACATCCGCAGCTCGGTGATCTTCTCGCCATCGGTCTCTGCGAACAGGGCGCCGCGGGCATCCACCCACTCACCGGTCTTGCGGCGCCTGAACACCAGCCTGAACTCGGCCGAGAACCAGGGACCGGCTACAAACAGCTCGCCGGTGGTGAACGCGGTCTCGGATTGGTGGTAGGGAATGTCTGCGGCCCAGGCGCGGATCGCATCGGCACCCTGCAATGGCTTGGCGAAGGGTGTTTCGAGAAAGATCGCCTGGGGATGGAAGACCGTCATCATCATCTCGACCCGGCCCTTGCTCCAACCCTTGGCGAAGGCGTCGAGCATTTCACGGGCGGTGGCCGGGAATCCTTCCGGTGTTGTCGTCACTGTGAATCGTCGGGCATCGTGACCTCAGCGGCCGGCTCGCCGACGGAGCGAGCCAGTCCGGCTCGCGCCTGCTCGACAATCGGCAGATAGATCGAGTCGGGCTTGTCCCAGAGCCGGAGGAACCTGCCGTACGCTGCGGCTGCGGAATCGGGCTGCCCCTCCGCCTCCCACGCTCGACCGAGGTGGAACTGCACGATCGGATAAACCTGCGACGACTCCGTGAATCCGTGGCGGAGGTGGAAGATGCCGCGACGGCGAGTTGTCGGCATAGAGGCCAGCAGCATCGAGTAGCGCAGCGTGACCGGCGTGACGAGATTCGCCGCGTTGGTACCGGCCATCGTCACCCTGGCGCTGTCGAGCACTGCCAGTCCCCGCGTGGTGTCGCCCTGCGCCACGATCGCCAGGCCGCGAATCCCGCTGAGTGCCCCGCGCACGGCCTGCTGCAGCGTGTCGGGACGTTCCAGCACGCGCTCGACCAACGTCTGGGCGCGTCGCGGCTGGTCCAGGTCGAGCGCCAGCAGGCCCTGCCACAGCGCGAGATACTGGTTGGCGGGCTCACGGCCGAACGCGGCATCGGCAGCGCGTATCAGCGAGGTGTCGGCGTAGCCGCCGAGTACCGGCATCAGGCGCACGTATGAGCGCATCTCCTGCATTGCCGGGCCCATCCTCGCCGATGCGAGGATCGCCATTGCAGTGTCGGTGCGACCAATCGACTGGGCGATCATCGCGGGGAAGCCCAGAATCTGCAAACCGGCTGGCCCTTCGGGTGCGAGCTCCGACACGCCGGAGATGGCGTCGAGCAGCGACTCGCCGTCGGACCACGTCATCCGGTTCCAGAGTGCGGCCAGTGTCACGCCACTGGGAGTGTCGAACAGCTTCACGAACGCCGAGTCGTTGCCGGTTACCGACTGTCGTGCCAGCTCGAGCCGGCGCAACTCGTTGGCCGATTCCGCCGAGCGGAACACATTTTCGTAGCGACTGATCAACGCGGTGTCGCCACTCCACACCGCGATCTCCAGCGGGTGGATGGCAGCCGGTGCCAGCGATGAATCGATGGCGAGCACCTTGTCGAACGGGGCCAGCAGGCGGGCGGGCGGCATCGGTCGATATGACCGGTTGTGATACTGCGCCTCTCCCAGCAGGAACCAGCCGTCGGCGTCGTCGGGATAGCGGATGGTATAGGCCCGCGCCGAGTCGGCCGCGTCGGCGTTGCCGTGAGCGAACAGGTCATAGGCCACCAGCAGGGTCCGCATCCGGGGCGGCAGCGAGTCGGAGAACCGGACCGCATTGCTCGACGCCAGCAGCGACTGCTGACCCTGATACAGGCCCTGCCATCCGAGCGTGTTTGCCAGCCGGTACCACGCCAGTGCGAATGTGGAATCGGCGGTGACGGCTTCCTCGAATGCGACCCGGGCGCTGTCCCACTGACCACGCCGGTGATACTGCTCGCCGCGGAGGTATGCCCGGATAGCGGGGACCGATGCCGAGTTGATTCCGGTGGTGTTCGCCGAGGGGAGGGGCTCGCGTGACTTCCAGATGTCGTGCAGCAATGCAAGCGCGAGTCCGTCCGCAAGCACCAGCACCGAGTCGATCGGTCCGTCCACCTGGGCCACGCCCAATCGCACCCCATCGAGACCGTACAGCTCGGCATTGAGACGGGCGGTGGAGCCGGCCGCAACGATGCTGCCGGTGAGCACCGACGCCGCCTTGGTGTTGCGCGCAACCGCGAGCGCATCCTCGAGATCACCCGGTCCGGCATCCACCCGGCGGCGCCACTCGCGCATCACCCTGCGGGGCTCGATGGTATGAATCGGCCCGACGCCATCAAGTGTCACCGACAGCAGGTCGACCATACCCTCGCCGAGTCCGTCGACACCGGAACCCGACACGGAGAAGGGCACCACTGCGATCGTCTCGGCGCCCGACACCACGTCGCGCCGAGCCGGACCGAACATCAGCACCCACAGCGCGGTGGCCGTGATCACCAGCAGTGGCAAGACGATGGCCAGGATCTTCCAACGACGACTTTCGCGACTCGCCGCAGCTGCACCACTCGATTCGAGTGCAATGGCACGCGCGAACTCGTTGATCGACGGGAAGCGCTTCTCGGGGTCGGTCGACAGGGCACGCTGGGTTGCGCCATCCACGGAGGCAGGAATGCCGGGCACCACCGACGACAGCTTCGGTCGCGGGCCGGTGAGCATCGAGGTGAGCATCGCCTGCATCGTCGGACCCGAGAACGCCTGCTTGCCGGTCACCAGTTCGTAGAACACGCAGGCCAGCGCGTATTGATCACTGCGTGCATCAACCTCGTCGGCTGTGGCCTGCTCCGGACTCATATATGCGGGAGTGCCGATCGCCATTCCGGCACCGGTCAGGTTACCCTGATCGGCGCGCGACGCATCGATGGCGCGAGCGATCCCGAAATCGGCCACCACCGCGTGACCACCGGAGAGCATTATGTTCTCGGGCTTCACGTCGCGATGCACGATGCCGCGATCGTGAGCGTACCCCAGCCCGCTGGCTGCCTCGCGGATGATCTCCGAGGCCCGGTCGAGCGGGGCCTTCCCCTCGCGCTGCATCAGGTCACGCAGCGACTCGCCCTCGATGAACGGCATAACGTAGTACAGCATTCCGTCGGCGGAGCCCGAGTCGTATACCGGCACGATGTGCGGATGCTGGAGCTTGGCCGCCAGCTCGATCTCGCGCAGGAAGCGCTCGGTGCCGATCGTGGCGGTGAGTTCCGGCCTGAGCACCTTGATCGCCACCCGGCGGCGATGCTTGAGGTCCTCGGCCAGGTAGACAGTGGCCATTCCCCCCTGGCCGACCTGCCGCTCGATGCGGTAATGGTCGCGGAGCGCCCTGTTGAGACGTTCGATGGGTTCGTTGGTCATTGGCTCGGAGGGTGTGGGACGTACCTACCAATCTATCTACCCTGGCCGGGGGCCTGCATCCTGGAGAGCGATAGATTATTGGAATGCGAGAAGCGATGAGGGTCTGGCAGGCGCGGTCCACTCCGATCGACGGTGCCGAGGTGGTCAGCGCTCGGATCGATGGCGAGGAAGTCTGGTTCTCGGGTCCGGCCTTCGCCGGCTCCGACCGGATCGGTGATGCCTACTTGGTGATCGCCCTCCTGGCTGCGATGGCCCAGCATCGCACCCTCGACCTCCGGGATATGCCCGCCGTCTCGGGCACCCTGCTCGGCCGGATCCCCACCATCCAGGATCTGTGGACCCAGTGGAACGCCGAACTGGGCCGGGTTGACGTCCTCGCCAACGAGGCGTCGCCGACAGCCGCTGCCCCGACCCGGGCGACCTGTTTCTCAGGTGGGGTGGATGCCGTGCACGCGGTCATCTGCGACCCCGACCCGGAGCCGTCGACGCTCATCTATCTCGATGGATTCGACTTCATCCTCCCCGACGAGGAGTTCGACGCGGCCCGGCGCCGGATCGAAAAACTTGGCGACGCCCTCGACCGCCCGTCGATGGCACTCCGGACCAACTGGGTGGCCTGGCGGCGCGGCTTGCGGCTGTCGGGGGCCCTAACTCACGGGGCCGCGCTGGCCGCCACGGGGCATCTCCTTGGAGTGGGCCAGATGACGGTGGCGTCCTCGAACAGCTTCGCCCGGCTTGCACCCTGGGGCTCGCACACCCTCGCCGATCCGCTCTGGTCCAGTGATCGGGTGCACATCCGGCACTTCGGCGCCGACCGGAGCCGCGCGGAGAAGTGCGTCGCGGTACTGCAACGGCCCGACCTGTTGCCGTGGATCTGGGTGTGCCACCGAAAGGCGGAGGGCAATTGCGGCCGCTGCCCCAAGTGTGCCCGCACCCGCCTGATGTTCCATCTGGCCGGTGGCGAGCTCCCGGTCGACGCCGATGCCGCGCTTGTCGACCCGCTGGAGGCTTATCTCCCGCACCTCAGGGTCGGTTCGGAGCACGTGTACGTCGGCGAGATACTGAAACTCGCCGTGGCCCGGGGCGATCGGCACGCCATTGCACGACTGCACGCGGGCCGCCGGTCCCTGGAACGGCGCCGACTGTTGCGGGACCTTCGCAATACCATCTTCCCCGCCTGGGCACAGAAGCGGATGCGGAGTACCGACCTGATGCCGTGGGGTTACGGTCCGGCACGGCCGGGAGTATGACATTGCGAATCGACGACCCGCGCCGCGTCGCAATCGACTCCGGCCTGACCGAGTTGTCGGCCCGGGTGGAAGGGGAGCGACTCTGGTTCCGCATCCCTGCCGATCGCGACGTGGCGCTGCGCGGCGAGCCGTTCATCTCCTGCCTGGTGGTGCCGGCAATGGCACGCGGCGAAGCGCTGGAGCTGCCGGACTCCCTGCCCGTCTGCCCCGTGTTCCTGGATGGTGTGCGCCAGTATATGGATGTGGTGCGGTGGTGGGGTCCGCTACTTGGGACGGACCTGGTCCCGGTGCCGATCCGGGCCACCGAGTCGTCGAGTCCCCCTTGCAACGATCGCGTCGCGTTCTTCTCGGGCGGAGTGGATGGACTCTACACGATGCTCGAGGCGCAGGATCGGCTCGACGCCGTTGTCTTCAGCCACGGTGTGGACTTTCAGCTCGACAGCGAACTTGCCCACGATGCCATCGAACGGAACCGAGCCTGGCTTGCATCGCACGATATGCCACTGTGGACGATGAGCTCCAACGCCCGCTTCATCGGCCACCACTTCGGGATCGGTTGGAACGTGCACAACGGCGCCTGCCTGGCAGGATTCGGCCACGCACTGGGAGTCGAGCGGATCCTGATCGCGGCTGGGCACGCTTGGCTGGACTGCATCGGCGCCGGTTCGCATCTCCTCAGCGATCCGCTGCTCTCGAGTGCCGCGACCACGGTGGAGCACCACGGCTTCGGCCCGATGCGCTGGGAAAAGCTCGCCCGAATCGCCGACGAACCCGGCGTCCTGGACTTGCTGCGCGTGTGCTGGCAGGACAGAGGCTACAATTGCGGCCGCTGCGAGAAGTGTCGCCGCACTATGCTGCTGCTCCACTTGCTGGGACTCGAGTCGACGAGTTTCCCGCCGGCGCGCAAATTCGAGGACGTGGAGCCGGGGTCGATTTCCGATCCCGACGGCGCAGCCTACGTGGAGCAGGCGCTGGTGCTTGCCCACCGACTCGGCAATGATCGCGCAGCCAGGCGGCTCGAGGTTCTGCTGCGACGCTGGCGGGTCCGTCGCTGGGCCGCGAGCGCAGATCACGCCTTCCTGGGCGGGCTGCTGCATCGCTTGCGACGCTGACCTGATCGCGGCGTCACGGCTCGCCATTCCACTGGACTGCAACCATCAGTCGGCGGCCCTGCACCGGACCCCACACCCGATAGGTGTCGAAGTCGGGCCCGAAGGGGTCGTGCGGCGCCACCAGGGGATTCCGCTGCCGGGTGTCGAACAGGTTCTTGATCCCGACAATGAGGAACCTGCCATCGCTGATCGCCCGGGTCACCTGGAGGTTCTGCTCGGTGAACCAGGGCGAGCGCTCGGTGAATCCGTCCAGCTCCGGCAGCGACATCGGTCCGGTGACCGATCCGGTCCAGTCGAGACTCCAGCGATCGGACGGCGCCCAGTAGACCGAGAAATCACCCTTGAAATCGGGCGCGAACTCGACATCCGAAGTCGCTCCACCATCGGTCCGGGTCACCCGTTGCCAGGTTGCCCCGATCCGGAACCCGAACGGCAGCGCACCGGGATCGACCGAGAGCCCGAGCGCTGCGCCGCGGGTGATCGCAAAGCCGTCGAGGTTGCGGTAGTGGATCTCGCCAGGATCGACATCGTAGTCGGGCAGGATCCGGTTGCTGAAGCGGGTGTGGAACAGGTCGAAGTCGACCGTCACGGGCACGGTACCGATTCCGGCCAACGTGTGCACCGAGGCGGTCACTGTTGCCGAACGTTCCGGATCCAGCGCCTCATCGATCACCACCCGACGCGACCCGCTCAGCGCGGCGTGGTCCTCGGTGAACAGGTGGACCACCCGGAATCCGGTTGCCGCATTCAAGCGAACGGTGGTCCAGTCGCTCGGCTGCCATCGCAGTGCGGCGCGAGGTGACACCACCTTGCCGTGCGCGGCGTGATGATCGACCCGGCCGCCACCCAGCAGCGTGATGCGGCGGAAAATTGGAATCTCGAGCTCGGCGAACACGCCCGGAACGACTCTGTCCTCAGCTTCCGCAGTGGCAGGTGTGTCGTCGTCGTACCACTGCCGCCGCCAGGTGACCCCGACCAGCGGGCGCAACCGGCCCTGCTCCGGTGTGGGCGCCCACGCGGCCTGCACGAACGCGGTGCGCTGCCGGGCGTGGTAGCGCAGGTCACCGTAGTACGAATCCTGTTCGTGGCCACTCAGCGCAGCATCGATCCGCATCCGGGCGCCGTGAATCTCCGGTCGGAAACCACCGATCAGTTCCCACCGGTTGGTGATTACCGATTCGCCATAGACCTCGCTGCTGCCGCGATCTGACCTGGTCCAGTCGCTCACTCCCCCGAAACGATCCTCGTACCAGTAACGCGCCAGCAGGTCCGCCCGCCTGGCCGATCCGCCGGCATCGCTCCACTTGACCAAACCGGAGATCCGCGTGGTGAGCGGCAGGTCGGAAAAATCATCGCCGTTGGCGTCGATGAAGGCATCATTCCACGAAGCCGATCCAGCCACCAGCATTCGGCCGCCACCGATGATCGGCCTCACCATCAGGTCGGCGGCAACCTGGCCGTGAGTGGTCGCGGAGGAGTTGAATGACCACGCCGGCGCGGTCCGCGGGTCGCGGGTGATCACGTTGACAACCCCGCCCATCGCTTCGGAGCCGTACAGCGTCGACGCCGGACCCTTGACCACCTCGACCTGTTCGAGCAGCGCGGGGTTGAGCGAGTTGAGCGCGTACACGGTGGCCAGGGCGCCGAGAACCGGGACACCGTCGAACAGCACCGCTGTGTAGGGACCATCCATCCCGTTGATCGAGATCGAGTTGGTGTAGCACACGCCGCAGTCCACCTGTTCCCGGAGACCGGGCAATGTCCGGATCGATTCCATCAGGTTGTTGGCGAGGTTCCGCCCCAGCGCCTTCCGGTTGATCACCTCCACCTTCACCGGTGAATCCGCCAGTCGCACCTCGGCCAGCGTTCCGGTGACCACCATCTCGCCCAGCTCGACGGAAATCTCCTCCATAGTGACCGGGGCCACGGCGGTATCGGCGGGAAGGGTCAGGTCGAGAATTGCCGGTCGATACCCGATCGACCTGATGGTGAGTCGGTGGCGGCCGACTGTCGCCCCGCTGATCGCGAACCTCCCCGCGGTGTCGGTGGCGACCTGTGGCAACGAACCCAGCCGCACCGATGCACCGGGGATCGGCTGCCCGGTGGTTGCGACCACGCTGCCTCGCACCACGAGGATGGACTGCGCCGGTGCCGGAGCGGCCCCGACGATCAGTGCCGCAAGGACCGGCGACAAGAGTCGCGGCAGACTACCGCGCATTCTCGACCATCAATCGAAGCGAGGCCAGCACCGCCGGTTCGTCCCAGCGTGCGGCACCACGGTGGATATGCAGCAGTCGATCATCCGGACCGATGATCCAGGTCATCGGCAGCGCCCAGCGTCCCCATTCGCGAGGGAACGACTGCCGTTCCACATACACCTCTGGTGCCGCGGCGAGCCGCCGCAGGAAATTCACCAGCCGCTGCCGACTGCGGTCCAGTGCGACGGCGTACACCGTGACGCCGGCATCGGCCAGCGAGTCGGCCATCGCGGCGAGCGAGGGCAGCTCCGCCACGCAGGGACGGCACCAGCTTGCCCAGACGTTCACGATCCGCACCGACCCGCGCGAGTCCGCCAGCGACACCTGGGTGCCGTCGAGTCGTTCGATCACGAAGTCGGTGGGCAGCCGCTCGCCCACCTGCTGGGCAGGGAGTGAGGCGGCAGCGGTCATCATCACCGCCAGGGTGCGGATCAGGACAACCATCCCCGCACTTCCGTGAACAGCAGCCAGGCGTTGAGCACCGCGATCACCGCTGCCATCGTCCACGCCACCGTCTTGAGCACGGGACCGTTGACGAAGTTGCCCATCTTGGCACGGCTCGAAGTGAACAGCACCAGCGGCACCACCGCGAATGACAGTTGCAGCGACAGCACCACCTGGCTCAGGATCAGCAATGCACCGGTGCCGCGATCGCCGTACATCGCAGTGACGATCACCGCCGGCACGATCGCCAGCAGTCGGGTGATCAACCGCCGCAACCAGGCCGGCAACCGGATGTCGAGGAAGCCCTCCATCACGATCTGACCGGCCAGCGTGCCGGTCACGGTGCTGTTCTGTCCCGACGCCAGCAGCGCCACTGCAAACAGCACCGACGCCATCGTGGTGCCCAGCAGCGGCGCCAGCAACTGGTGTGCGTCGTGGATGTCGGCCACGTGCTCGTAACCAGTGCCGTGGAAGGTGGCAGCCGAGAGGATCAGGATTGCCGCGTTGATGAGGAAAGCCAGGAACAGCGCGAACGTCGAGTCGATCGTGGCGTACTTGATGGTCTCGCGCTTGTCCTCGGGCTCGTCGCCCATATGGCGCACCTGGACGATCGCCGAGTGCAGGTAGAGGTTGTGGGGCATCACCGTGGCGCCAAGGATCCCGATCGCGATGTAGAGCATCGCGGGGTTGGTCACCACTTCGGTGGTGGGAATCAGTCCCTGCACCAGTGCCGCGATCTCGGGCCTGGCCAGCGCCATCTCGATGGCAAAGCAGATTCCGATCACCGCGACCAGCGCGATCACGAACGCCTCAAGCCAGCGGAATCCCTTGTGCTGCAGCAGGAGGATCAGCAGCACGTCCACGGCAGTGATGATCACGCCCCACACCATCGGGATGCCGAACAACAGGTTGAGCGCGATGGCGGAACCGATCACCTCGGCGAGGTCGGTGGCGATGATCGCGATCTCGCAGAGCACCCACAGTGTCAGCGAAACCGGTCGCGAGTAGTGGTCGCGACAGGCCTGTGCCAGGTCCCGACCGGTCACCACGCCCAGCTTGACGGTGAGCGACTGCAACACCATTGCAAGAATGTTGCTGAGCAGGATCACGCTGAGCAGCGTGTAGCCGAACTGGGCGCCACCGGCGATGTCGGTGGCCCAGTTGCCGGGGTCCATATAGCCGACCGCCACCATATAGCCGGGGCCTGCAAAGGCCAGCGCCTTGCGCCACCACGGTCCGGTGCGCGCGATGCGCACGCTCTGGAAGGACTCGGGCAGCGAGGGCACCCGTCGCTGGTAACGCCAGCCGCTTTCGAGTGGCGCCGGTTGGGGTTGCGGCAGTCGGATCACGACTCCTCCGCCACGCACAACAGGTGACCTGCGAGTTCCCGACCGATGGCCTGGCGAGTGCGGCCCCGCCGGACGATAACCGGTCCGCTGAACGGCTGTTGCTCCACCACGCTCACCACCGCACCCGGCACCAAGCCATTGTCGGCCAGCCAGCGCAGGTGTTCCCCCACCTCGGTGTCGACCCGCACGATGGTCACCGTTTCGCCACTGGGCACCTCCGGCAGTGCCCGTGTCTCCTGCTCAGTGATCACTCCGTCGACACTGGGGATCGGGTCGCCGTGCGGATCCACGGCCGGGTCGCCAAGTGCGGCCGCCATCCGGTTGACCAGATCATCGCTCACGGCGTGCTCCAGCCGCTCGGCTTCGTCGTGCACGGTGTCCCAGGTGTAGCCGAGACGCTCGACCAGGTAGGACTCGATGAGACGATGACGCCGCAACATCCGGATCGCCTCCCGCCTGCCCGCCGCCGTGAGACTCACGCCGCGATAGCGCTCGTGCTCCAGCAACCCCTGCTCCGCGAGTCGCTTGATCATCCCGCTCACCGACGGTGCCGCGATCGCGAGCTGCTCCGCGATGCTGTTGGTGGTGGCAACGTCGCCACCCTCGGTGAGGTGATAGATCGTCTTGAGATAGTCCTCGACCGATCGGCTGAGATCTGCGTGCATCGCTGCTCCGGGACCCGGAAGTGACTGGCCACTGCTGATAGTTTAGGTACCCCTAACTATTAACAATGGCTACCCTAATGTCAACTCTAGTCCCGGCTCAGAGGCCGATCTCAGCTCGCCGACCACGCCTCCAGCACCGGAGTCACGATCCGTTCGGTCATCCCCCAGAGCAGGCCCACCGGCAGGTGGTAGCCCACCACCCGGAGCTGGCGGCCGCCCAGGTCCAGTTCCGAGGATCGGCGGGTGACCGGATCGGTCAGTTCCTCGAAAGTGACCCAGCCGGCCTGGTCGATCTCGTGGTTGGTCAACAGTTCGCCGTCGGCGTTCGGCAGGAACAGGTACGGCCGCACCAGCATCGGTGGCAGGGCTCGGGTGGTGGGAGCGATGTCGTCGAGCGGGATGCGGACGTCGTCACGACCCAGCTCGAGCCCCACCTCCTCCCGGGTCTCGCGCCTGGCGGTGTCGAGCAGGTCGAGGTCGGCGGGATCCCGGCGACCACCGGGCAGCGCCACCTGGCCCGACCAGGGATCGCTGGCGCGAATCACCCGCCTCACCAGCAGCAACCGGTCGGGGTCGGGTCTGACGATCAACGCCACCGCCGCCTGCCGCCGTCCTTCCGCGGCGGCCTCCCGGGCCTGCCTCCGCTCGAGGCGCGCGATCATTCGTTCGAGTCGCGACAAGACTCAACCCAGGTTGCGGGAGAAAAACTCCACCGTCCGGGCAAACACCCGCTCGGCCTCTGGCGACGCGCCGCTCCACGGATGCGCGCAACCCCATACGTGATCGGAACCGTCGATCGGCTCGAAGATGTGTCCCTCACCTGCGGCGCTCGCCAACCGCTCGGCCTCGGCGAACGACACCGTGTTGTCGGCGGTGGCGTGCAACTGAATCCACGGCTTGCGGAGTGCGCCGGCGGCGGCGGGAATGTCGAGTCTCCCGTGCTGGTGCCGGAGACAATCCTCGGCCACCTCGAAGTCGAGCGGTAGCCGGATCCTGAGTCGCTGATGGGGAATCTCGATCCTGCCGGCCTTGCGCCACGCGTCGAGTTCGGCGTCGCTGTGTCGTCGCGCGATGCCGATGCCGTTCCACGTTGCCACCGCAGCGATCGCCTCGACTTCACGCGCCAGCAGCAGCGCCATTCCGCCGCCGCGTGAGTGGCCAAGCACCCCGATCGATGTCGGCGACGTCACTCCCAACTGCCCGCTCGCAAGCGCCCTGGTCACTGCAACCAGGTCGTCCAGTTCACGGCTGTAGGTGTTGCGCGCGAAGCGCTCGAGATGAACGAAATTGCCGTCGGCGTCCACGCCGGCACCGCTCACCGAAACTGTCACGGCGGTAAAGCCGGCGCGCGCCAGTCGCTCCGCGAATGGCGGCAGGAATGCAAAGTCCTTGAAACCCTTGAAGCCGTGCAGCAACAGCACCGCCGGTTGCGACGCCGTGTGCGACGAGGTGCGCACATCCACCAGGATGTCGCCGAGCGCACCGGGCAGCACGTGATGTGAAAGAGACGGTGTGGCCATCACCGCAACTTAAGTACAGGGAGAAGGGAGAAGGGAGAAGGGAGAAGGACCGTCATCCCCTCTCCCTTCTCCCTTCTCCCTTCTCCCCTTCGTTAGCTCACGGCGGCTTCAAGCAGCGCCAGCGTCCCCGCGTCGGCGTCGAGCTCTGCCATCACTCCCACCGGCAGGGTCCACTGATCGTCGATGTGGCCGAACGGGAAACCCACCGCCACCGGAATGTCGAGCGGACCGAAATAGGTGTGCAGCACCTCGTCGAAGCCCAGTGCACCGCCGTCGCCGCCGCGCCCCATTTCGGTGAACTGGCCGATCGCGATCCCGGCCAGCCGATCGAAGGCGCCGCTCAGCCGCAGGTGGGCCAGCATCCGGTCGACCCGGTAGACATCCTCGCCCACGTCCTCGAGGAACAGGATCGCCCCATCGAGCGAAGGGAAGTACGGCGTGCCGATCAATGCCTGCACCAGCGTAAGGTTGCCCCCGACCAGCCTGCCCCGCGCCTTGCCGCCCCGGACCTTGAAGATCCGCCGGTTGGTGGGCACCAGCACGTTCTGCGGCGGGTTGTGTCCGCCGAGCTGACCGGCAGGAACCGCGCCGGTGAGCACCCGGTCGAAGTGGAATCGCTGGAAGTTGGGCATCGGCGTGCGTGCGATCGGTCCGTGGAACGTCACGATTCCGGTACGCTGCCAGAGGGCGAGCAGCAGCACGGTGATGTCGGAGTACCCGATCACCGGTTTGGGTGCGCGGGCAAAGCCGTCAAAGTCGACCCGGTGGATGATCCGGTTCATCCCGTTGCCACCGCGGATGCACCACACCGCGTCGATGGCCGGATCGGCAAGCGCCGCGTTGAGGTCGGCGATCCGCTGGTCGTCGGTGCCGGCGAGGTAGCCGTAGGCTGCACCGGCATTGGGACCGAGGCGGTGGCGGTACCCGAGGGCGCTGCACAGCTCGCCGGCCCGGGTCAGGTCATCGCGCTCCAGCAGCGGTCCGGAAGGCGCAATCAACGCTACCTGGGCGCCGGGTCGCAGGCGCGGCGGGAGGATCTGTTTGGGCACCATCTCGGCTCCGATTACGTTGAAGGACCAATTTGTGGTGGAGGTCGGCTTGCGTACTTCATCCCACTCGACCCAACTCGCCACGGCCCGCATCATCAGCGAGGCCCGCGACGAGATGGTAGCCGAATGGACAGACTGGCTGCTCCAGCGCACCGCAGGAGGATCGATCCCTCCGGCAGTCCTCGACCGGGAACTTCGCCTGGTCATCGACACCCTCATCGAAATGCTAGGCCCGTTGCGCCGCGAAGCCAAGCTCGTGTGGGATGCGGTGATGGAACACTACGGCAGGACCGCCGCAGCGCGGGGCCTGGCGGCCGGCGAGGTGGTCGACGAAATCCAGCAACTCCGGGTGCTGTTGATCCAGCACATCGGTCCGGCAATCGCCGCGATGCGACCCCGCCGGGCGGTGGCCGTGTTCGTGCGACTGAGCGCGGTGCTGGACCGCGGCATCTCGCAGGCGGTTGTAGGCTATACCGACGCGCTGGTCGCCTCGCTGATGATGACCGACCGCCAGTCGGCCCCGCTCACCGACTTCACCGTCGAGGACTTCGAGCGCAGGCTGGCCCGCTTCGAGACCGAGGTGGCCGCGATAGCGGCGAACCGATGAGGTGCTGACCAGCAGCAACCTGCTCCCGGGCCTGATCTGGTTGCTGCCGTTTGCCGCGCTGGCCAGGATCGCACCGCGACGCAGCCTCGACCTTCGACGCCACCAGACCGGCAACACCACGCCGGTGAGCCTGATAATCCCGGCACGCAACGAGTCGGCCACCATCGGCACCCTGCTCGACAGCGTGTCGCAGTCCACCTATCCCGCACTCGAAGTGATCGTCGTCGACGATCGCTCCACCGACAACACCGCCGCCATCGTCGGCGACTGGGCAGAGCGCGATCCGCGGATCCGCCTGCTGCCCGGCACGGAACTGCCGGATGGCTGGCTGGGAAAGCCGTGGGCCTGTCATCAGGGCGCCCGGGCGGCCAGTGGCCGGGTGCTGATCTTCACCGACGCCGACACGATTCATCAACCAACACTGATCGACCACACCGTCGGCGCGCTCAAGGCGGAGCAAGCCGACCTGCTCACGCTCAACTCGCAACAGTTGTGCATAAGCTTCTGGGAACGACTGGTGATGCCCCAGATCTGGGTGCTGCTGGGACTCCGTTATCCGCCGGCCCGCATCAATCGCGCTCGCAGACCCCATCAGGTCGTTGCAAACGGCCAGTTCATCGCCGTGCCGCGCGACAGCTACATTGGCCTCGATGGTCATCACGGGGTCAGGAACGAGGTGGTTGAAGATCTCGCGCTGGCGCAGCGCTGGTTCAGGGCCGGTGCAACAATCCGGATGCTGCACGGCGAGTCGCTACTGTCGACCAGGATGTACCGCTCGCTGCCGGAGATGATCGAGGGTTGGTCGAAGAACCTGCACGTCGGCGCCAGACAATCATTGAGCGGGATTCCGCTGCTGCCCAAGCTGGCGTCGTTCGGGGTGATGGCGATGTTTGCCTTCTGGCTGTTGCCGCTGCTGCTGCTGACATTGGGCGTGGCACCAGCCGCAATGCTGCTGGCAGTTGCCATCAGTGTCGCGTTCTGGCTGCTGGTCAACCTCGGAATGCGCATCCCCCTCGCTTACGCCTTCGGCTATCCGCTCGGCGCCGCGATGGCGCTCTGGATCACGGTGCGTTCGGTGATGCGCGGGGAGCGCCGGATCGAGTGGCGGGGCCGCACCTACGACCTCAGCAGGGATCCCTGATCTCGCGTTGCCAGGATCCACCCTGCCCCGACAGGTGACCTGATTCCCGGTCACCAGGCGGCAGGATGCGGCGATGATCGCCGCCCCTCCCGCCCCCGACGACGCCAAGACCTTGCTCGCCCGGATCGGTGCCAGCGTCCACGCCGTACCGCTTCCCGGTCCCGCCAACCTGGTCGAGATCGGCCTGCGGGGGCAGCTCCCCTGCTGGTGGGCGGCGCAGCCCCCGCACGCCGCAGTCGCCACCGCACGCAAGCTGGCGCGCCAGGGGACACTGGGCCTCCTCATCGCCGATGCACCCGGTGGCGGTCGACGCACCCTCATCGCAACAGTGCCACCCGTCCGGGCCGCCGTGGTGTCTCCCGATGCGCAAGACGCATCTGCAATCACTCGCCTGGCGCAACTCCGCTGCGATCCCTCGTTGCTGGGGCAGGCGCTCGCAGTGGCGGCAGCGATCGACGTCGACGCCGCTGGCAGGCGCGCGTTCCGCGCCCTGCGATCCGGCATCGAATCCGCAGTTGCCGCGCTGCCTGCGCGCATCCCGCCAGGGGCACGACGAGACTGGGTCCTGCTGCAGGTGACCAGGTTGCTGTTCCTGCGATTCGTGGAAACGGAAGGTTGGCTCGATGCCAACAGGTCGTTCCTGGCAGATGCATTCGATGAATGCCTGGCCTCGCGACGACAGGTCGAGCCACACCTGCTGGCGCCGCTCTTCTTCGGGACCCTCAACCGCCCGCTGGGTTCCCGCTCGCGTCGTGCCCGCGCATTCGGCGCGATCCCCTTCCTCAACGGCGGCCTGTTCGAACCGCACCCGATCGAACGCAGCCGCGACTGGTCGTTGCCCACCGATGCCTGGCAGACGCTGTTCGCGCTGCTGGTCGATTCGTTCGAGGTGACACTCGATCGTGGCGAGGTCGGCGAACGAGTCAATCCCGAGTTGCTGGGACGGGTGTTCGAGGGAGTGATGGCACCCGACGCCCGCAAGTCCGCCGGCGCGTACTACACGCCGCCCGCGCTGGTGGATGCAGTGGTGCGCGAGGCCTTCGCCAGTCATCTGGCCCGGCTGCTCGGACGCGACGAAACCACGGTGCGCAATGGGCTCGACGATCCCGATCCCCGACTGCTCACCGCATTGCAGTCACTCGTCGTGCTCGACCCGGCAGTCGGTTCCGGTGCCTTCCTGGTGGGTGCCCTCCACCTGATGAGCGGACCTCGACCCGATGCCGCAACGGTGCGCACCGTCATCACCAGGCGGTTGTTCGGAGTGGACAAGGACCCCGCCGCGGTGCGGCACGCCGAGCTGAGGTTGTGGCTCGAAGTGCTGAGGGCGATGCGTGGTCGCAGCCCGATGCAGGTGTCCCCGCTGCCCAACCTCGACACCACCGTTCGTGCCGGGAATGCCCTGCTCGATCCGTTCAGTGGGGGGCGGTTGTCCCGGCCGGTTTCGGTCAAGCTGGAGCGGGCACGTCGGGCCGTGGTGCAGAGTCACGGCGCCGATCGGCGGACGGCACTTGGACAACTGCGACAAGCGGAACGCAAGGCCGCGCAGATGCTTCTCGTGGATCGGATGATCGTGCTGAGAGCCCGGCTCGACGACCTGCAGGATCGCGGTCGGTCTGCCGACCTGTTCGGCAACCGCATCCGGATGCCGGTTGATGTGCGTCGGGCCGTCGCCGAACTGCGCCGTGAACTGTCGCAACTGATGCAGCAGCACAAGCGGCTGGCCGACGGCAACGACGTGGCGGCGTTCGGAATCGAGACCGCGTTCGCCGCCACGCTCGCCGCGGGCGGATTCGACCTGGTGATCGGCAATCCGCCCTGGGTCCGCTCCGAACGGCTGCCGGGCCGGGAGCGAGCAGCACTCAAGGGCCGCTATCGCTGGTGGCGCGGCGGCGGCACCGGCGGCTGGCGACATCCGCCCGACCTGTCGGTGGCGTTCATCGAGCGGGCCACCGAACTGCTCAAGCCGGGTGGCACGCTGGCGCTGCTGGTGCCGTCGAAGCTGGCAACCGTCGATTACGCTGCTTCGTGTCGCGCGGCCTTGTCACATCACCACACGTTGCACGCGGTAGCCGATCTCGATCGCGACCCTCGCGCCGACTTTGCCGCCACTACCTATCCGCTGGCGCTGGTTGCCTCGCGCGGTGTCGCGGCCACCGGACACCGCATCCGGATGCAACTGGGCGCCGGCCGGGAAGTGGACCAGTCGGCCTGGCGCGAGGCCGGGATCTGGCCACTTGGCGACGGCGTGCTGCAATCGCTGGCGGAGCGGCTGGCCAAGGAGGACAGTCTCGCCAATCGCTATCCGCCATCGCTCGGCGTAAAGACCGGTGCCAATGAGCTTTTCCTCGATCCACCGGTCGAGCTGGACCAGTTCACGAGGTGGGCGGTGCGCGGGCGCGACGTTCGGCCGCTTGCCGCGTTGCCATCGGCAAGACTGCTCTGGCCCGCCGACGACAAGGGCATTCCCCTGTCACGATTGCCCGCCCCGCTGCGCGAACACCTGCAGCGACATCAGGTTCGCCTGGAGCACCGCAGCGACTATGCCGGCGGACCGTGGTGGCGGATCTACCGCACCGAAACGGCCACTGCACGGTGGCGGGTGATCTGGCCCGATCTGGCGCCCCGACTGCGTGCAGCACCACTGCCGGACCAGGCCCAGGTGCCGGTAAACAGTTGCTACGTGATTGCGGTTGAAAGCCAGCAGCGAATGTATGCCCTGGCTGCCTGGCTCAACGCCGCGCCGGTTCGCGCCCTGGCACGACTCGGCGCAGAGCCAGCCGCCAACGGCTACGCTCGCTTCAGGGCCCGGGCAGTGGGCCGGATTCCCCTGCCGTCCGCCGCAATCGATTGTCCGGTGCTGGCTGGTCTCGGCGGCGAATCGTGGTCCGCCGATGTTGCAGCGAGAATCGACAAGGTCGCGTCGGACCTTCTGGCACTCACCACAACGGAGCGCGAGGCGGTCGGTGCGTTCATCGCTGCTGGTGGCTGAATCGCTGCGGCTGATGACGCCGCCCACTGCGGGGGCGATGCCTCCCTTCGACACCGACAGCGACCGTCTGCGGGCACGCTGGCGCCAGGCCACCACCCTGGCACGCTCGGAGGCATTGCCGCCGACCTGCCTGTATCCGGCACAAGTGGAGAGTTGGCGACGGGTGATCGCTGCACTCGACAACCACGGCGCGGCGTTGCTCGCCGAGCCGGTGGGCAGCGGCAAGAGCTGGATCGCGCTCGCAACCGCAATCCACTTCGGTTCGACTCCACTGGTGACAGGACCGGCTGCACTGGAATCGCAGTGGCGCAGGGTCGCCCTGCGGGCGGGAGTGAAGATCACCTGGATCAGTCACGAGCGGCTTTCGCGCGGGAGGCTGCTTCCCGATGACGCCGATCTTGCGATCGTGGACGAGGCACACCGATTCCGTCACCTTGCCACCCGTCGCGCCGAGGTGCTGGCTCCCTGGCTGCCCGGGAGGCGAGTGCTGCTGCTCACCGCGACACCGATCATCAATCGCCGCAGCGACATCGTGTCGCTGCTCCGCCTGATTCTTCCCGACGACGCGCTCTGCCTTGACGGCGTGCAATCACTGCGCGACCTGGCCGAGATGCGGCTGCCACCCGCTGCGCTCGCACGCGTGGTGATTCGTTCGCGACCGCAGAGCCGGGTGGTGCCACTCGAGGAACGGCAACTGGCCTGCAGCACCGCGGAAGACGCCCGCGCCGCCCTGGCCGTGCGAGTCGTGTCGCGACTCGAGCTGGCCCGATCGGAGAGTGTGCGACGGTTGCTGACATCCGTGCTGCTTGACGCAGCGGCATCGAGTGACGCCGCCTGGCGAGTGGTACTCAAGCGCTATCGCGCCCTGTTGTTGCAATCGCGTGACGCCGGTGGATTGTCCCGGACGGCCCTGCGCCAGTTTGCCGGCTCCGCACTCGATCAATTGGTGCTGTGGCCTCTGCTCGGTGAACTGCCGGCGGGCGATGCACCACGGCTCGCGGATCTCGCCGAGGTCGATGCTGCGCTGGCCGTGCCCGCGGCAGTGGAGCCCTGGCTCTGCGATCTGCGCGACGTGCTTGCCGATGGTCGCCCGACGGTCTGCTTTGCGCGCCACCGCGCCACCGCGGCAATGGTGGTGAGCGAGCTGGGTCGCAACACCGCGTGGGTCAACGGCAGTGCCGGGGGCATCGGTGCGCTGCGGATGACGCGGGAGCAGGTGCTGGCGGCGTTCGGAACCAATCGCGCCGGGTGGCGCTTGCTGAGATCGACCCCGAGTTGCCTGGTGGCCACCGAAGTGGTCGCCGAAGGGCTCGACCTGCAAGGTGCCAGTAGGGTGATCCACCTCGACCTGCCCTGGCACGCCGCTCGACTCGACCAGCGCGTCGGACGGGTACTACGGATCGGTCAGGCGGCAGGTTCCGTCGAGGTGATCACCCGCGAGACACCGCCGTCGATCGAACGGGTGCTGCACATCGGTGCACTGGTTCGCGGCAAGGGTCGCCTGGCAAGCCGTTGGCTGGATCAGTTGTCGATCGGGGCGCCGACGCGACCGTCGCCGGGCAAACACACCTGGCTCGCGGTGGCGCCATCGGCTGCCGCAAACGTCGAGGCGCACGCGCTGGTCGGGCTCTTGTCCGGCAACCGCTCGGGGACCATCGCGCTGGAACTGGTCGACGGGGCCTGGCGACAGGCCACCGCCACACCGGAAGAACTGCCCGAACTGCTCGCAACCGATGTCACCAGCGACATCGAACGGACCCGTCTCAGGCGACTGGCACGCCGTGCCTGCTGGCGGGCGCTGGAACTCGCCCGACCACAGGTGGTTTCACGTCCGAGACTGGTCAGCCGACTGCTCACCCTGGCAAGACAGGCCCGCATCGACCGCGACCGCGACCGGCTGGAACGGCTCGACACACTGCTGGCGGCGGCGAGTCGTGCCTTGCCACTGGGTTCCGCGGCACAGCTGGAGGCGCTCGTTTCCGTGCCGGACCACGCACTGCTGTCCGCCCACGTCGCGCCGCCAGCAGAGGCGGCCCCGCGCGAAGTCGAGTGGCTGGCAGTGATCCTCTACCGCGGTGGCGATCCCCGGCTACGTTGAGTCTATGGCCAAGCGCACCACGCTGCTGTTCGACCTCGACGGCACCCTGATCAATTCGGTCGACCTGATCGTCGACTCATACCTGCACACCTTTGCTTCACACGGGCTCCCGCCGGTCACTCGCGAGGAGATCATCGACGGCATCGGCACTCCGCTGGTGGCAGTGTTCGGCAGGCTCACGGACCGCAGCGACGAGATCAACCGCTGGATCGAGACCTACCGGGAATTCAACCTGGCGCATCACGACACTCGGGTTCACGCCTTCCCCGGCGTCACCGATATGCTGTTGCGCCTGCACCAATCCGGCAGGCGCCTCGGCATTGTCACCAGCAAGAACAACGCAGGTGCCCGTAGGGGCCTGCGGCTGATCGGCGTGGAGCACCTGGTGTCGGTGATCGTGGGCGCCGATGATGTCAGCAATCACAAACCGCATCCGGAACCGGTCGAGCGTGCGCTATCCGGCCTTGCAGCACCCGCCACAGATGCCTGCTTCGTCGGCGATTCGCACCACGACATTGCCTCGGGAAATGCGGCCGGAGTTGCCACGGTGGCGGTGACCTGGGGACCGATCAGTCGCGAGCGGCTGGCAGCGGCAAATCCGCACCACATAGTGGACACAATCGATGAACTGGCCCTGCTGCTAGACCAGGGTTGACGACCGTGGTGTCTCGCCCGCGCCGAGGATGGCGTTCAGGCGGCGGGTTATGGTCTGCTGGGCTTGTGCGTTGACCAACGCGACGAAGATGGTGTCGTCACCGGCGATCGTTCCGACAATCTCCGGCCAGGCGAGCAGGTCGAGTGCGGAGCCGACCCGCTGTGCCTCACCCGGCGGCGTGTGCAGCACCAGCAGTGCGTCGCCCGCCGGATCCACCGTCAGCACCGACTCCGCCAGTCGCCTCTCGTTGGGATCGACGACGTCGGCAATCCTGGCCGTTGCCACCCTGGTGTACACCCCGTCCACCTTCACCAGTCCGAGCTGGGCGATGTCCCGGCTCACCGAACTCTGGGTTACCTCCCAGCCCTCCTGTGCCAGTGCCTCGGCCACTTCGTCCTGGGTGCGGAGCGGGCGGGTTGCCACCAGTTCGAGGATCTTGAGCTGGCGCTTCTTGCGATCGAGGCTCATCGGCCACCGCCGTTGATCAGCCGGGTGATGGCAGTTTCGAAACGGCGACGTTGGGTCGCATTCCATCGCTGCGCCGAGCGCGCACGCCGGCGCAGAGCCGCAAGCGGCAGGTTGCCGAGTCCACCGGTGCTCCGGCGGGCCGCCAACACCTCGGCTGCCGACGGCACCGGCACACTCTCGCCGCGTTTGACCATCGCCGCCACTTCGCGGTAGGCTCGCCGGAACGGCACGCCGTCCCGCACCCGGGCCATCACCAGGTCGGTGGCGAACACCTCGTTCCGGAGCGCCTCACGCGCAGCGGATCGATCGACACCCAGGCTCGGCACGGCCAGAGTCAGCATCGAGAGCATCGCACGGGTGTGATCGGTGCCGCGGATCAGCGGCGCCTTGAGCAACTGGAAGTCGCGATGGTATCCGCCACCGAGACCGGTCCTGACCGACAGCACGGTGGCGAGTTCGCCGCTCACGGTTGCGGCGCGAGCCCGTGTCAGCTCGAAGAGGTCGGGATTGCGCTTCTGCGGCATAATGCTCGAACCGGTGGACAACTCCACCGGCAGCCTGAGCCAGCCGAACTCGTCACTCGACCAGAGAATCACGTCGCTGCTGAGTCGGGCCAGCGGATGCGCAATGTCGGTGCACCACGCCAGCACCGCCGCTTCGAGCTGGCCACGCGCATTCTGGACCGTGGTGACGACCTGGTCGACGCCGCCGAAACCGAGGGCGCGAGCCGATGCTTCGCGATCGATGGGCAGCGGTGCACCGTAACCGGCAGCGCTGCCGAGCGGTGAGCGGTCCAGTCTGGGCCAGATGCCGGCGACGGCCTCGGCGGAATCGATCAACTGTTCCGCAAGTCCGGCAGCCCACGCCCCGGCCGACGACGGCATCGCAATCCGCTGATGGGTGTAACCGGGCCAGAGGGTACGACGATGCCGGGCGGCAAAGTCGAGCAGCGTGCCGGCCAGGCCCAGTGCACCGGCGTGAATCGCCAGGGTCGCATCCTTCTGGAACAGTCGCAGGTCGAGCGTCACCTGGTCGTTGCGCGAGCGGCCGGCGTGAATCCGCTCGCCGACATCGCCGTGATGGCGAGTGAGCCAGAACTCCACCGCGCTGTGGCCGTCCTCGTGTTCGGCCCCGATCGAAAGCTCGCCCCTGTCGAGCGCACGCAGCGCACCGCGCAGGGCGCGTCGCATCGCACCGCGCTCGCGAGTGGTGATGACGCCGCCGCGCGACAGTGCCTCCACGTGCCCCAGGGATCCGACCACGTCCCAGCGCAGCAGCCGGGCATCAACTTCGCGGTCATCGCCCACCGTGTAGGCGAGCATCGCTTCGTCCGGCGTGACTCCGGGTGACCACAGTGTCTCGGCGCGCTTCACGCGAAGAACCTTTCCGCTATGCGGGCGTAGAGCGCCCGCGCAGCCACCACCTCGGGGAGGTCAACCGATTCGTCGGCGGTGTGCGACCGGCGCGAGGTGCCGGGCCCGACCTTGATCGCGTCGACGTGATTCAGGTAGCACCAATCACTGCACGTGGGTGAACCATAGCTCCTCGCCTCGGGCGAGGCGGCGCGAGCGGCGGCCAGCAGTCGCGATCCGGGCGGTGTCTCCACCGGCACCAGTCGCTTGCTGGTCACCACTACCTCGCAATCGAGACGATCGCACAGTGCCGCCTCCAGCTCATCGTGGGTCCACGCCGGAGTGGACCGGATGTCGAGCACCGCCCGGGCCAGCGGTGGCGTGACGTTGCGCGACACACCGGCCTCCAGCATCGTCGGCGTCACGGTGGTGATGCCGAGAATCGGGTGCACCCGCTCGGCGACGATGCCGTCGAGCTTGATCAGCTCGTGCGCAAGCGCGGTGACCGCGTTGGTGAAATGACCCTCGCCGGCATAACCGGCGTGACGCTGGTCACCGCGAGCGACCAGGTCGACCATCATCAGGCCGCGCTGCGCGATCGCGAACTGCAGGTTGGTGGGTTCACCCACCAGTGCCGCGTCTATGTCACCTGCCCGCGCCAGTGCGGCTGGCATCGTCGCGTCGCGGGTTTCCTCGCCGTAGGTGAACAATCCCATCACCCGCCCGGCGGGCGGCTGCCTGGCGATGTCGGCCAGGGCGAACAGCATCGCCGCCACCGACGCCTTGGCGTCGCCGGAGCCGCGGCCGTACAGCAGGTCCCCCTCGATCACCGGATCGAAGGGATCACGAGTCCAGCCCTCGCCGGGTGGCACCACGTCGAGATGCGTCGCCAGTGCCAGCGTGGGACCGGAGCCGGCGTCGCCGACCGTCACCCGCACGCTGGTTTCGTCGCACACGACGACGAGGCCCAGGTCCCGCGCGGTGGCCTCGACCAGCTCGGCCGCCGGTGCCTCGTTGCCGCTGATCGAGGGCACCGCGACCAGGTCGCGCAGGAACGCGATCTCAGTCGGCCAGGTCTTCGCCAAGATAGCTCGCCTTTTCCTTGCGGCCGACGATCATCGTGCCGCAGCCGGCACCGGTGAACACTTCCAGCAGCAGCGCATCAGGTGCGCGGCCGTCGATGATGTGGGTCCGCTCGACTCCGTTGGTGGCAGCCCGGATGCAGGCCTCCACCTTGGGCCGCATCCCGCCGGCCAGTGCGCCGCTCCGCATCAGGTCGGCCAGGTCGTCCGGATCGGCAAAGGTGACCAGCGTGCTGGGATCCTCCCGGTCGCGCAGCACGCCCGGCGCACCTGTGAGGAAGATCAGCTTCTCGGCGTGCAGTGTGCGCGCCAGTGTCTCCGCCACCGTGTCGGCGTTGACGTTGAACACGGCACCGTTGCCGTCACCGGCGAGCGATGCGACCACCGGCACGAAGCGGGCGTCGAGCAGCGAAGTGAGCAGCCGGGGATCGGCCTTGTCGATGTCGCCGACGTGACCGAAGTCGACGGTGCGCTCCACACCGGCATCGTCCACCACCCGCATCGGCGGGCGGCGATGGGCGATTAGCAGGTCGCCATCCACGCCGGAGAGTCCCACCGCCTGCACACCGTGGTGACCCAGAGCCGCGACCAGGTCGGTGTTGAGCTGGCCGCGGTACACCATCTTGACCACGTCGAGCGCGGCATCGTCGGTCACGCGTCGCCCGGCGACCATCTCCGGTTCCTGGCCCAGGCGTCGCGCCAGCGCACTGGCCTGGGTGCCGCCACCGTGCACCACGACCAGCCGGATCGACAACGACGACAGCAATGCGAGCTGGGCGCTGACCTGATCGAGGTTGTGCTTGTCGGACAGCACGTCGCCGCCGAGCTTGACGACGAACACGTGGTCGCGATAGGCGCGGACATAGCGCAGTGCGCCCTTGAGTCCCGCGATTCCCCTGGTGGTGTCGATGCTCATCGTGTTCCCTGCTGCAATTGAGTGTTGCGGCCGAACCGCAGTTCAGCCGATGTTTCCGATCATTTCGAGCAACAGCGCCCGCTGCGCGTGGAGCCGATTCTCCGCCTGGTCGATCACCGCACTCTGCGGTCCGTCCAGCACCTCGGCGTCGATCTCGACATTGCGGCGCACCGGCAGGCAGTGCATAGCGATACCCTGTCCGCCGGCAGTGGTCGCCATCCGTGCCGCAGTTAGTCGCCAGTCACGCTTGCCCGCGCGCAGCAGGCGTTCCGAGTCGGGATCGCCGAAGTGCAGCAGCGACCCCCACGACTTGGGGTACACCACGTGGGCACCGTCGATCGCACCGTCGATGTCGTCGCTGACGCTTAGCGAACCACCGCGACTGGTGGCCAGCTCGCCGATCACCCGGGTGTCCTCGGGATCGAGGTCATAGCCATCGGGACGTGCGATCACCACGTCCATCCCGAGATGCGCTGCGGCGATCGCGGCTGAAGCCGGCACCGCGGTGGGCAGTGGCTTGGGATGCCAGGCCCAGGACAGCACGAACTTGCGTCCCACGGTGTCGCCCAGGCGCTCCCGGATCGTGAGCGCATCGGCCAGGCCCTGGCACGGATGGCGACGCGACGATTCCAGGTTGATGACCGGCACCGTGGCGAACCGGGCAAAGTTCCTGATGGTCTGGTCGAGCCGCTCCGTGGCCCAGTCGATTCCCTTGGGGAACGAGCGCACCGCCAGCGCATCGGCGTAGCGGGACAGCACTCGCGCCGCCTCGACGATGTGCTCCACCGTGGCGCCGTCCATCACCGTGTCCAGCTCGGTTTCGATCGCCCAGCTTCCCTTGCCGGGTTCCAGCGCCAGCGCGTGGCCGCCGTGCAGGAACATCGCGGTCTCCATCGACGAACGGGTCCTGAGCGACGGGTCGAGAAACACCATCGCCAGCACCTTGCGCTCGAGTCCGCCACTCAGCTCACCACGCTTGACCCGGGCTGCCAGCGAGAGCAGTGCGTCGATCTCCTCGCTCGACCAGTCCTCCATCGCAAGGAAATCCCGACCACTCACGACAGCACCTCCTCGAGCGCAGTGAGCAACCGGGCGGCTTCGTCGGCGGAGAATGACAGCGGCGGCAACAGCCTGAGCGTGTCGGGCTGGGTTGCGGTGCCGACCAGCACTCGTCGCTGCCACAGTGCCTGCTGCACCGGTGCGGCTGGACGGTCCAGTTCAAGCCCGAGCAGGAAGCCGCGACCGTGCACGGCGCGCACGGCGGGCAACGCCGCCGCACCGTTGGCAAGCAGTCCGCTCACCTCCCTGGTGTTGGCCAGGAGCGACTCGTTGTCGATCACGTCGAGCGTTGCCAGCGCTGCAGCGCAGGGCACCGGACCGCCGCCGAAGGTGGAGCCGAGGTCGCCGATCCTGATGTCGTCGACCAGCGAGTCGACCGCGACGACCGCGCCGATCGGGAGGCCGCTGGCGAGTCCCTTGGCCAGCGAGAGTGCATCGGGTACCACGCCGAACATTTCCGCGGCGGTGAAGTATCCGCTCCGGCCCGCGCCAATCTGCACCTCGTCGAACAGCAGCTTGGCACCGCGTTCATCGCAGATGCGCCGGGCGGCCTGGAGAAATTCCACGCTGCAGGTCCTGGCACCGTTGAATCCCTGCACCGGTTCGATGAGCACTGCGGCGATGGTTTCGTCGACAGCGGCTTCGAGCGCCGCGATGTCGTTCATCGCCACCTTGCGCGACAGCGGCACCCCGGCGCGCCTTGCCGCCGCCTCGTACCTGGCGCCATCGGTGCAGGCCAGCGTCGCCGCGCTGCGGCCGTGCCAGCCACCCTGCAGCGACACCACGCCCTGACGACCGGTCCTGCGACGTGCCAGCATCAACTGGTTCTCGTTGGCTTCCGCCCCCGAATTGCAGAAGAACACCTTGGCCAGCGGGTCCGGCGCACGCCGGGCAAGCTGGTCGGCCAGACGCTCCCGCGCCTCGTGGGGCACCGCGGTCGAGTAGAACAGCAGCTTGGCGGCCTGATCGGCGATCGCCTTGACCACCACCGGATGCGAGTGGCCCACTGTAGCCACCGCGTGGCCACCGTAGGCATCCAGCCATTCGTTGCCGTCGGTGTCCACCAGCCACGAACCGTGACCGCTTGCGGCGCGAAGCGGGAAGGTGGCGTAGACGGGGAGGAGTGCGGATGATTGATTCAGCACGGCATCGGTCCGGGGGAAGTCAGCCCATCGCGCTCGTCCCGTCCCAGGGCCAGGTTCATCGCCTGGATCGCCTGGCCACCGGCACCCTTGATCAGGTTGTCGATCACGCACATCACCTGCAGCTCCCGCCCGTCGTCGGAACGGGCCGCGTGCAGGATCGCTAGGTTGTTGCCCACTGCGTGGGTGAGATGCGGCGGCGTGTCGGTCACCCGCACGAATGGCCGGCCGGCGAAACGCTGCCGCAGGTGCGCCACCGCGTCGAATCCCGCGGGCAGCGGCTCCGCCAGTTGGACGTGCAGCGTGGTGTGGATGCCACGCACCCACGGACCGGAGTGAGTCATCAGTCGCACCGACGCTGCGGCATCGTTGCGCCAGGCGCGCCACTGCTCCAGCACCTCGCCCTCGTGCCGGTGCCCCATCACCGAGTACGCAAACACGTTGTTGGCGCGGGCCGGATGATGCGTGGTGGGCCTGGGCGACTGTCCGGCACCGCTCGAACCGGTGATGCCGAAGATCGCCGGCACGCCGGTCACGTCGAGATCGGCAACCGCGTACAACGCCAGTTGTGCGCTGGTGGCGAAGCAGCCGGGTGCAGCGATCGCGGTTGCACCGCGCAGCTCGTGGCCGCGGACATCTGCCAGCCCGTACGCGAACCGGTGCACCAACGCCGCCGCCGGGTGGGCGCCGTAATACTTCTCGTGCAGCCGACCGTCGTGAATCCGGAAGTCGGCCGCCAGGTCGATCACCATACCCGGTCCGGCGTCGAGCACCTCCGGCATCACACGACCCGACTCGCCGTGCTCCAGCGCAAGGAACACCACGTCACTGCCGGCCGCGGCTTCCGCCGGAGTTGCCCCCGAGAATCGCGCGTCACTCAGCAGCGCGAGTTGCGGATGCACCGCGTCCAGCGGCTTGCCAGCCTGCGACCGGGACGTGGCGACAACCTCGGCAATTCCGGGATGCTGCAGCAGCAGTCGCAGCAATTCGCCGCCGGCATATCCGGCACCACCTACCACCGCGGCCCTCACGCTGACACCACCCGTGCGGCATCCCACGCGTCGATTCCTTCCACCACCCGCGCCAGCAGGCCATCGGCATCGCGTCTGGCGTTGTGCGCCGGCAGCCCCAGCGTGGCGGTGATGTAGTCGCGTCCCACCGAGTTGTCGGTCGCCGGACCGGTGAACACGGTGACGGGAAGCCGGAACTCGTTCTTCATCAGCTCGCACGCGCCCCAGCAACCCACCGGGTCGGGAGCCGCCATCACGTAGGCCGCGCCGAGGTCGGTCAGGTCGCGGGCACGCAGGATGTCCTGCACGCCGTATTCGCCGAGGATGCCGTCGCCGAGTTCGGCCACGATCACGTCGGGACGGGCACCGTGTGGCGCCATCATCCTGTTGATCAGGCCGCGGGCAACCGGCACGGTCATCCCGGCGTGAGTGCTGGCCGCGCCAGCATCGTTGAAGGTGAGCGCCGCAACGGCACCGGCGTCGCGCATAGACAGCGCATCACGCATCAACGACACTCCGGTGAGCTTGACTGCACCCACCCTGATCCCGCGACGCGAGAGTCCCCGCACCAGTTCGGTGGCGGCAACGGTCTTGCCCGAGTTCATACAGGTGCCGGCCACGTAAACCACCGGCACCCGGGCGTCAAGCGTCTCCGCTGGTGGAATGGCGTGATCGCGAATGTGCGCCGGACGCCCGACCCGGTCTCCCAGGTCGGGAAAGGTCAGCACCGCACCCAGAACCTCGGCGCGAAACGGCGGGCCGATGTCGGGGTTGACCGAAGTGCAGCGACCCAGGATACCGCCCAGGTTGAGCACCTCGATGATGTCGCCCACGGCGATCGATGCCGGCACCTCGCCGGCATATCCCCGCAGCGCGCGACGTGACCCAAGCGTGCCGGCCAGGATGTCGCCGCTCCTGAGCTGGACCATCCGGCCGGCCACGTCCTCGAGCGTGTTGTAGGTCGACTTGTCGTCAAGCACCCGCACGGCAAGTATGCAGCCTTCGGCGGCAACGATCTGGTCACCCACGATCACTTCCTCCGTGAGCGCGGCGTTGCGGGTCGACGAGGCGATCCGGTCCAGCTTGACACGAGTGGTCACGACCACTTCAGTGCCCTCCCCCGTGATGGTGATCATCGCTGTCCGACGGTTGCGGCCCCAACGCCGGATCGATGGCTGCCGCACGTTCACCCGCACGAGTCACCAGCAGTTCCGGGATCGCACCGACCCGCGCAAAGGCGCGCGCCTCGTCGCCGGTCCAGAGCAGGTGCTCTTCGCCGTAGGTCGCCACCGCCGGATCGAGCATCGAGAATGGTGACTTGGCACCGGTGACCAGGAAGCGGGCCGGCGCGAGGTGCACCCGGGTCGAACCGGTCACCCGCCGCTGGGAAGAATCGACCATCGCCTCGATGTCGCGAAGTGCGGGATCGAAGTAGTGGCCCTCGTGCAACCGATCACCGTAGAAACGCCCGAGCTGATCCTTCCAGAACGCCTGCCACTTGGTGAGCACCAGCTTCTCCAGCTCGCGATGCGCGGCGATCAGGATCAGCGCGGCCCCGGCCTCGAAACCGATCCGGCCCTTGATGCCGAGCGCGGTCTCGCCGACGTGAATGCCGTGCCCGATGCCGTAGCGCGCCGCGCGCGCCGCAAGGGTGTCGACCAGTCGATCGCCCGACATCTGTTCGCCGTCGAGTGCCACCGGCACACCGCGCCGCCATTCGATCTCAATGTCGGATGGTGCCGGTGCGTCGGCGGGAGGATCGACCAGCTCGGCGGGCGGCGAGGCCCAACTGTCGTGAGTCCAGCCGCCGCCCCAGGTGGTGCCCCACAGGCCACGATTGATCGAGAACGCGCCCGACCTGGGCGGCACCGGCAGGCCGCGCTCCTCCAGATACGCGATGGCGCGCTCGCGGGTGAGCGCCTCGTCGCGGATCGGGGTCACCACCTCGAGGTCGGCGGCCAGGACACGCAGCGCAATGTCGAAGCGGATCTGGTCGTTGCCGGCGCCGGTGGAACCGTGGGCGATCGCCACCGCAGCCACCTTGCGGGCCACCTCGATCACCGAAATCGCCTGCTGAGTGCGCTCGGCCGCCACCGAAAGCGGATACACCTCGCCCCGGAGCACGTTGGCCTGGATCAGCACCCGCACGAAGCGGTCGAACACGGCGTGCCGGGCGTCGATCTCGTGGTGGGCCACGGCACCGACGGCCATCGCCTGCTGGCGGATCGCCTCGGACTCAGCCGGTGAGGTGCCGCCGGTGTTCACGAATACGGTGTGAACCGCATACCCCTGCTCGGCGAGCCGGGGAACACAGTAGGAGGTGTCGAGACCGCCGGAAAAGGCGAGGGCGATTGGCTTGTGCATATTGCATAAATATGCAGGCCGGCCTGCTGGCTGCGCAAGGGGGCCCGGCCGACTCCCCTGCCTGGCTACCTCGCCACTGTCAGGAACGACTCCTCGGTGGCCGTGCTCCCGGCGCTGGTCACGCTCACCCGGAGCCGGTAGCGTCCCGGGTCGAGGTTGCCGAGGCCGATGGTGCGCGACACCTCGGCGAAGCGGCTGTCGGCCTGATCGTTGAAGGTGAGGGTCAGCGCCACCCGTGACTTGTTGTCATCGGTGGTGAACAGCTCGATCCTGGTGCGGTACTCGCCACCCGTTTCCAGGCCGTTGAGCTGGTAGTACAGCTCGGCCGGCGTGTCCTGGCTGAAGGCGTTGAGCGGGTGGAGTGGTACCACCCTGCTGCCCGAGTTCCAGCCGGCGCCACTGCCCTGGCTGCCGAGTATCAGCGAGGAGATCGACAACTCGTCGCCGTCCACCGGTGCGGTGACCGATGCGATCCTGCTGAGCGCGCCGCGACCGCCCTGTTGCGACAGCACCACCGTGGCAGAATAGCTGCCCGGTGGCACCGGCAACTCGAAGCTCGCGGTCAGATACTGTCCGGCCGTCAGTGGTTGCATCGAGGCAAAGTTGCGGATGGTGTCCACATCGAACCTGCCGGCGCTGCCGTGCCGGGAGGTCATCAACTGGATCCGGATCGGATACACGGTTCGGCCACCTGCCGCTGGCGGTCTGCTACCGGCCAGCTTCTCGCCCGGGATGGCGAATGCAACCAGCAGTCTCGGGGCACCACCGCCGGAACGATCGACTCCGTAGATCTGCACCACCGGTTGCAGCAACACGTCGAACGAACGGCGGTGATCGTCGGTGGTGACACCGCGCACGATGTTGTTGCGGCCTCGGTCGCGTTCGCTCTGGATCACGTCGGTTGGCACCTGTCCTCCTCCCGACGGCGGTGGCACGGAGGCCTGCCGTGCGCCGACAGTGACCCGCCTGGTACCGCCGAGCCCACTCTCGACCGGACCTTCGGAGGCGGCGAACCGGATCAGCTCGTCGCACATCCCCTTGGCTCCGCCGCAGAGTTGATGGATCACCCGGCCGCCGCTTGCCGCGGGAGTCGGCACCAGGACGGAAGCCCCCGATGTGCCATCGAAGTCTGCCTCGGCGAAGAACAGCACCAGATCCGCTTCGGGAGCCCGTTCGTAGCGCCAGGCCTCCATTGCGGTGCCGCCGGCGGTCATCGCCCGCTCGGTGGGCTTGCCGTGACGGATCCAGATCACGCCGCGATCATCGAGCAGGTCCTGCGTCACGGCGAATTCGCGAAACGGTGAAGTCGCTCCCACGGTACTGGCCCATTCGCCCGCTCCGCTGCGCTGCTGTTCCACCTGCGCCCTGCTTTCCGCACCGGGCAGGCCTTCGCGCGTTGTCATCCCGGCCCGACCCACCGGGTCGCCGGATGCGGCATCAAGGATGTCACCCGCCCTGGCGACGCTCACGAATGTCTGGCGTCCCTTCTGCGGCACCCGGATCAGGAATTCCTTCATCGCTTCTTCGTAGCGACGATAGTGCTCGACCATTCGTTCGCCGGGTGCACGACCGTCGCGCACTTCGCGCCCTACCCAGAACGCATCGAGCCACTCTGGGCGTGCTGCTGGAGGCAGTGAATCCCACTCTGCCAGTTCCTCCGGAGAGGCGACCCACGACAACTCCTCGCGGTAGCGCGCGTTGGCGCGCTCGCTCGCGGTCCACCTGGCGCCGGCGATCAGCGCGGCGCGTCCCTCGGTGGCGTTGTTGGCCTTGTATTGCATCCGGGCGATTTCGAGGTGAGCCAGCCCGCTGTCGGCACCGGCCGCCATCGCCTCGCGGAACATCGCGACGGCGGTGTCGGGATCGCCGCTCTCGCGCTCGACGATGCCGACACCCATCCGCGCGGCCGGACTGAGCGGCAGCGTGGTGCGCAGCCTGCGCAACTGATCGCGGCGTTCGCCGAGTTGCGAGGCACCTTCGCGCGGAATCGGTGCCAGCGCCAACGCCTCGGCGGCCACCAGGAAATCGGGTTCCAGCTCGACAGCGGTTACCAGCGCCAGCCCGGCACCGGCCTCGGCACTGACTCCCAGCGGTTGCCGCGGCCCCTCACGCGCCAGCACCCCCGAGTGGGTGAGTTGCAGTCTGGCCATCGCGATCAGGTACCACGCCGTTGCCCAGCGTGGCTCGTCCTGCACAATGCGACGGATCGCCATCTCGGTGTCGAAGGCCGCGCCGGCATCGGGGCTGCGCTCGACTCGCCGCACCGCCAGCAGTCCGCGACAGACGCGGGCCACCGACCCGCTGTAGTCGCTGCAGCGGCTGTCGGCGGGAATCGGGTCATCCGGGCCGACTCGGGCGAGTTCCACGAACAGCGAATCGATGCTGGCTCGCTCGGCGCCGGTCTGGGCCGAGAGCGTTGCCGAGGCCAGGGCGACCATCGCCAGCAAGGTTGCGATACTTGTGCAGCGCGACACCGGAGCCTCCGGAATCAGGGCTCGGACTCCAGGGACAATCCGTATTGGAAGTGTACCGCAAAGTTGTCGAGCTTGCCTCGCCCATTGGCGATCGGCACGTCGAGCCGGGTGAGGGTGGTCTTGATCGCGAACGAACCACTGGTGTACGGCAGCAACTTGACGCGCCTGGCGACGGTCGCCATCACGGTGCCACCCGACAGGTTGTAGCGCGAGCCGAAGATCCCGTTGGCCTCGCCATAGGACTCGCCCCGGACGGTGCTCACCGGCACCGCCAGGGTGGGACCGGCCCCCACGCCGAGCTCCCAACCGTGTACCCGCCAGTGACGCTGGATCAGCAGGTGATTGACCCCGTTGGTGATCCGGAAGCGGATCACGTCCTCGGGCGGATTGTCGAGGTACAGCTTGTGATGCATATACTCGAACGCCCAGGCGCTGTTGCCGGACCACTTGGACACCCTGCCTGAGTAGTACCAGGTCGGCCGCCAGGGCCGGGTGGACCAGTCGGCATCGACCACGATGTCGGGGTGGCCGTCCTGGGTCAGGGTCAGGTCGGTGGGGGCGTTCCAGGCGTCGCCGAACCAGGCCTCCAGCCGCCATTGTGCACTGAGCGGGGCGGCGAGCGTCAAGTACACTGTCAGGAACAGCCCGATGTGCAGCGGCAGGCGCGAATGGGTCGGGCGGGGTAGTCGGGGTCGAACGGATAGGGTCGGCATCGGCACTCAAATCTAGCAACGGCCTGCAGGGCATCCTGCCCCACGGCCTCGCGGTTCGACAGGGCACCGGCACAGCGGGACCCGTGAACCACCCTCCGGAATGGTCCGGGAGGGCCATATTTGCCGAAATTCGCGTGCGGCCCCGGTCTTGCGCGGTTTCGGCCCGTGTGTTTCTGTTCGAACACGTTGGAGCAGGACAACTTACGCGGTTTCGCGCCGGCGAAGACCGGCCGGCTGTCTGACCAAACAGGTCCGTACTCTTCAGGGGAGGAATGATGCGTCTCAGCAGGTTCGTGGTGGCGGCTGCCGCCGTGCTGGTGGCTGTCCCGCTCGCAGCGCAGCAGAAGGGAAGTGTCGAGATCGGCGGTTTCGGCCGCTACACCGGCTATCCCGACTCGTATGACGTGCAGGGTCCGGACGACAACCGGCTCGGTGGCGGTGGCCGACTGGGTGTGTTCCTCTCGGACAAGTTCGCGCTTGAACTGAGCACCTCATTCAACCCGACCGACCTGCAGGCAAACCAGCCGGCGATTCCGTCGACCATAGGAGCCACCTCGCGGCCCCTGATGTACAACCCCTGGCATCTCTACGGCATCTACAACGCGCCGCTCGGCAATTCGGCGTCGTGGCTGATCGGTGCCGGTGCCAACTATGTCCGGCTCACCAAGGGTATCGAGGAGTCGTACTTCGGCCCGGGTGCGATCACCGGTCTTCGCCTCAAGGCGACCGACTGGCTGCACCTGCGGCTCGAGGGCACCGCTGACTACATCCCCAGCGGCTTCAACGACGAGAGCGATCTCTACCTCGGCGCCCAGGCCGGCCTGTCGCTGGTCCTCGGCGGTGGCTGCGACCACAGCACCGATATGATCGGCATCCGGCCGACCACGGCCACGCTCGAGCCCGGTCAGTCGCAGAACTTTATGGCAGATGCCACCTGGTGCGGCAAGGAAGACGCTGTCGTGTACCGTCTGACCGGTCCCGGCACGATCGACTCGCTCACCGGTCGGTACACTGCCACCACGCCGGGCACGGCCACTGTCACGGCCTACTCGCGCAAGGGCAACCTGATGTCGTCGGCTGGCATCACCGTGCGGGCTCCGGCTCCTCCGCCGCCGCCCCCGGCTCCGGCCCCTGCTCCGCCGCCGCCGCCGGCAGCTCCGGCATACCAGTTCGAGCTGCAGATGGTCCACTTCCGGTTCGACCGGTCGGACCTCACCCGTGGCGCGATGGACACCCTCAATGCGGTGGCCAACACGCTCAAGGCCAACACCGGCGTCAACGTTGACGTGGTCGGTCACACCGACTGGGTCGGCACCAACGCCTACAATATGCGCCTGTCGCAGGCCCGCGCCGAGACCGTTCGTCGCTACCTGATCGACCAGGGCGTCGCAGCCGACCGGATCACCATCCGGTGGCGCGGTGAGGAGGAGCCGATCGCCGACAACAACAACTCGGCAGGTCGCGCCCAGAACCGCCGGGCCGAGATCAAGCAGAACAACTGATCGAAGGCCGCAACAACAGAAGACCCCGCTCGCCGAAAGGCGGGCGGGGTTTTCTGTTGTGAACTGCCGGCGCGCGCAGGAAAAGCAGTTCCCTCGAGGTCGGCGGCCCAGTGGGCCGCCGCTGGAAGCGCGCCTTCTCCCAATCGGCGGGCTGGTAGCCCTCCGCTGGTGAATCGTTTCTCGCTTTCTCGCTTTCTCGCCTTCTCGCCTTCTCGCTTTCTCGCCTTCTCG